>JBBDLQ010000144.1:3602-5294 GCA_040878765.1 Balneolaceae bacterium | reverse complement strand
GCAGGCTATTCAGAGCAGTCCAAAATTGACGCTACAAAAATTGTTTGTGATAAAATGGCTGATTTCTTTGGAATAAAACCGGCCATTCCAAAATATAAGAATGTGACCAAGAATATGGATCTCGCCCATATTTCCTTCGACTTAATAAAACTGCTCAATCGCCTTCACCCTATCAAAGATTATGATGCGGCACTGCGGGATTTAATTGACCGGCCTGATAAAAAAATCCTGTTTCGTAAACTCAGGAATGAATGGCCGTACCGCTACGAATATTCTTATATAAAAATCCGGAAACCCTTGTTGCAGGAATTCCCGGATTTGGTAAAACTTGGTATTAGTGCCCTGAATTCACCCTTGTAAATGACAGGGTAACTACTTTCAGAAAATAAATTTACTCAAATTCAATCACATCCGCTGTGATGGTAACTTTGGCATCGGTATAGAGAAAGAAGTTTGAGGTAGCTGCGTCGTACTGAATATTTACCAAAGCCAATTTCTTGCCTACAACAGATGAAAAATCAGTTTCAAAATTATTCCACAAATCTTCCCGGGCATCTTTATACAAAGTTTTAGTGCCGCCAAGAGGAATCAGTCCCATAGAATTGGTTGCCACACCCCAGGAATAACTTGCGCCAAACAGGTAAGAGGTTTCAGCTGTTCCGGTCACGTTTTTAGCTACAATTGTGTAGTTTCCTGCCCGAAGTTGTACATCCGTACTGTTTGAAGCCATAAACATGCCCGCATTTCCACAACCTGTGAATAAAAGAGCTATTGCCAATAGTGTAAGTATGCTATAAGATTTCATGATTATACATTTAAAAATTTAAAGTGTGAAGCATTTTGGTGGTTTTACCGCCGGTATCTGCCCTATGATTGTATTTCGTCAGAATATAATTGGGTTATTCCCTAATTGAGATACCAAAATCTGACACCCAGCTTACACGTAGTTTATAAAGAAAAGTTTAAGATTTACCCTTAAATATAATATCTACTTGTTGTGCCCCATCGATAAAAAATTCAACTTTTTCTTTCCAATAAAAACAGGATTCATCCTCCTAGTATGAGAGCAATTCGTGAGTCGAAGTTTTGTGGTATTTAAAAATAGGCTGATAAATAAACCTGTATTATGAAATCAGGAATGAATGCCGTGCCGCTTTTGAATATTCTTATCGCTGGATTAGAAAAGATTTGTTGGATGAATTTGAGAAATTGTGAAAATTGGTGTGAAGGAGGTTAAATCCTGACTTCATTCTTATCAACCATATTCAAGATTGCTGAATTGAATAGGATGAGAGTTATTTGATGAATCAAATTCCGGATGAAATAACTTTTTCAAACACCCATCATCCTATTATCTACTTCAGTTTCAAACTATTTCCGGGAATTGGAGAATGCTCCTACATTCGCACTGTTAATTTTTTTTGCTTCAAAGTCTTTCAGCAATTCAAAATTTTTGAGATCCATACTTTTGAACAGTGGCCCTTCATAATTTATAAGACTTACACTATTTGAAGCATAATCACTATTTGCCTGATGCAACTCATTGGAGCCTTTAAATGCATTGATACACTCGCTATTCAATTTTTGTGCCATCCAAATTACCGGAGCATCATTCTTATTTAACTTTACATAGGCATTATGATCTAACTGTGTTAGAGAAGGTGTCTGGAACTGTTCACACATATTTGGCAG
>JBBDLQ010000144.1:0-3502 GCA_040878765.1 Balneolaceae bacterium | reverse complement strand
TGTTCGAGTGTAGTACCTACTACATCCTTTCCATGTTCGGATTCATCAGACTCTCCCTCTGGAAAATATCCTTCCACATCAATTACATGAAAAGCATATTGCGAAAATTCAATGCCCCGAATGGTTGGCCCTTTTCCATCTGCTTTTTTACCGTTTACTTCTCTTGGTGTGATCATCATCCCCTGGTTAAAGGCGGTAATTTCAATATTCTTATCAGTAGGATTAAAAGCCAGGTACACATACCCTTCTTCATAATCAATATAAAAATTATCGTCAGTTAATTCATTATACCAACCGGCCGATTGTAGAAATCGCCCGTTGACGAATACCATGTCGTTATTAAATTTATGCATGGGCGTGTTCAGGCCTTCCCGCTGTGTTCTCCACCAGCTATCTGGCCTTGAGGGAAACAAGTTTGACCATTCAATTCTCCATAACCCTTTTTCAAATAACTCTGGTGAGACCACATTTTCCCATTCATCGGCTACATGCGTACCCTTGATTACGGGTAATTCATCTTTATAAGGCTGCATCACTATATGTTGGTTCAGCTCAAGATTTCCGGTTCGGTAGATTCCCCCTCTTAAAATAATGGCATCCCCGGTTTCAACTTTAGCAATGGCTGTCTCAATTGTAGTGGGTTTATCTAAAGAATTTCCATTTGCATCAGAATCACCATCGGGAGCTACATAATAGGTAGTTCCGGAAACATCCGGCAGTTCATAGGTTTTCTGAATAGGACCATAGGGCCCACCCGAAGGTTGTGCAATCAGTACAATAATGAGACTAAAATTTAATGCGGTAGCTAAAGCAATTTGTCTGAATTTCATAATAAGAATTGTGGTTTACAGATGGATTAATATTAACAGTTTCGTCTATTATATACCAAAATATGCATAGAAGATTTACCAGAAAAAATCACTCCTCAATCCGTATTCAAATATTTTTTAATCACTAAATATTTGAGCTGGGTATCACCAACATTTCGAATTCCATGCATGCTATTGGACGGACAATAAAAACTGGCGTATGGCCCTGCTTCCGTTGTTTCCCCATCCAGGTAAAATTCGGCGGTACCTTCTAACACAAAAAAGAATTCATCTTCCTCATGTGAATGAGGTTCATGTGTAGCTGCATGAGGTTTGACCACACTCATTTTCAACGTTCTGCCATCTAGGAAGTTTTTATCAACGAACCAAAATTGATATCCGACAACGGTAGAATCCACCTTATCAATATCAAATTTACTGACTGTGTTTTCTATGTTGAATGTTCTTTGAGTAGAATCACCCACTGTTTGAGCTAGCAGGGTTATGGAAGAAAAAATTAAAAGTACGGTAAATAAAAATTTCATTGGGACTCCTTGTATTACAACTTATACTAAAAATTTTTCAGGTTTTACTGACGGTATTACAATACAATTTTTTTGTAATCATATTCAATTTTTAAGCCCACCGCATAATCCCCAAGGTACTACGTTGGGTGGATTATAAGTAGATAAACAGTTAAAATTATAATACTAACACCCTAAAAATATATTGTCACTTCCCCCTTCAGATTTTTTGATCATCTGCACAAACTTTCTTTAAGGATACAAGGGTACGGTTTAAAAATTTAAATTTTTGTAGGAATGAAAATGACCAAATTATTTAACGAGACTCATTTCCTTCAAAGCCACATTGATACCAGCTTCCCATCCGGGAGCACGACCACCTATTGGAGGTTTGATATCCTTAGCAAAGATACCGCTTCTTGTAAGTACCCAGGCAATTGTAGAATTGGAATTCCACATATCGTCAGCTTCCTTTACTTTTCGTCCCCAAACTTTTGGTGGCATAGTTGTAAGCATCTTCAAAACCCGTTGAGCAACTGCAGGGTCGTTGCTGATTTGCCTTGGTCCACCAACCGCCCATTTGGCATCATAGATAATACCATTTGGCCAGCAACGTACTTCATAACGCATGGCACGAAATACCCCGAGGTATTTATTGAAAATAGGCCCTTCAACTTTTACGCCACGGTTATAACCAAATGAATCAGGAATAGGCCAGGCATTTTCTACAACATAGCGGCCCTCGGGAAGGTGAATTTCAAGAGCCGTGTGATATAGATCCATAGTTGTACGTTTTTCCCGTTTAGCCTGAATGGTTTCCCAAATACGTCCATTAAACCGGACAAACCAACCTCCGGCACCCAGCGGTATCCACAGAAGATCAATTTCATACCTTTCAATTTTATTCATTAAAGTCCCTCAAGATCATTAAAATATCTTTTGTTTACCTATAGCAAACGATACAAATTTTGTTCAAGTTATTCAGAAGCACCAACAACAAATTTTTTCATTTTTAAGCCTCCACTTAACAGTTAATATGGTAAATAGCAGCCAACCGCATAATCCAAAAAGACTGGAAGGGGCTGAGATTATGAACTATTAAACAGCTAAAAAACTAAACCACCCTGCACTGAAAGTGATGAAGTTTTATTTGGGACTGAAAATCCCGGTTTATCAACCTCACCAGTCATCCATGTAGATGTATCAGTGAGATTTTACCCGAACACTAAAGAGTTGGTTTTTTGTTAAAGGCATCCCATTGGGGAAACTCTGGAGTGTAACAAATAAAGTTTATCTATAGATTTCAAATCCCAAACAACCGCTTTGCCGACTTCGTGGTTACTGCATCAATTTCATCCAAACTCATCCCAAAAATATCAGCCAGTTTTTCGGCAGTGAATTTCATGTAGGCGGGTTCGTTTCGTTTTCCGCGTTTTGGTGTTGGCGAGAGATATGGGGCATCGGTTTCCAACATCATTTTGTCTAAAGGAAGCTGTGCCACGGTTTTGTCCACCCCGGCATTTTTAAAGGTAGCCACGCCCCCAATACCCAAGTGCAATCCCAAGTCCAAGGCGCGTTTGCCTTCCTCAACCGTTCCGTTAAAGCAGTGCCAGATCCCGGTCAGGCTGCCATCTTGCTCCTGCTCAATGATATCCAGCATATCTGCCGTACTTTCCCGGTTGTGAATGATCACCGGTTTCCCCACCTGCCTGGCTACTTTACAATGTATATGGAAACTCTCCTTTTGCTGCTTCACCAGATCAGTACTCCAGTAATAATCGAGCCCGGTTTCCCCTACACCGTAGAAATCATTTTTGGAGCAGTATTCAAACAACTTTTCTCCAAAATCAGCGGCAACCACTTCCTTCACATCACTGGGATGAACGCCCGCCATTTTGAAGAAGGTGATCCGGGGATGGCTCAGTTTTTCCATTTGGGGAATGGAGTTAAAGTCGATGGCCGGCATAAAAATGGCTTCAACTCCGGCTTCAGCCGCCCGCTCGTTTACGGCTTCACGGTCTTCATCAAATTGCGGGAGATAAATATGGGAATGAGTATCGATCACGGAAATGTAATTTTTAGTTAGGTCTTTTTTATAGCCGAAAGGTAGGGAATTCAAAAACCGATGTTTAGTGGGAGAAATTTTGAATGTTAAATTATGAATTTTGA
>JBBDLQ010000143.1:0-2787 GCA_040878765.1 Balneolaceae bacterium | reverse complement strand
CCAGCATGGTCGTTCACGGCCTGCTGAATTTCGGGCTGACACCATGACTAATCGAACACCGCAACGCTTCCGGGACCTGCGGACGCCGGAAGGTTGCTTTATATCAACTTCCTAATACGGCTTTTTTAAAATAATCCAGTGTTTTTTGAAGGCCTTCTTCTCGGGGATATTTAGGCTCCCAATCCAGAATTTCCCGGGCGCGGGAAATATCCGGTTTGCGGACTTTGGGATCGTCATTTGGCAGGTCTTGAAAAGTAATTTTACTGGAGCTGCCGGTCAGTTCTATAATCTCCTTAGCAAATTCCAAAATTGAGATCTCCTGGGGATTACCAATATTCACAGGTTCATTATAATCCGACATGGTCAGGCGATAAATCCCTTCCACCAGGTCATCCACATAAGTAAAAGAACGGGTTTGGGAGCCGTCACCGAATACCGTAATGTCATCACCCCGAAGTGCCTGCGACATAAAAGCCGGTAATGCCCGGCCGTCATTGATCCGCATTCGCGTGCCATAGGTATTAAAAATACGCACGATTCGGGTCTCAATTCCATGATAGCGATGGTAGCCCATGGTCATGGCTTCAGCAAAACGCTTGGCTTCGTCATACACTCCACGGTCACCGATCGGATTTACATTCCCCCAATAATCCTCTTTTTGGGGATGTACCAGCGGATCACCATATACTTCACTGGTAGAAGCCAATACAAATGTAGCCCCTTTTACTTTGGCCAGGCCAAGTGCTTTATGGGTTCCAAGCGATCCCACTTTCAAAGTTTGGATAGGCATTTCCAGGTAGTCGATTGGAGAGGCGGGGGAGGCAAAGTGAAGGATATAATCCAATTTACCTTCTACATGAATAAAATTTGTGACATCATGATTTATAAAATGAAAATCCTCATTCCCAAACAAATGGGCTATGTTATCCGGATTTCCGGTAATCAGATTATCCATTACAATAACCTGAAAACCCTCTTTTATAAATCGATCACAGAGATGGGATCCTAAAAATCCTGCTCCGCCAGTAATTAATACTCTTTTTTTAGACATGAACTTCCGGCCGTCCTACACTTATATATGTGATATTTGCTTTCCGGGCTTTGTCGAGATCGTATAAATTACGTCCGTCAAAAATAACCGGGTTTTCCATATGATCATGGAAATGTTCCAAATCCGAAACCCTGAATTCACTCCATTCTGTACAAATAACCAAGGCATCTACATTGTCTTTAGCTTTTGAAGGTCGGTCCACATATTCCGTGTTTTCATTGATCCGGTCGCTTGCTGCCGCTTTAAAAGTCTCTGTGGCTTCCGGATCGTATGCTTTAAGCTTAGCTCCCCGTTTCACTAATTCATCAAGTAAATACAATGCGGGCGCTTCCCGAATATCATCGGTTTCAGGTTTGAAGGATAATCCCCAAACTCCAAAGGTTTTTCCGGATAAATCATCCCCGTAATATTTCGTGATTTTTGGAACCAATGAAATCTTTTGCAGCTCATTAACTTTCATTACCGAACCTAAAATACTGAAATCGTATCCCAGTTCATTAGCGGTATAATGAATAGCCTGAACATCCTTGGGAAAGCAACTTCCGCCATAACCAATACCCGCAAACAGGAATCGTTTACCAATGCGGGAATCCGTCCCGATGCCCCGGCGGACATTATCTACATTCGCACCTACCTTTTCGCAAATATTGGCAATTTCATTCATGAATGTGATTTTAGTTGCCAGAAGTGCATTGGCGGCATATTTGGTCAGTTCCGAGCTGCGTTCGTCCATAATAATGATGGGATTCCCGCTTCGCACAAAGGGAGCATATAAATCCTGCATAAGTTTTGCAGCCCTTTCGCTGGATGTACCCACAACCACCCGTTCGGGTTTCATGAAATCATCTACCGCAGCTCCTTCCCGCAAAAATTCGGGGTTTGAAACAACGTCAAATTCTACTTTTGCATTAGCGGAAATTTTATCCCGAACACGGTCGGCTGTACCAACAGGAACGGTACTTTTATTTACGATTACCTTATAATCTTCAATCATTTCTCCCAGTTCGCCGGCCACATGCAGAACAGCGCTTAAATCAGCTTGGCCATCAGCGCCGGGAGGAGTTGGTAAACAAAGAAAAATAACCTGGGCATCTTTTACCGCTGAAGCTAAATCGGTAGTGAAGGATAATCTCTCTTCCCGTATAGACCGGTCAAAAATGGGTTTAAGTCCCGGTTCGTAAATGGGAACTTCGCCATTTTGCATTTTCTCGACTTTATTTTCGTCTATATCAACACAGATTACTTTATTTCCAGTTTCTGCGAAACATGTCCCGGTTACCAGCCCGACATAACCGGTTCCAACAACAGCTATATTCATTAAATCATCGTTTTTAAAGGTTCTTATAAAAAGCGTTTGAAAATAGGGATTTATATACTTTTAAACACCCGGTTTTATGGATGATTTTACAATTATGGATTTTGATGCTTGAACTGGGTTGGCATAGCCTCCCAGGAAACCTCCAACCCCGGTGTTGTCATTTCTGCCATGGGGATGATATTTAATTATTGGTCGATAAATAACCACCATCAGCTTTTGTCATTTCTGCCCACGGCATCCCTTCGGGAGACCGTATGGAATGAGAATTCAACCCATATGTTTGTCATTTCGACCTTGCGGAGAAATCTAACGGGATTTTATTTAGCAACACTGCCCTTTGCAACCTCGTTAGATCTCTCGGCTGCGTTTACTTGCTTCGCTGCGTAAAGCTCCGCTCGAGATGACAAACATGGGTGGT
>JBBDLQ010000142.1:0-2810 GCA_040878765.1 Balneolaceae bacterium | reverse complement strand
GTAATTGGATTCGATTATACCTTGCCCGAGAATTATAGGCTGGGTGTAAATTATAACTGGAACCAATTAATTACCGAAACAGAAGAAAATTTTATCTTTGATTACAACACTCCTGAGCATAAAGTTAATGTTAGTTTAAGTAACAGAAATGTGATTGATAACCTTGGTTTCAATATTGCCTGGAGATGGCAGGATGAATTCGAATGGGTTTCTTCATTCGCTGACGGAACCGTTCCCGCTGTTTCAACATTCGATGCACAGGTTTCATACAAAATACCGAACCTGAATTCCATCGTTAAAATTGGCGGAAGTAATATCACAAATGAACGTCACTTCCTGAATTACGGTGGTCCAAATCTGGGTGCTATTTACTATGTATCCTTTACTTTCGATGAATTCCTGAATTAACAGTAAAAATCAGTATTTTAAAATCATAAATTTAAAAAAGAGGCTTTCGGGCCTCTTTTTTTATGGGAATAGAAAAAGTCAGTAAACAATTTCATGAATGATGACAATATTAACATGATTCCCGATTTTGGGAAGCGTGGCATACTATTTGCTCTTATCCTAGCGAATATTCGAAAACACTAAGTATTAATACCCAAGAAGAAATAGATGAGTAAAGAAAATATTTCAGAGCAGGAAATTTCAACAAATGAAGAGTTTGCTGAAAATGATCAGAAAGAGGAACAGGTGGCTGAAGTAGTTGAAGAGCAGGTTGAAACCGAAGCTCAGGAAACAGAGGAGCAATCAGAAAAAGACGAGAAAGATTTGAAAATAGAACAACTTGAAAATGAATTAGAAACGGCTAAAGATGGAATGTTACGTAAAGCCGCCGAACTTGATAACGTAAGGAAACGAGTTCAGCGCGAACGTGTTCAGCTTTTTGAAGAAGCAAAAGCCGGTGCCCTCGAGGATTTCATGCCTATCAGTGATGATCTGATACGAACTATAAAAGCAGCGGAAGAATCAGAAATTGAGGATAGTTTTTTTGAAGGCGTTAAAATGGTAGCCGATAAATTCCAAAAAGTTTTAGAAAAACACGGTGTGGAGCGCATTGATGAAACAGGTGTTCCATTTGATGTAAATTTGCATGACGCAATGATGAAGCAACCAGCTCCGGATGAAGAAACCGGCAGTGATATAGTATTAAATGTGATGGAAAGCGGCTATAAGATTGGAAACAGAACTATTCGTCACGCTAAAGTAATTGTAAGTGAGTAAATATGTCCACTAAAAGAGATTATTACGAGATACTTGGAGTTGATAAAAGTGCTTCAGAAGCCGAGATAAAGAAAGCTTATCGAAAAAAGGCTATGAAATTTCATCCTGATAGAAATAAAGGGGATGATGCAGCCGAAAAGAAATTTAAAGAAGCCTCTGAGGCTTACGAGGTACTCAAAGACCCACAGAAAAAAGCACGTTACGATCAATATGGCCATGCCGGAGTAAACGGACAAGGTGGCTTTGGCGGCGGCGGTGCCGGTGTCGATTTCGATAATATGGGCTTTGAAGATATTTTCAGTCGTTTTGGGGATATTTTTGGTAGTGGCTTTTTTGGTGAAGAAGCATTTGGCGGCGGTGGCCGCCGGGGCCGTTCACGCGGAAGAAGCGAACCTGGTCAGCCGGGTTCCGACATGAAAATAAGAATGCCGCTCACCCTTCAGGAAATTGCATTTGGGGCCGAGAAAAAACTCAAGATTAAAAAACAAATTAAGTGTGATTCCTGTGGTGGTACAGGCGCCGAAACCAATTCAGATTTTGAAACCTGTTCTACCTGTAACGGAATGGGCGAGGTTCGTCAGGTAACCCGAACCATGCTTGGGCAAATGGTTAATGTGCAGACTTGCCCAACCTGTAACGGTGAAGGCCGTATCATCAAAAGTAAATGCAAAAAATGCAGTGGAGAAGGCCGGATTAAAGGGGAAGAAACCATCAAGGTAAATATCCCATCCGGTGTATCTAAAGGAAATTATATAACCTTGCGCGGTCAGGGAAATGCCGGACGGAGAGGTGGGTCTGCGGGAGATTTAATTGTTATAATTGAAGAAAAAGAGCACGAACATTTTGAGAGAGATGGCAATAATATCTATTACAATCTCACCCTTAGTGTTCCGGATGCTATTCTTGGAACTGAAGTTCAGGTGCCAACCCTGAAAGGAAAAGCCAAACTGAAAATAGAGCCCGGTACACAGCCCGGCAGAATGTTGCGAATGAGAGGACGGGGCATTAAAGGCTTAAATAATTCAGGTGAAGGTGATCAGTATGTACGCCTGAATGTGTATATGCCGGAAAATCTGTCAGAAAAAGAGAAGAAGGCCATTGAATCATTCAAAGATTCCGAAAATTTTGATGCTTCCAATGCTGAGGGAAGTGAAAAGAACTTTTTCTCTAAAATGAAGAATATGTTTGGGTGATTTAAATAGGGACAAGTCGTCAGGTTCAAGGTGCAAGGAGGAGAGTGAAATTTGAACCTCAAGATCTTGCACCTTGAACCTGACGACTTGCACCTATATTTACTCCGCAAAAACAGCGGTTCCGGTCACAGAAACCATCAACATACTGCCATTGGCGCCAATGGTTTCGTAGTCAATATCGATGGCTATAATGGCATTTGCGCCTACGCTGGTTGCTTTCATTTCCATTTCCTCAAAAGCAATTTTACGGGCTGATTGCAATTCCTTTTCATAAGCTCCTGCACGCCCGCCTACAATGTCTCTGATTCCTGCAAAGAAATCTTTAAAAATATTAGCACCCAATATTGCTTCTCCGGTTACAATTCCCAGGTATCGGGTTACTTTTTTATTGTC
>JBBDLQ010000141.1:0-2906 GCA_040878765.1 Balneolaceae bacterium | reverse complement strand
ATCTTTGGAAACATATCCCGCGCCACCATGGAGAGCTATGGCCCATTCCTTTTTAGCTTGTGGTGGCAATTCAGACTCAGGATTAGGCTGGCATCCCAATAAAAGAACAGAAATTGAAAGAGCCAGAAAAGTAGTAAGTGTTTTCATAATCATATTAATTTGGTTCGAGGGATGATACTGCTGAATTTTTCCATATTAAAATACGGAGCAACAGATTTACGGACTTTAGCAGTTATATATCGAGAAAATCCGGTAGTTCATCGAATATTTTTTAGTACTATTTAAAGTCTGTGTTTCTTTGGGTGTAATCAAAACTAATTTCAAAAGAAATGAAACATAAAATTCGATTGACAGCACTTGTTGTAATCACAACTTTATTAAGCGGTTGCTTTTTGAAATCGGTTCATCCCTTAGTAAAAGAAGAAGAATCCATTGTAGTGCCGGGTTTGGAGGGTATCTGGGATGGCGGTACTGAACGTTGGACATTTGCCCGGAGCGAGGAATATTTACCGCTCAATATTGGATTGGATGAATTGGATATTACATTTCACGATTCGCGTAATGATACTTCCTCTGATGCTGATGATTTATATGGATACTTAGTCATATTTGAAGAATTTCAAGGGGAGGTCACCGACTCAAGTCTTTTCCTGGCTCACTTTGTGGAATTAAATAATAATTTATTCCTTGATTTATATCCGGTAGAGCTGGACCGGACAACTTTATATTTTCATCACTTTGTGCCGGTTCATACATTTGCGCGCGTAGAGCTGGAAGGGGATTCTCTAGATATCAGCCTTTTTAAGGATAGCTGGATTGAAGAGCAAATTAACGATAACAGGGTGAGAATTAAGCATGAAAAAACGGACTGGGGTATATTGATCACAGCATCAACGAGTGAACTTCAAAAGTTTGTAACAAAGTTTGGGGATATGAAGGAAGCATATGATAGCCCCTCAAGTTTAACAAGGGCGGGTAATGAAGATCAGTAAGATATTTAACGGGAAACTGTTCATGTACCTGATATTTTGGGCAGTTTCCTTTTATGTTTGTCTTGAGCTGTTTTCCAGAACAGGCAAATTTCGGATGATTGATATCATATATACTTTTTTATTTCATATACCATTGGTATTTGCAGTTACAATTCACTCAGTATATCACTTGCCCAAATTCCTGGCGAAAGCCAGGTTTTGGGTTTATGGATTATTGCTGATTTTCTTATTTGGGGCAACAGTTCCGTTATATAATTTAACCTTCAATGTACTCTCGGAATGGCTATTCCCGGGTTATTACCTGGTGGGGATGTACAGCCAATTAGAAGTAGCGGGATTCATACTCATCTATCTAATATTAAGTTCTTCTTTGGAATTTTCCCGTAGCTGGTTCAGTACTTTAAAGGCCAAAACCAGGATCATTGAATTAGAAGCAGAAAAAAATGCATCGGAACTAAAAGCATTGCGAGCCCAGGTGAATCCACACTTTTTGTTTAATTCACTAAATACAATCTATAATGAGGCATTAAAGAAAACCGATAAAGCCCCGCGGCTTATTTTGAAACTTTCGGATATGTTACGATATGTAGTAGATAAAATGGATCACGAAAAGGTGACGCTGGAAGAGGAAATTGAATACCTGACTCATTTTGTTGATTTACATAAAGAGCGATTAAATAACCCGGAGAAAGTGAAATTCAAAATGGATGGGGATTTTACTGATGTAAAAATTGCCCCTTTGCTGCTCATCATTTTTATAGAGAATTGTTTTAAACACGGAGATTTAACAGATCAAGATGCCCGAATAGCTATATCAATAAAATTTGAAAATGGAGAACTTACATTAATCTGTGAAAACACCATGTACGATAACGAAAAAGACTTATTTAATAAAACAGGTATGGGGTTTCAAAACGCCCGGCGAAGACTGGAATTGGCATATGATGGTCGCCATAGCCTTGACATTAGCAGCAAGGGAAATATTTTTACCACAAAACTTAAAATGGAATTAGACTGATGCAGTGTGTAATTATAGACGATGAACCTGCTTCGCGGGATATTCTTCAAACTTACATTAGTGATACACCGGGAATTGAAATTGCGGGAATTTGTAAGGATGCTCTTGAAGCCAAAGAATTTCTAAGAAACAATACGGTGGATGTGCTCTTTTTAGACATCAACATGCCCCGGCTTTCCGGAATCAGTTTGCTCAAAACGTTGGAGCATCCTCCTAAAGTTATACTCACCACAGCCTATTCAGAATATGCTCTTGAGGGATATGAACTGAATGTGGTTGATTACCTGTTGAAGCCATTCTCATTTGAACGTTTTCTTAAGGCTGTTGATAAAACAAAGCAACAAGTCGCAAGGTCGTCTCAGGATGAGTACATAAACGTTAAAGCGGATGGCAAACTATTTCGGGTCAGTTTTGATGAAATCTTGTATGCTGAAAGTAAAGGGGATTATATCACATTGCATACCGCTCAAAACCGAATCACTTTCAATCAAACCTTAAAGGATCTTTGTAAAATACTACCATCAGATCTTTTTTGCCGGGTTCATAAATCATACCTGGTTTCTTTAAAAAGGATCGAATATCTGGAGGGTAATACCCTCAAGCTACATGATTCTACCATTCCTATTGGTAAGGCATACAAAGATGACTTCATGAAAATATATACCGCATAAAAAAAGGCAGCTCATCATGAACTGCCTTTCTAAAATTAGAGATGAAATGATTTACAGGTTACGCTGCAACAGGCACTTGTTCTACAACCTGTACATTCATGTAAAGCTTCACTTGGTCACCAACAACTACGTTGCCTGCTTCAGTTACGGCATTCCATTTTAGGTTATAATCTTTTCGGTTAATGGAGCCGCTTAATTCAAAACCAGCTTTGGTTTGTCCGTATG
>JBBDLQ010000140.1:0-2930 GCA_040878765.1 Balneolaceae bacterium | reverse complement strand
GCACGCTTCCGGGTTCGCCGGTGTAAATTGTGTTATAAATTTCTTCATTGTTTACTCTCCGTCAAATTCATGAATAATTCCGTTTGAGATACTTTTCAGTACTTTGGCTTTTTTCTCGCTCATCGGTTTATCAAATACAGAAAAGCTGGCATTTTTACCTTTATCCAATGAACCGTGTGTTTGTTCAATTCCAAGGATATTCGCGGTGTTTGCAGTCATCACTTTTACTGCATCGGCTTCAGAAAGTCCGCCTTCATCCAGTAAAATTTTCAATTTGCTTGAATACTCTTTTTGATCGAGTCCCGCTGAAGCATACCCAACATTAACCCCTGCTTCCATAAGCTTTTTGATATTGCTTACTTCCGCTTTCCATGCTTCCAGCTGCTTATCACGATAGGCCTGTTCTTCTTCACTGATTTCTTCCTCCTCTTCTTTAGATGCCTCTTTCTCATCTTCTTCATCTTTTTTAGGATCTTTATCGGAATCTTCCACCTTTTTCATTTTGGCATACCATTTGGGCATGTCCGTAAAGTCGATGCTTGCAAGAACCGGGATATTTCGCCGCTTCAATTCATCCGCTTTTGCATAGGCTTCTTTACCGGAAACAATCACAGCATCAAAACCGAATTCGTCCTGAAGTTTAAATAGTCGTTCGATGTGTTCTTTTTCATCTACTTCAAATAAGAGAGGTGTAGATTTATTCACCAGTGGAAACAGTGCTTCCAGAACTTTATCACGATCTGGTGCCGGCATTTCCGGATTTTGATTATAATATTTGATGTGCTGCTGAAGTGCGGTGGCATCAAACATAAGCTGCCGGAATTTTGCCATTACTCCCATCATTGTTGAGGGATATGCTCCTCTTCCCCAACCGCCGGGAGCTTCATCAAAAGAACCTGCCAGGGCAATTTCATCCTTCAATAATTTTACATCAGCAAACTTCGGTGAAAGGTAAAACAACTCCACCTGACCAGGCAGCATATATCCTTTTGGATAGAGTGCGGCTGTAGTAAATCCGGCCTTCATACCGGCTTCAAAGTTTTTGTCTTCCGTTAAAAGTTCGGATGGTTTTCTTTCGGGTTGAATGCCGGCCCGGTCGTAAGGTGGGTTTCCGGGATCATCCAGCGCTTCCAGGTTTCCGGGTAGGTCCGGACTTCCCAAGACGGATAATCCATCAATAAAGCCGGGATAAACATGGAGACTGTCACCTCCATCCATCTCAAAGGCATCGAAGGGAATGGTTACATTTATGCCAATGGCTTCAATAACTCCGTCTCGCCAAACGATTGTGGCCGATTCGGTTACTGATCCATCCGCCCGATGTATCGTTATGTTTTTAAGTGCGTGTGCGGGGGTTGTCTGTGCAAATAGTGACTGTGCAGTCATTCCCCCAAAAAGCACCGCAATTAGCAGAATAGTTTTTCTCATAGCAGCTATTATGGTTTCATTTATTAGGTGCCACAATAACCGCATTAATTTTCTCTTTATAAAGGGTACTCAATCTAAATTTTGTAAATGTTGTGTTGAGCAAGTTTGAGAAACCATAATCATTTAACGTGAATTAGATAGATGTTTCAAAAAACGTTTTTCCATGACCCCGAATGGGGTCACATATCAATAACCCTGGGCAAGCACACTGAAAATTTAAGAAGGGTAACCGTTCATTTGTGCGCAGCCCGGGGTATAATAAAAACAACCATTAAAAAAGCTTCGCCCGTAAGATAGTCGGGTCTATGCTGTTTGTCCGAAGCTTTCGCCAACGGCATGCCTTCGGCAGGCATTAAAGCTTTTAAAGAGATTATACCCCAACCCTCGATAGCCATCTGAACTTTTTAAACCAACAAGCCTCGGGTTTTTAATTGGTTGTTTTAGCGACCCAGGGTTGCATTCACTAACGTGAATTTACCCTGGGCTATGTATGTGTGACCCCATTCGGGGTCATTGAATACATGCAATCAGGAAAACATTCAAACATCTAAAGAAGTAACACAAAACATTTTATGTCCATCCAAGGCGTGCCTATGGCAGAAATCATCCTAATTTAACGCTTTCTCAAATGCCGATGATGTACTGAATTCCTTCCAATAGTTTGGATGCCCTTGAAAACCGGATTCCATAATTGTTCTCAATTCACTTTTTGTGAGAGTAACCTGTGCAAATCCGGTATAATAACCGTCGGTATTACGGGCTGACCTATTTCCGGGTTGAGCAGCTTGCTGCACTTCATTATGGGCATTTCTTAAAGTCAGAATAAAATCAGTATTTGTAACATTGGATGAGCCTGTCTGTTCCAGATCCTCCCGAACTTCTTCCATTTTCACAGCAATGCCATTTTCCAGATTTGCACGAGCCTGTAACTCGGCATTGGCCATAGCAATGACCGAATCGGATGAAACAGCTGTTGCAAATCCATGAAAGGCAAGTGAATCGGCACTAAAACCGGATGGAGAGTACCAGGAAGGAAAAGCGGTATCTTTTGCAGCATCTGAAGTAGCTATTTCCGGTGTTGAACATGAAGTAAAAGTGCTGAATATGAGTCCTGCAAAAAGTAAAACCTTAATGGTATAAGACATCTAATTCCTTTTTAATTCGATAAATCCCCGGGCATCATCTTTATTTATTATCTCGAGAGTCACCGATCCTTTATCATTCAAATTACGGCGCATAAGTTCTTCTAATCCCGAGAGATCTTCAACCTTTTCTTTACCAATTTTTAAAATCTGATGATCTACCCTTAAACCACGGTTCCATGCTTCCGAGTATTTATATACTTCTACCACAATGAGGTCATATTTTTCGGCATCTTCAGGGGTTGCAATGGCCATTACGCGAAAACCCAAGTCAAATTCCATATAAGCAACGCCACCGTTTTCACCTTCCGGAATTTCCTCCGGTTCAATCGGTTCAACGTTAACAGAAATTTCAGGAAC
>JBBDLQ010000139.1:0-2932 GCA_040878765.1 Balneolaceae bacterium | reverse complement strand
AAGTTAAACAATTTGGGCTTGACTAAATCTGTACCAATTAATGTAGACACTCCAGTCGGGTAACGGATATCCCCCGCTTCGGCACCTTCCGGTAACATTTTAGCCTGAATGGCATTTCTGAATCCGGCAGCTTCATAGGCTTCTGCCCATGCTTCAACCCCTTCCATCATGGCCTCCCGATATTCAACCGGAACGGTATGATCGATGTAATACACTATGGGTTTTACGGGATCACAAAGACCGTCACTTCCCGGTTCTCCGTCACATTCCAGCCGCCATTTATTGATATAGCGTTTGAAGAAGGTTTTATCTTCCGTGGTAAAATCTTTGTGAACGGTAAGAAAATATCCGGCGCGGTCATCGGCTATGCGTGGTTCCATTGGAACTTCGGGGAGTGCAGTCATGCTATAGAAAATTGAAACCGGGATGTATCGCGAATCTGCTACCGTTCTCGGGGCGCTGTTACCGCCATTTTTAAAGGTCAGACTGGCTTCAATATTCGTATTCTCAGGATAAGACTTTACCAACTTCATATAACTTCGGGATTTATCGAAAGAGGCCCGCCCCGGTTGTCCGGGTTTTTCTGAAACGGCCCGTTCCACTGATTGACCAATCCCAGAGAAATCAGAAACAAACCAATCATAAACGTTTATAAGCATCACGGAATCTTCATTAGTTGCTTCAACCTTGGCTGTTTCAAGCACGGAATTTCCATAGGTCAGATCTACAGCTTTTGCTTCCGGACTGCCCTCTTTAGCTTTGTATTGATATGGTTTTTGTACTAAAAATATTTTTCCCTCTCTTTTTTCCACTGACAACATTAAGGCTTTTCGGTTCAGCATTAATCCCCCGAAAATAAATGAAGAGCCAATTCCTTTTGCGATCTCAATATTCATCAAAAAATCAGTATTAAGCTGATCTTTAGTCAGGGCCATATATAAAGCCTCTTCCGTTTTGTATAAATTAAAAAAGCCTTCAATATGCTCGGCATCTTTAATTAACTCGGCAAATTTATCTTCCTTTTTTTCGGAATCATCTTTGTTTTTTTGCGCATAAGTCAGTGATGGTATCAGGATCATCAGACTTAAAAACAGTAATTTTTTTTTCATGGGTTTGCTTGCTATGTATTAATATTTAGTGTTTGGAATTAGTCAATCCGCAGGCTATATGCAACCCAAATAACAAAGTTTCATATTTCAGATCAATAGCGTCCTAAACGTTTCTCAAACTTGATGAATATACCCTTCTCAAAATTGAATACCTTATTAAATATGTGCTTTAAACCTACTCTAAGCGTAACTTAGGAGATCTTTCACTACATTCCGCTACGCTGCATTTCGTTCAAGATGACAAGGGGGGTAGGTTAGGGTTCAAAGGCGCCTTCGGCGCCTTATGGTGAGCTCCCGTCTCGAATGTCATCCTGACGAGGGAATGCAGCGTAGCGGAATGAATGAGGAAGGATCTCCTGTAACTTGAATTGATGTATATAAAACGTTTAGGACACTATTGATTTCAAATAAAAGATTTCAATGATTAGTTTTATCCTTAAAATCCAGTACTTTCATCTAACTTAATCAGGGTATTTAGGTTTTCGGTATTACGTTGTAAATTCTGGCTGACTTAGTCTCATTAACTGATTAACGTTCAGCTGTAATAAAAGGGGTAAATATGAAAAATGCATTATTCGTTGGTATTTCCATTCTGTTAACCACGGCAATTCAGGTACAAGCACAAGACCTCACCTTAGAAGAATATATACAGCAGCGTCAGGATCAATTAAACCAGGTTCAGGCAGCTCAGGATGCCGCCCTTCACGCCAGTATGGCTGAATATGAAGCCTATGTTTTTCAGCATGAAATGGAATTCAACCAGTTCCGGGATGAAATGGAACGGCAATGGGGAGATTTCAAAGAGCGCACTAAAAAGAATTGGGTAGAATATAAAAAAGGCGGCAAAGTACGCTGGGATGTCGATTTTGAAGAAGGTTCCGGGACGGTGGAAGTACTTGCTGATGAAAATCAAAGTGATGAAGAGTTGATGGCTTCCGTTCAGGAAACGATTATGGAATTGATAAGCAGCCGGGGCACAGAATCCGAAATGCCGGATGAAGATGAAGAGGAAATATTACCTGAACCGGTACTCAATAATCAGCTTGATATACCTGCCGGTATGGATTCCCTTGAATATGCCGAAACTATTACTGATGCGGTTGAAATTAAGGAAGTGCAGGGCGAAGACGGAAAGATCAGGAAAGTTGCCACATTAAACCTGCAGTTGGTGCCCGACCATCTTCGCATCCGGGCAGAGAAATTCAGGAACGAAGTACAGCGATATTCCGAACAATATGATTTAGACCCAACTCTGGTTTTAGCGATTATTCATACGGAGTCATTTTTCAATCCTATGGCCAAATCTCATGCCAATGCCCTTGGACTGATGCAAATTGTACCCCGTACAGCCGGCCGGGATGTTTACCGTGTTTTAAATGGTGAAGATGCTATTCCCTCTGCCGATTATCTCTTTAACCCGGAACAAAACGTGCTTTTCGGCTCTACGTATATCGATATTCTTATGAACCGGTACATGCGGGGAATTGACGATAAAGTAGTTCACGAGTACCTGGTGATTTGTGCCTACAACACCGGTGCCGGTAATGTAGCCCGTGCCTATATAAACAGTACCAACTTTAATAATGCAAGGGATACAATCAACGGAATGAGTGCTCAGGAAAATTATGATTACCTGCTGACACATTTACCCTGGGATGAAACCAAAAATTATCTGAAAAAGGTAACGGAGCGGCGCAAACAATATCAGGAATGGATGTTTAATGGTGATTAAGAATTGAGAACATTTCATTTTATTTGAAATTTATATCACTCTATCTACAATTTTAGTAAACCCTATTGATTAAGGACATTTACATCTCTAG
>JBBDLQ010000138.1:0-18802 GCA_040878765.1 Balneolaceae bacterium | reverse complement strand
AACCAATCAAGAAGATATTTTGGTAGCTGAATACACCATTTTGACGTTAATGAAGAGAAAGCATAAGCTGGATATTGATGAAGGATAGAAAATTTTAAATTTTAAATTTTGAATTAAAAAATGAGCGAACAAAACGGAGCCGTAAACCTTAGTATCAATAACAATATTGGAACCATTGAATTTTTTCATCCTAAAGGGAATTCCCTGCCGGGAGCTATTCTTCGCGAATTAGCTCAAACCATTACGGATGCCGGCGAAGAGGATGAAATTCGGGTTGTAATAATTAAAAGCCGGGGCGATGGAGCTTTTTGTGCCGGGGCATCCTTTGATGAGCTTATTGCCATTGAAGATTATAAAACTGGGAAAGAGTTTTTCATGGGCTTTGCTTTGGTTTTGAACGCTATGCGAACTTGCCCAAAATTGATCATCGTACGCGTACATGGAAAAACCGTGGGTGGTGGTGTTGGTATTGCTGCAGCCGGTGATTATACCTTTGCCCACGAAACTGCTTCTGTAAAATTGAGTGAGCTTGCGTTGGGAATTGGGCCGTTTGTGGTCGGTCCGGCCGTAGAGCGCAAAATAGGAACCAGTGCTTTTTCTGCAATGGCAATTGATGCTGCCAACTGGTACGATGCCAAATTCGCCGAACAAAAAGGAATGTTCAATAAAGTATTCGACTCAGTTTCCGACCTTGATCAATCCGTGAGTGAATTGGTAACTCAACTCTCCAAAAGCAGTCCTGAAGCAATGCAGGAACTGAAAGCGGTACTTTGGAAAGGAACCGAAGACTGGGATGTTTTACTTGAGAAAAAAGCTGAAATAAGTGGCAGATTGGTACTATCAGACTTCACCAAAAACTTCATCAGGAAATTCAAAGATAAAAACTAAATACGCTTTGGCAGTTCCAGTTTTACGGTGGTTCCTTTGTTATTCAGAAAACTCACTTTTCCTTTTACTTGATTTGCCAGAGATATTATAAGTGTTAAACCAAGTGAGCTTCGTTTGCCTTCAAGTTTATCTTCAGGAATACCTGCTCCATCATCTTTAATGACTAATTGAATATGATTATCATTTATTTCCTTAAAAGATATATAGACATTCCCTTCATTTTGATTATTAAAGGCATGCTCAAAGCTGTTACTTAACGCTTCATTTAAAATTAGTCCGCATGGTATTGCAATGTTTACGCTAAGCTTAATGGGCTCAACCTCCAAATGCACCTTGATCTCCTTATTGGCACCCCTCATTGAATTTGAAATTTTCGAGACTAGGTCTTCTGCAAACTTTCCAAACTCAACTTCCGTCAGGTTATTATTTTGATATAATTTTTCATGAATGGAAGACATGGTTTGAATCCGAAGTTTACTATTCTCGATAGCACTTTTTGCTGCCTTATCCTCAATTTTCCAGGATTGTAATTCCAATAATCCCGATACAATAGCCAAATTATTTTTTACCCGGTGATGAATTTCTTTGATCAATACATCTTTTTCTCCAAGAGCATTTTCAAGTTCAGATGTTCTTTCCGCAACCAATCCCGCAAGCTTTTGTTTTTCGAAATACACAAGCATCATTTTTAATATTCCACCTGAAATACCTATAAAAACCAGTAGCAGAAGAAAGTAAAACCAGACTGTTTGCCAGAAAGGTTTAGAAATTTGGAATGAAGCCAGGTTTACTGCCTCACCCCAATCAGATTGTATACTTTTAGTTCGAATTTCGAAATTATAATTTCCCGGTGGTAAATTTGTGTATGTGAATTCTGTTTTACCAAATACTTTCATCCAATTATCCTGAAACCCATCCAGCCTAAATTCATAATAAACCCGGTTCGGATCATTGAAATTAAATGCTCCATATTCAACTGTAATATTATTTTGATCATGTTTAAGGTTCCAGTCTTCCAGGTCATTTACTTCAAAGATTTCACCATTTACAGCCACATTTTTTAAAAATGGACGAGGTGTCTTTTGTGTAGTTGGTTTGCTTCCCGCTTCATATTTTATCAGTCCATTAGTATAAGAACCAAACCAGAGATGACCCTTCTCATCCTGCAAAGAAGCCAGGTAATTCATTTCCACGCCCTTTCCAAAATCCTGAAGAGGCATAAATATACCGTCTATGGTCCCGCTTTGTGCCGAATCAAGTTTTGTATGATCAAAAAAGTGAATGCCCCCGCTGGTTCCCATCCATAAATTACCTTCCTTATCAAATTGAAGAAATTGGGGTTCTTTTAAAAAATCTTCGGCCAGGCTAAAGTTCGCAATTTGGAGCGGTTGGTTATTCTCATCCATCACCATCCGTGTAAAACCTGTATTTGTACCAACCCAAAAAATGCCATCGGGTGATTGCGTTGTCAGGTTATATGAACTTCCGGCGATTCCATCTTTTATGGAATAAGTAGTAATCGTATCCGACTCAACTCTGTTTGTGCCCTCATCTGTTGTTGCCCATATTATCCCCTCATGATCTTTATACAATGACCATACAAAATTATCTGCCAGGGCATCTGCTTCGGTAAAGGATTCATGAACACCATTTTCGTACCTCAGTAAGCCAGATTCCGTTGCCATCCAGATAACCTTACCATCTACCAATAAATCATGCAAAAAGACTTCCGGTAATTTTATGCTTATTCCAAAATCACTAAAATTGTTTCCATCAAACTCAATTAATTTTGAATTGCTGTTCATAATCAGGAGGTTACCATTCGGCAACTCATCAATATCCCACACTTCTTTATATTGGGCGATATCATTTGGTATCTGATAATGAACGGAATTTCCTTCTTCCCTAAAATTGGTAAGACCATTATCGGTCCCCAGCCAAAAATCAGTGCCTTTTTTGTGAATTATATTGACCGACTCACCAGAAACAAACTCGGGGCTGTTATACATTCTAAAGTTTTTATGTCTGAAAATTATAACCCCATTTTCATCGGTAGCTACCCAAACCCGGCCATCATTATCTTCATTAAAGGTGAATATATAGTTTGAACTAAGCCCATTTTTTTTATTAATGTGAGTCAATGCCTCTCCGTCAAACCAATAAATACCATCCTGCTCTGTAGCTATCCAAATCAAGCCGCTTTTGTCTACAAATACATCATAAATATACCCCAGCACCTTGTCGTTGATCTCATAAATTTGCTCCCAGCTTCGCCCATTATATTTTGTAATCCCTTTGCTGGTTGAAACCCAAATGGTTCCGTCTTTTTCTTCAGCAAAGCTATACGCTGCAGTTCCGCTTAGTCCATTATTCGAATCTATTACCCTAATTGAATCCCCGTCAAAAATTCCAATTCCATTCATGGTTGCAATCCATGTATCCCCGTTATCTCTAAAATGAAGGTACCATATTATATCAGACGGCAATCCCTCCTCCAACCCCAGGTGTTCCATTTCTTTACCATCCCAAATGTATAATCCATTACCATAGGTAGAAAACCAAAGCCGGCCATCCTCCGATTCTGTTATATATGTAACCGTAAGTGTATCAAAAACGGAGAAATATTCAGGATAAATCACCGAATCTTTATGCAGGTATGCTACTCCTGTTTCTTGGGTGGAAATCCACAACCTCTCTGATGAATCAATAAAAATATCATAAATCAGGTTATTTCTGAACCCGTTTTTCGTAGTATAAACTTTTGACTCAATTCCGTCATATCGAACAAGACCGTCATAGGTTGACAACCAAATATAGCCTTCCTCATCTTGTACCACATCCCCTATTTGTCCCGATGGCAGCCCTTCATTTGTTGATATTTTTTTTATATCGAATTTTTGCCCATACGAATTAACTGTACTTAATATCAAAAAAAGTACTAACCCTAACGAGAATAATTTTGTATTCAAAATTTGTGTTTTGTTTTATCTCAATTTCACAAAAAGTACTGAAACCCTTAGCTGTATTATAGAGATAACAATTAATTTAGGAAAGCATAATTATGGAGACAGTATTTACCGCAATTAACTTATACAATTAGTATAATCAGCCATATTTGAACTAACTCAACATTTATGAAATTTTCGGTACTTATTTTCTCTTTTCTATTTTCTATTACTTCTTTGTTTGCCCAGGATGAATGGGATGTCTCATATCCTGATTTAGGTGATTCTACTACTGTTTCTTTTACAACTGATGAAGGAACCTGGATGAACCTTGATGTAAGTCCGGATGGGCAATTCATCGTTTTTGACCTGTTAGGTGATATTTATTTAATGCCCGTTACGGGTGGCGCTGCCGAACTTATTCGTGGCGGACATGCTTATGAAGTTCAGCCTCGTTTTAGTCCGGATGGCAGCCAGATTTCCTTCACCAGCGATGCCGGTGGCGGAGATAACATTTGGGTGATGGACGCCAATGGACAAAACGCTAAACAAATTACGGATGAAAATTTCCGTTTGTTGAATAATGCCGTTTGGGCTCCCGATGGCGAATACATCATCGCCAAAAAACACTTTTCTTCAACCCGCTCATTGGGTGCCGGGGAAATTTGGATGTACCACAAAAGTGGCGGCAGCGGTATTCAATTAGTTGAAAAAGCAAATGAGCAACAGGATATCGGTGAACCCTGGGTTTCTCCTGATGGGCGTTATGTTTATTACAGTCAGGATGTGTATCCCGGGGGATATTTTCAGTATAACAAGGATCCGAATAGCCAAATTTATGCGATAAAACGCTACGACCGTGAGGAAGGGGATATCGAAACCGTTACCGGCGGAAATGGTGGTGCCATTCGCCCACAAGTATCACCTGATGGCGAAACACTGGCTTTTGTCCGGCGTGTTCGCACCAAATCTGTTTTGTTTTTGCGAGAGCTGAATACCGGTCGTGAATGGCCTGTATATGAAAATATGAGCAAAGATCAGCAGGAAGCGTGGGCCATTTTCGGCGTATACCCGAACTTTAACTGGATGCCTGATAACCGGCATATCATTGCCTATGCTAATGGAAAAATCAATAAAATTGATACCCAAACCGGGGAAACCGAAATTATTCCATTCGAAGCTGAGTCCTCTCATAACATTGTAAATGCTGTTCGGTTTAAACAGGATATAGCACCTGATGAATTTCGGGTAAAAGCCATACGTCAGCTCAGAACTTCAGCTGACGGACGTACTTTAGTTTGGAGTGCAGCCGGACATCTGTGGAGCAAAATGCTGCCCGACGGAACCCCAAAACGAGTCACAAATTCCGGTGAATTTGAATTTGAGCCATCCTTCTCTCCAGATGGTAAATCGGTTGTATATGTATCCTGGAGCGATGAGAATATGGGCGCGATAAAAGTAGTGGAACTCAATGCAGGCCCAAATCCGGCTACACCCCGAAAAGTTACCAATGAGAAAGGTATATATCGTGAGCCTTCATTTTCTCCGGATGGTAATACCATAGTATTTCGCAAGGAAAGCGGTAACGGTCAACAGGGATTTGTGCATACTTTAAATCCAGGTATTTACACTATTTCAGCCCGTGGTGGCTCCGCAACTTTGATCACAGATGAAGGTGCAATGCCTAAATTCAGTCCCAGCGGCGACCGTATTTACTATCAATCCGGCGGATATATATTTGGTGCAATCAACAAATCATATAAAAGTGTAAATCTTAGGGGTGACGATGAACGAACCCATTTCACCTCAAGTTATGGCCACGAATTTGCCCCAAGCCCCAATGGAAAATGGATGGCTTTCTCGAATCTCCATAAAGTATATGTTGCCCCGGTTCCCCAAACCGGAAAAACCATCGAATTGAATCCTGATACCAAGTCCATTCCGGTTAAACAGATTTCATCCGAAGCCGGATACCACATGCATTGGTCATCTAACAGCGAGAAAGTTCACTGGACACTCGGGGAAGAATATTTTACGGTGGATCTGAAAAATACTTTTAAATTTGTTGAAGGGGCTCCCGATTCATTGCCGGAACCCCCAACGGATGGACAAAAACTTGAATTAGATCTGGAAACATACGTTCCGGATGGCATCATTGCCTTCACAAATGCCCGAATCATTACCATGAAAGGTGATACTGTTCACGAAAACGGTACCATTGTTGTTGATGGTAATCGTATTTCTGCGGTCGGTGAAAATGTGGAAGTCCCTGCAAATGCAAAGGTTATTGATGCCACCGGAAAAACAATCATGCCCGGAATGGTTGACGTGCATGCACATGTGGGAAACTTCCGCCTGGGTGTGAGTCCACAGCAGCAGTGGGAATATTTTGCGAACCTGGCTTATGGCGTAACCACGGTACATGATCCTTCTTCAAATTCTGAGATGATATTTTCTCATTCCGAAGCCATAAAAGCCGGAAATATGGTTGGGCCACGTGTGTTTTCTACCGGCGTGATCTTATACGGAGCCGACGGTTCCATCAAAGCCGAAATCAACAGTTATGAAGATGCCTTATTTGCACTGAAAAGAACCAAAGCCTGGGGTGCCTTCTCAGTGAAGAGTTACAATCAACCCCGCAGAGAACAGCGGCAGCAAGTTATTAAAGCTGCCAAAGAGCTGGAAATGATGGTGGTTCCCGAAGGCGGTTCATTCTTCACACACAATATGAGCATGATATTGGATGGCCATACCGGAATTGAGCATAATGTACCCGTGGTTCCGCTTTACAAAGATGTACAGGAACTTTGGAGTGCCAGCGAAACCGGGTACACCCCAACACATGTAGTAAATTACGGAAGCATGAGCGGGGAGTATTATTGGTATCAAAAAACCAATGTTTGGGAAAACGAGCGGCTGCTAACTTTCACTCCAAGAAGCGTCATTGATCCAAGATCACGACACCGTACAATGATTCCGGACGAGGAATATGAAAATGGTCATATTCTCACCGCAAAATCAGGTAAACTGCTTACCGATGCCGGTGTAAAAGTAAATCTCGGTGCCCACGGGCAGTTACAAGGATTAGGAGCACACTGGGAACTCTGGATGTTTGAGCAGGGCGGAATGACCAATTTGGAAGCCTTACGTGCTGCCACCCTAAACGGTGCTCATTATCTGGGAATGGATCATGAAATTGGATCGCTTGAAACAGGTAAACTTGCCGACTTAGTGGTGCTTGCTGAAAACCCATTAGAAAATATCCGCAACACCAATTCCGTGGTTTATACCATGGTAAACGGCCGACTTTTTGACGCGGCTACCATGAATGAAGTGGGAAATCAGGAACGAAAACGCCTGCCATTTTGGTGGGAACGAGATGGATATGATGAACGCTTTGATTGGCATGCCAACACTATAGCACCGGCAGGCTTACAGTGTACTTGTTTTGGCTCACACTAATATTAAAGTAACGAAACCAACCCTATAAAACTGGTTCAAGCTTCCGTTTGGACCAGTTTTTTTATGGGGTTTCTGTTGAATTAAATCAAACATTGCACAAGCGGTGGCTTGAAATAGTTACAACTATTTCTGAAATGCAGGCCATTTTAACCTTTCCGAAGTTATTCCGAGCTCACATATGAAATTTATTCACCTATAAATTTGGAAAGGTT
The DNA here is from genome assembly GCA_040878765.1 of Balneolaceae bacterium. Taxonomy (GTDB): domain Bacteria; phylum Bacteroidota; class Rhodothermia; order Balneolales; family Balneolaceae; genus Gracilimonas. The sequence goes on along the minus strand of JBBDLQ010000138.1, from coordinate 11,295 downwards.
ATTACCGGGTATCAGATTAGCTAAAACCTCATAGTGAAAACAGATCCCTTTCCCTTTTCGGAATTCAGAATCAGACTTCCGCCGTGCAATCGCATAATTTGCCTGGAGAGACTTAGCCCGATTCCGGAGCCTTTGCTTTTATCATTACCGCCTACGGTGTAAAAAGGAATAAAGATTTTTTCGGACATCGCTTTCTTCACACCCGGCCCATTATCTTCTATTTGAATTATAACTTTCCCCGATTCTTCTATACTTCCTTTCATCAGTATTTTACCGTCTTTCTGACCTGTTAGAACCCGAATCGCATTTTTAACCAAATTAATAAGAACCTGCTCCACCAAATGTGGATCAGCCGTAAGTTCCAGGGACTCAGGATCACTTTCAACTTCAATTTCAACACCGGCTTCTCCGGCTTGGGAACTCATCAAACTAGCCGTTCGCTTCAGAGTGTCAAGTACGCTGAAATGCTCGAATTTGGGTTCTGGTATTTGCGTAAAATCCCTATAAGAATTCACAAAACGCATTAAACCCTGGCTTCGGTTACTGATGGTATTTAAGGCATCTCTTACATCCTCAATGGTTTCGGTATTCAGTTCAACCGTTTCATTACCCTTCCCAATTCTTTCTTCCAGCAGCATTTTTACCGTTCCCGATAATGATGAAATGGGTGTGATGGAATTCATGATTTCATGTGCAAGTACCTTGGTTAAATTCTGCCAGGCCTCCATCTCCTTTTCTTCCAGTTCGGTATGAATATTCTGAAATGAAATCAACTTATATGCTTCGTCTCTCATTCTGAATTCAGTCGCATACATTGCAAGCTGTAATGTTTCATTTTGTATAGAAATCCGAATTAAGTTTCTGTTGCCGCTTTTCTGTTTTTCTACTGTTTTATAAAGTGCTTTTGATATGCTTTTCAGCGAATCCAGATTCCTTATTGTAGCCACTTTAAACAATCGTTTGGCGGCTGTATTTAACAAAACTACTTCTCCTTTCCCATTCACACACATAAGTCCAATACCAATATGCTGTACAACCGTCTCCAGATAGCGAATGCTTTCTTCCTTTTCGCTGCGTTCTTCCTTAAACCGCTCGATCACCTTAGAAAACGACTCATTCAGTTCCTCAAAATTACTCCCCATCCCATGATTTCTGAATGAACCGGTAAAATCAGAATACCGAATAGCTTCGAGAAATCTTGTCAATAGTATATTAGTCCGCTCCAGGTATTTTATCAGAGTTATGATCTGCCCGATAATGACCAATGCCAATATTGATATACTTACATAATAGCTTGTCTCCAGAATCAGGTACATGAATAATAACAGCGATGCTGCCAATAATACTACGCGGAGGATGATTCCAAAACGGAAACTTTTGATCATTTTTTCAAGATTTCGATAATTTTTCTTTGCATAGCTTTCAGCCGTCAGACTTCAGCTTTCAGTTATTTCATAGTAAACTGGTAGCTGAAGTCTGAGAGCTGATCGCTTCATAACCCATACTTCTCCAATCTTCTGTATAACGAAGCTCTCGTCAACCCTAATTCCTCGGACGCATGCGAAATATTTCCATCATGTTTATCCATCGCTTTGCGAATCACGGTCTTTTCAACTTCCTCGAGGTTCAATCCCGCTACCGGCAGTTTATGATCATTGCCGGTAACAGATGTAAGCAGGAAATCTCCTTTTTGAAGTTGATTTCCATCTGTCATAATCACCGCTCGTTCTACTGCATGTTCCAGTTCCCTGATGTTGCCCGGCCAGTGATACTCCTTAAGATGACTCAGTGCCTGGCTGGTAATTTTCTGAACCTCCTTTTTGTACTTCATACGATACTTTTTTAGAAAATGCTCTGCCAGTAATGGAATATCTTCCGCTCGTTCCCGCAGTGGCGGCAGCTTTATTTCGATCGTATTAATACGGTACAATAAATCCTGACGGAATTCCTGCTTTTGCACCATTTCTCCTAAGCTAATATTCGTGGCGCAAATCAGCCGTATATCAATTTTAGTTATTTTATTTGATCCGATTCTCCGAATTTCATGTGTTTGTAGCGCCGAAAGTAATTTGGGCTGAAGCTGAATAGGTAAATTTCCAATTTCATCCAGAAAAAGTGTTCCTCCGTTGGCAATTTCAAATCGCCCGGCGCGGGATTCTTTGGCATCGGTAAAAGCTCCTTTTTCGTGCCCAAACAATTCACTTTCAAATAAACTTTCGGTCAGCGCTCCCATATCTACTGTAATAAAAGCATTTTCGTTTCGGTTTGAGCGCCGGTGTAAGGCTCGCGCTACCAATTCTTTCCCGGTTCCGTTTTCACCGGTTATCAAAACATTCGCATCCGTTTTTGCCACTTTCTCGATGGTTTGAAACACGTGCTCCATAGCTCGGCTCTCACCGATAATGTTTTGATAGGGTTGCTCCATATCGGCATTTAATGCGGCATTTTGGGTTCGAAGCCGCTGTGAATCCCTTTTGGATTGGCTCAGGTTCATTGCAGAGGTTACGGTAGCCAATAACTTCTCATTCTGCCATGGCTTTAGTACAAAATCAGATGCACCTTTTTTTACGGCCTGTACTGCTTTTTCCACATCGCCATAGGCTGTAATTAACACTACTGCCATCGCAGGATCTGTATCCAGAATTTTTTCCAGCCATAAAAACCCTTCTTCCCCGCTGCTAACATCTTCATGAAAATTCATATCCAAAAGAATGGCATCGTAATCATATTCTTGCATAAGTGATGGAATCAGCTTGGGATTCTTCTCCACATCCACTTTTTCAACATGTTGTTTCAGATACAATCTAGCCGCATTCAGCACATCGGTATCGTCATCAACTACTAAAATTCGTCCTGTTTTCTTCATGATGTTCGCCATGCGCTAAGGGCTCTGCCCATAGCTCCTACAAAGTTTTTTGGAAGTTGGTAATTTTTCTACTTAAGTGGTCTAATCGATCCAGAAGATCTTCTTCTTTATCTTTTTGAATGATCCCTCTTCTTTGAAGAACGATGGTGATGTTCGCATTTTCAAAAGTTGAACTTCTTGCATAGTCCAAATATCGATAAAAAGTTTTCTTGTAGCCGGAACCGGAACCTTCTGAAATATTATTCGACATACTCAATCCGGAACCACGTAGCTGATCAGCAAATCGATACAACTTCATTCGCTCCAATTTGTCTGCTATTTCAAATAATTCTTCAGCAATCTCAATCGCCATTTGCCATATCTCCAAATCCTGAAATCTAAATTTTGCCATTTTTGCACCTCGAAATTTTAATTCAAGTTTAAAATATATAACGCTTGGTTATATGCGCTATGCAATAAGCCAATTCCGTACCATTTGTAACAAATATCGCTCATTTTACTCTTAACGATAGCGTTGGTTAAAACACTGTCCGATATCGAACATCTACTGTTGGAATGTGAACATTAATTCGGAAAGAATCATCTTTATTTCGTTTTTTTAGCGGGGCAGTGTAGTTTGGCACGCATCTTGAGATATTACTGACACCTAAAGTCTGAAAGCTGATGGCTTACATTCAAAGGCAAACAAAATTTTAATCATCAATAAACATACTTAGGCTTTTTCCTTATGGGAATGGACAAAAAAATTAAGAAGAAAACCTGGACGCCCAAACGCATCCTCTCTATTACAGCCGTTTCGGCTTTTGTTGGATTAAGCATTTACGCTTTTTGGTTTATGGATATACGTTCTACCCTTAATGTTGACCAAGATAAAATCACCATTTCTGAAGTTCGGGAAGATACCTTTCAGGAATTCATTCAGGTTACCGGAGCAGTTCAGCCCATTCAAACCATTTACCTGGATGCCATTGAAGGCGGAGTAGTTCAGCAGGTATTTTTAGAATCAGGAAACATGGTTCAACAGGGCGACACCATCCTCACCCTCACAAATTCAAGTTTACAACTTCAGGTGATGCAGCAGACTTCAGGTTTATACGATCAGATCAATAATGTCAGGAATTCCCGGCTCAATCTGGAACAGAATACGCTTCGCCTGCAAGAACAACTTGCTAATGCAAAATCCCAAATGGAGATTTTGAAAGCACAACATGAGCGCCAGAAAAAATTAATCGACCGGGATCTAATCTCAGAAGAAGAATTTCAAACCACGAAAGAAAATTATGAGTATCAGAAACGGCGGTATGAGTTAACGTATGAATCTTACAAAAAAGATTCGGTGCAAACCATAACCCAAACACGTCAGCTTAATAACTCGGAGCAACGCATGTTTCAAAATTTGGAAGCCGTTCAGCAGATCCTCGATAATCTCGCTGTAACAGCTCCTATTTCCGGACAATTAAGTACTATTGAATTAAACCAAGGCCAGTCCATTTCTTCAGGAGAACGAATTGGGCAAATTGATATCCTGGATGGCTATAAAGTTCGTGTGGCTATTGATGAGTATCACCTTTCGAGGATCATTTCCGGGTTATCAGGTTCCTTCACCTTTGATGGCCAAACCCATGAGCTGGAAATCACCAAGATCTATCCGGTAATTAACAACGGACAATTTGAAGTGGATATGGAATTTGTAAATGAGTCTCCCCGCAATTTACGCCGCGGACAAACTTTGAGAATTCGCCTTGAACTGGGTGAATCAGCCAGTGCCATTCAGATTCCACGCGGAGGATTTTACCAGACAACCGGAGGTAACTGGGTGTTTGTTGTAAATGAAGAAGAAGGAAAAGCTTATAAAAGAGATATTAGATTAGGCCGGCAGAATCCAGAGTATTTTGAAGTACAATTTGGGCTGGAGCCCGGCGAAAAAGTAATCACTTCAAGCTATGATACCTTTGGAGATAATGAGGTGTTAGTGCTTGAATAATAACTCTCGAATTGAACACGGATGACACGGATCAAGCAGATAATCGCAGAAATAATTAAACCGCGAAAATCCGCACTATCAGTGTCATCCGCGTTCCATAACAAAACCAACTAAAGACAAACGTCATGATAAAAACTAAAAACCTTAAGAAAGTATATACCACCGAAGAAGTAGAAACCACAGCCTTGAGCAACGTGAACCTCGAAATTAACGAAGGGGAATTTGCGGCCATTATGGGGCCTTCTGGCTGCGGAAAATCTACCTTGCTAAATATTATGGGGTTGCTGGATAATCCTACCGAAGGCGAATACCATTTTCTGGGGCATGAAATTTCAGATCACAGTGAGCGGGAACGCGCCCAATTGCGAAAAGGCAATATCGGTTTTGTATTCCAGAGTTTTAACCTGATTGACGAACTTACCGTATTCGAGAATGTGGAACTTCCGCTGTTATATCTTGGGGTTGATTCTGCCGAACGCAAACAAAAAGTAGAAGCTTCGCTTGAACGCATGAGTATGATGCACCGCCGCAATCACTTTCCCCAACAACTTTCGGGTGGACAGCAGCAGCGTGTAGCCATTGCCCGTGCAACCGTTGCCAACGCAAAGTTAATCCTCGCCGATGAGCCCACCGGTAACCTGGATTCCGACCACGGCGATGAAGTGATGAAACTGCTCGCCGAACTCAACGAAGCCGGTACCACCATCGTAATGGTAACCCACTCTCCTCATGACGCTGATTACGCCCGACGGGTTATTCATTTATTCGACGGCCATGTGGTGACAGAGAATATGCAGGAAGGGTTTCATGTGTAGGAGCTGTCAGCTATCAGACTTCAGCTTTTAGTTTCATTGGGTGAAAAACTAAAAGCTGATAGCTAACGGCTGAAAACTTAAGTGTTCGCATACGAACACCTGGTGTAAGAAATCGTACATTTTTGGGGATAAACATAGCTTCTAAAGCCTTTCTGAGCTATTCCTGTTTCTTTGGCATGGTTGTTGGATTAAATCATAGAAAATAAAATCATAGTCGTCAGCTTTCGGCCGTCTGATCAGGCGGACTAAAATCTGACGACTGATCGCTGAAAGCTTAAGATTATGATTAAAAACTACATAAAAATCGCAATCCGTCATTTGACGAAAAATAAATCCTACACACTCATTAATACATTGGGTTTGGGAGTTGGACTTGCTGCCTGTATCATTATTGGCCTTTGGGTGAATTATGAACTGAGCTATGACGACTATCACAAAAATTCCGACCGGATCTATCGGGTATTGAACGGTGATGTCGCGGCAATTCCTCCTACCCTGGCTCCCGCTTTCAAAAGTGACTATCCCGACCTGGCCAAAGAAATCGTACGATTCTGGCCCATTAAATCACCTTCCGATATCGTGTATGAAGACAAACAATTTGCTGAACGGAATATCACATTTACTGATCCCGGAGTTTTTAATGTCTTCACACATCCGATGATCTTGGGCGACAAAGAAACAGTTCTTTCATCCTCTCATCGCATCGTGATCAGTGAGTCTATGGCTGAAAAATATTTTGGAGAGGAAACGCCCCTTGGGAAAACTCTAAACATGTGGGGACAAGATCTGGAAGTGACCGGCGTTTTTGAAGATTTGCCTCTCAATTCCCACCACCGGTACGACTTTCTTGTGCCTATTGAGTTACTGCATACATTTATGGGCAATATGATGGAAAACTGGACCTGGGGCGGTTTCTACACATACATGCTGTTGCCTGAAAACGTACAGCCAACACAGGTTGAAACAGCTATTGCCTCTACATTCGATAAATATACCGAAGAAGATTTTCCGGCACCACAGCTTCAGCCATTAAATGACATTTATTTTGGATCCGCCGAAAAGGATATCGCCGTAACCGGAAATTTCAATTACGTTTTCATTTTAGCCAGTATTGCGATCATTGTTCTGGTAGTAGCTTGCGTTAATTTTATGAACTTATCTACAGCCTATTCAACGATGCGAAAAAAGGAAGTAGGGATGCGAAAAACCTTGGGAGCGCAATCCAATCAGCTTATCGGACAGTTTTTGGGCGAAGCCATTCTGCTCAGCTTGCTGGGATTATCTGTGGCTCTTTTTCTGGTAGAGATCACTCTTCCATTCTTCAGCAATTTTACCGGAAACCCTCTAACTATGCCTTATCAAAATAGCTGGGGTGCAATTTTAGGATTTATTGGACTGGCCCTTTTCATAGGAACCTTGTCTGGAAGCTACCCGGCTTTTTTCTTGTCCAGATTTCGTCCCATTCACGTCTTAAAAGACAATTCAAGATCAGCTTCATCAGGAGGTGGACTTCGAAAAGGCTTGGTGGTTTTCCAATTTGTGATCTCAACCTTCCTGATCGTTGCAGCATTAACGGTGTATTCTCAACTCAATTTTATGCAGGAAAAAGACCTTGGTTTTAGTGATGAACAAGTACTGATTACCGGTGCTGAAAACTATCATGCATTTAAAACAGAACTCGAAAAAACTTCCGGTGTTCAACAAGTCTCGGCTGCTCAAAGTGTTCCGGGACAACGGTTCCCCTATTATCCTATTCGTACTACAGATATGGCTCCCGATTCCCTGCCCACGATGCGAACATTGCGCATCAACCCCGGCTTCATTGAAACACTGGGAATGAAAATGATCATGGGTCGAAGCTTTGATGAACAGATCCCAACTGATGCTACCCAGGCATTTGTGATCAATCAGGCTGCTGTAAATTATTTAGGGTGGGATGATCCAATCGGGAAAGAACTATCCTGGTATGATTTCAGTGAAGATGGATCTTCATTCGAGATCGCCAAGCAAGGTGAAGTGATCGGTGTTGTCGATGATTTTAATTATGCATCACTGCATAATCCCGTTGAACCCCTTGTGATGCATGTAAGTTCTGATATAAATATGGCAGTGATCAAATTACATGCCGTAAATACCGAAGAGACTATCGCCCAGATCAAAGAGACCTGGAGTAGTGTGACGCCCAACAGTTATTTCTGGTATTATTTTTTGGATGATGAACTCGACCGTCAATACGGAGCTGAAAAAAAATTGGGACAAGTTTTTGGCGGACTTACCCTGCTCGCTTTGTTCATCGCTTGTCTGGGACTGTTTGGTCTTACTGCCTTTTCCACCCAACAAAGAACCAAGGAAATTGGCATTCGAAAGGTGATGGGAGCCGGAATTCAGCAAATTATTCTTCTGCTAAATACCGAGGTTGTAAAAATGGTCGCTTTATCTTTGATCATCGCCATCCCAATCGCCTGGTACGCCATGAACCAATGGCTGGCGGATTTTGCGTACCGAATTGAAATCGGACCCGGAATTTTTGCCTTGGCCGGAGGCGCAGCTTTATTGATCGCCTTGCTGACGGTAAGCTGGCAATCCGTTAAAGCAGCTGTGGCTAACCCTGTTGACAGTTTAAGAAGTGAATAGAAATTGGTGTTACAGTGCTTTGGTGTTACGGTATTATGGTTCTCTGAATCAAACCATAACACCGTAACACTGAAACACCATCGCACCATAACACAAAAAATTATGCTCAAAAACTATATCAAAATCGCCTGGCGGAATCTCCGAAATGACAAATTATATTCCGTAATCAATATTTTGGGGATTGCTGTTGCCACGGCAGCTTTTCTGCTCATCATTAATTTTGTAAGGTTCGAATACAGTTATGAAGATTTCCATACAAAGGCAGATGATATCTACAGGGTTACTCTTGATCTGTATCAGGGGTCAGAATATATAGTCACCGATGCTGAGACCTATCCGCCGCTTGGCCCTCTCTTAAAACAGGACATGCCGGAGGTTGTGGAGTATGTCAGGATTCAGATGATGGAAAGCATTCGGGAAATAAGTCATGACAATGAGGTTTACAGGGTGGATAAGGTGTTTGCCGCCGATCCTTCCTTGTTTGAGGTTTTTAATTATGAATTTCTCTACGGTGAAGCGGGTACTGTATTCAGTGCTCCTATGCAAGTTGTTATTAACGAATCACTTGCGGACAGGCTTTTTGGAAGTGCCGCAGGTGCATTGGATAAAGTGATGATGAGTTCCGGAAATCAGTTTACAATAACAGGCATCATAAAAGATCCACCCTCCAATACTCATTTGAAAGTGAACATGCTGTTGTCACTTTCAACTGTGGAAAGGCTGGGGTGGAATTTGACTTCCTGGAATGGAAATAACAATTACACCTATCTTCAGCTTCAGCCGGGAGCAGACCTTGCCTCTTTCAATAATAAACTGGAGGAGCTGTCCGATGAAAGATTGGAAAATGAAATATTGGTTGCCGAACCGGTCAAAGATATTCATCTCTATTCAAATAAAACCTTTGAACCGGAAGTGAACGGTAACATTAAAACAGTGCAGTTTCTCTTTGTGATTGCCATTCTCATTCTGATTATCGGTTCCATCAATTATATGAACTTGACCTCAGCACGGGCAACAGAAAGGATCAAAGAGGTAGGGATTCGTAAAATGCTTGGGTCTTCAAGAAAATTACTGGTTGGTCAGTTCCTGACGGAGACCCTTTTGATCAACCTGGTAGCTATTGGGTTGGCGCTGCAGATCGTGCAATTGGTACTTCCGTATTATTTTCAGCTAATAGGCAGACCTGTTGACGTGGACTTTTTCATCAGTCCATTCTTTTGGATGACATGCCTGAGTTTATTCCTTTTCAATTCGCTTTTATCGGGTCTTTATCCTGCTTTTAAACTTTCCGGAGTCAAACCCATCGCCATAACCCGACGGACGTTTACAGGATCGGGTCAGGGCGAATTGTTCAGAAAAGCCTTGGTCGTGGGGCAGTTTACAGTGGCCATGATTGTTTTGTCGGCTTCATTTATTGTATTCAGGCAAATTTCGTACATGCAAAATCAGGATTTGGGTGTGGATACATCACAGGTGTTGATCGTCCGGGGTCCTTCAGCTACAAGCGATTCATCAGACCTTCCGCAAGCGCAGGTTTTTAAAGATGCTCTTGCACAACTGACGGATGTGGAGAATGTGTCGGCTTCGGAGGCTTTACCGGGAGTTAGCTTGCACGATCTAAATACTACGAGCGGTTTAACCCGGCTTGGATCCAATGAGGAGGGCGGATATACTTATTATGCTTATGGAATTGACGCGGATTTCATCGATAATATGGAAATCCGGTTGGTGGCCGGACGTAATTTCCGGAAGGGGTCTTCAAATAAAGATGAAATGATTCTCAGTGAAGAGGCCACGAGATTGCTTGGTTTTGAAAACCCGGAAGCCGCAGTGGGCGAAAGGTTGAATTGGGGAAGCACTATTGTCGGAGTTGTGAAAGATTATCATCAAATGTCGTTAAAAGAATCCATTCTCCCCATGGTACATTGGTATGATGAAAGTGGGAGTTTCTTCTCCATAAAACTAAAGACCGATGATATACGGACGACCGTCTCCCGGGTAGAATCTCTTTGGAGTGAACAGTTTCCGGGATATCCTTTCGACTACTATTTCTTCGATGAATATTTCAACAGGCAATACCAGGCCGACCAACGATTTGGAACGATTGTGGGTGTATTCTCAGGTTTTACCCTGTTTATCACGTGTCTCGGCCTGTTGGGTCTCACCGCCTATACGGTAAGCAGGCGTACCAAAGAAATTGGAATCCGCAAAATACTGGGAGCCACTGTGTTCAATATGGTCAGCCTGCTATCAAAAGATTTTATCAAACTTGTGCTGATTGCCATCCTCATTGCAACGCCTACAGCCTGGTATATAATGAGCCAATGGCTGCAGGACTTCGCCTACAAAATCGAACTGCAACTATGGATGTTTCTTATTGTCGGTCTCATAGCCGTAACAATTGCATTATTTACAGTTAGTTTCCAGTCTGTGCGGGCGGCAATCATGAACCCCGTAGAAAGTTTAAGAAGTGAATAGCGCGAAGCGCTCGGAGCAAAGCGCATGGCCCGGTGTTAAATTCAACGGCCATGCGCTTTGCCCTCTGCGCTTCGCCAAAACCAAAATAGCAGTCAGCTCTCAGCTTAAAATTATGATTAAAAACTACCTCAAAATAGCCTTCCGAAACCTGTTTAAAAACAAGGTGTACTCCTCCATCAACATCTTTGGGCTGGCTGTGGGTATTGCCTGCTGTATGCTCATTGGATTGTATGTTTACAATGAGTGGAGTTATGATGAATTTCATTCCAAGTCAGATCGATTATATCGCGCCTGGGTGCACGAAGATTATGGGAATGATGAGATCTATTTCAATTCCGTGACTCCGTATCCGTTGGCCTCCACGCTTGCTGAAAATATCCCCGAAGTTGAGCAAACAACCCGTTTCTTTAACTTTTCCAACCTGGTCAAAATCCCCAATGAAATCGAATCTACATCGGAAACTATTTCGATGGTTGATCCGGCCTTTTTCGAGATGTTTGATTTTGAAGTGATCAACG
>JBBDLQ010000137.1:0-3009 GCA_040878765.1 Balneolaceae bacterium | reverse complement strand
TGTCATGCACAAAAAACATCGCGAAAAACTATTCTCATTATTTGATGAAGGCCAAAACGGTGCCGTTTTTATTCAGGGCTCTGATATTCTATATCGCAACGAAACCGATTATGAATATCCCTTTCGGCAGGAATCAAATTTCTGGTATTTGACAGGTGTGAATGAACCGGAATGTGCGCTCATCCTTAATCTCAAAACAGAAGAATATCATCTCTTCGTACCCAAAAGGGATGCGAAATATGCGGTTTGGCATGGCTATGTAAAATCGTTAGAGGCTTATCAGGAGCAATATCAGCCAGATCATCTGCATTATGAAAATGAGATATTGCATGTACTGAAAGAGATCAACCCGGATAAGGTGTATTGCCTGAATGAAGCCGATGCCGAGCTGGTGGAGGATTTAAACCGGGGATTTGAGGCAGATATTGAAACACTGGCTGATGCATTAACCTATTGCCGTGTGCTTAAAACCGATGATGAATTAGAGTTGATGCGAAAAGCGGCTCGCATAAATAACCTGGCACATACCGAGGTGATGAAAGCTATAAAACCCGGAATGTTTGAATATGAGCTAAAGGCGATATTTACCAAAGTTCAGTATGAAAACGGTTTACAACTGGATGCCTATAATGGAATTTTTGCCGGCGGCAAGAACAGCGCCATTCTTCACTATGTAGAAAATAACAGCCAGATTAAAGACGGGGATTTATTTTTGCTTGATGCGGGGCACGAATATAATGGCTATGCATCTGACTTTACCCGAACCTACCCGGCTAATGGCAAGTTTACTGCTGTTCAGGCTGGTGTTTATGATGCAGTATTAAGTGCACTAAACACATCTATAGAAAATGTGGCTACCGGTGTTAAGATGGAGGATCTTCATCTGCATGCAGCCCGAACTATAATGGAAGGCCTGAAGGATATTGACTTGGTAAAAGGTTCGGTCGATGACCTTATGGAAAACGATATTTTTGCTCTTTTCTTTCCCCACGGCTTAGGGCATTTTCTCGGTTTGGATACCCACGATGTGGGCGGATATCCAAAAGGGGTAGAACGGATTGATCGTCCTGGTATTAAATATTTACGGGTTCGTCGCGACCTGCAACCGGGAATGGTGGTCACCATTGAGCCGGGCGTTTATTTTGTGCATGCTCTGTTAATTCCTGCTATAGAAGATGATAAACAATCAAAATTCCTGAATGCTGATAGGCTGACCAAATTATTCGAGTTTGGCGGAATACGGATCGAAGACAATATTGTAGTGACGGAAGACGGCTACGAAAATCTTACAGATGTACCGAAAGAAAGAGCTGAAATTGAAAATTTAATTGGTTAATGAATTAATTTCAGACAAAGAAGATTACCATTCCTGCATAAGCAATAACAGCCAATGTACCTGCTAAAATTGCCAGTGGAAATTGGGTTTGTACATGGTCCATTAAATCGCAGCCGGTTGCAAGTGAAGATAGAATAGTTGTATCGGAAATAGGAGAACACTGATCCCCAAAGACCGAACCGCCAACCACAGCCGAAAAACATAGGGTGAGGAAAAACGGATCAGGAACAACCGCCCATGCCAATGGTATAGCTACCGGAAATACCACCGCATAGGTACCCCAGGAAGTTCCGGTAGAAAAGGCGATGAGCATACACAATACCATTAATAAACCGGGAAGCAGAAAGGCAGGGATTACATCACCTACCAAAGCTACAACATAGGGTGCGGTTCCGACAGCGTCAGCTACTTCTTTTAGGGTAACAGCCAGGGCTAAAATAATGGCACCAATAGTAACGCCTTTACACCCATCTATAAATCCATCAATAACTTCCTGTAATTTCATGCCTTTTGTGAGAGCAATTCCAAATCCAACTAACACGGCTAATACAAAAGCTTCAGCAATCAAAAGAATGGAATCTTCACCCATATCCAAAATAAAACGGGTGACTAAATAAGGAATTATAGCTACTCCAAGCAAGGTTCCTATAGGCCCAAAAAAATCGATGAGGCCTGGGTTATAATCTTCGGGAATTTCACTCTTTGTAAGTTCATCTGCCGCCATGGGTGTTGCTCCGGGGCGATCAAGGCCTTTACCTGAACGGGCTCTTTTTATAGCGGCTCTCATTTTTTTTCCCGGGATGAAGGGGAATTTATCCCAGGCAAAAAGCAGGGTAAGAAGGATGGCGAAGATGGCATAAAAATTAAAAGGCAGCGCAGTGAAGAAAAAAGCGACACTTTGCTGGGTAGTCTCAAAAAGCGGTAATGTACCTATAACCAAACCACCAACATAAAATGGCCAAACATTGAAGGGAATGAGCGTTGCAGCAGGAGAGGCAGTGGAATCTACCATGTAAGCCAATTCTTCATGAGATACCCGGTGTTTGTCGGCAACCGGACGAACAGTTGCTCCAGTCAAAACTGTACTTATGGTTCCGCCCTGATGGAAAATGAGTCCCATCAGCCAGGTAAAAAACTTGGCGGTTTGAGGTCCGCGAACCATTTTCTCGCTGGCCCATGTTGCGAACTTTTCGGCCCCACCGGTACGGGTCCAGATACCAATTAATCCACCCAGTGCCCATAGGTATACCAATATAATCAGCGCGAAGCTTTCGGTACCAACCGAGGGGATCAGGAAATCCTGTACGATATTAAGCTGCCCGGAAATCACTCCTCCTAAACAAATTCCGATGAAAAGAGCACTAACCACCTCGCGGGTATAAAAAGCTAAAACTATAGCAACCAGCGGCGGCATAATGGACCAAATGCCATAATGGCCATCGTACTCGGGAAAAACTTCATTTGTTCCAGCATAGATGCCCGCAATTACCAAAGCAAATACAGCACCAACTCCAATTTTACGGCGGGTTTCAGGATTTTTCCATTTTTGTTTAGTGCCGGCAAAGTCGGTACTCATAAAAATATTATTCAGGTTGATTGTTGTGCATTGGATGGTAGCAATTGAAGATTATAAAGCCAAATAAACCTCAATGGCTTATCCTTCAATCCTGTAA
>JBBDLQ010000136.1:9943-18870 GCA_040878765.1 Balneolaceae bacterium | reverse complement strand
ATATATCGGATCTGCCTGATGCCATCCAATTTTCGAATTATATCAATATCTTTTTCATCCATTTCTTTATCAACGGAAACAGCAGTAATGGCATTAGAACCTTTTTTGGAACGTCCCAGGCTCAGGGCTGCAATGTTTATACCCTCTTTTGCCAAAGCCCCGCTAACCGAAGCAAGCATACCGGGTTTATCAACATTTTGATAAAGTAAAATATCACCTTCCAGGCGGAGTTCAATTCCGTAGTTATCAATTTCAACAATACGGTAATCACCTTCACCAAATACCGTTGCTGAAATGGTTTGGTATTCAGAACCCTCGGTAAGCCTGATGGTAATAAGGTCACTGAACATTTTACTTTTGGATGAGGTAATCTCGCGGATCGTGAAACCCCGCTCATCGGCATACACCCGGGCATTGATCAGGTTTATTGCTTCATCCACATACTCGGTTAGCATGCCTTTTAAAATTCCATCCGTAAGAACTTCAGAATATTTGGCACAATCACCGGCATACTCAAATTCAAAATTATTCGCGTTTTGGGGTGAAAGCTGAACACTCATTTTTCCAAGTTTTTCAGCTAGTTCAAGGAATGGCTGCACTTCTTTGTTCGTAAGCAACGAAATTGATTTCCCGTTTAAACTTCCCTTATAGCTTTTATTTTCGAGTGCATCAGCCATTTGCTCAGCAATTTGCTGTGCTACTTTTTCCTGTGCTTCTTCGGTTGATGCTCCTAAATGCGGAGTACTAATCACACGATCATCCTTCAGCATTTCATACACTTCTTTAGTTGGCGGCTCTTCGGAATACACATCCAAAGCAACGCCTCCAACTACTTCCTTGTTTAGCAACTCCAGGATATCACTTTCTGTAAATATTCCGCCTCGTGCACAATTTACCAGCTTAATGCCTTTTTTAAGCTTATCTGCACTGGCTTTTGAAATCATGCCTCTGGTTTTATCCGTTAACGGGGTATGAACCGTCAAGAAGTCAACTTTGCCAAGTAATTCGTCCAAATCTATTAATTCAGCACCCACTACCTGGGCGTGTTCCCTTGTTGAAAATGGATCATAAGCAAAAATTTCCATTCCAAATGAAGCCATTCTTTTCGCAACCTCAGATCCAATTTTCCCCAATCCAACAATTCCGAGTTTTTTACCATGAACTTCAGTTCCCATATATTTTTTACGATCCCAGCCTCCGCTTTTAACTTTTGAAACTGCATTCGGAATATTTCTGGCCAACGATAAAATCAGTCCGCATGTATGTTCTGCAGTTGATATAGTATTTCCATCGGGGGTGTTCATTACCAGTACGCCTTTTGCTGTAGCAGCAGGTATATCAATATTATCAACCCCAACGCCGGCACGGCCAATAACTTTCAGGTTGTCTGCCTTTTCAAGCAATTCGGATGTGACGGTGGTTCCGCTTCGAACCACCATTCCGTCATATTCACCAATTTTGGCAAATAATTCTTCTTCGGTTAGTTTGCCTGGTACATCGGCCTGAATGCCCCGTTCCTTGAATACTTCTGCACAAACGGCATCCACATTATCTAATAGTAATACTTTGAATGACATAATTATTATGAGTGATTTTTTGAGTGAGTAATAAATTCAGTAATAAGATCCTTTATTTCCGCAATACCTGCTTTTGAACTTGTAGAATAAGGTATTATGGGAATTTCTATATTCATTTCTTTCAGAACCTGCCTAACCTTGGCCTTCGACTGTCCAACTTTGTTTTTTGATATTTTGTCGGATTTGGAAAGAACCACAGCGAAGGGTTTTTCGTTGAGAGCCATCCAGTAGAAAAAATCTTCATCGAGTTGGCTGGGTTCATGTCGGGCATCCACCACATGTAATATTAATCTCAGTGATTCCCGATCCAGTAAATATTCGCGAATGCTTTTGCCCCAGCGCTCCCGTTCTTTTTTAGGAACCTTAGCATATCCATAACCGGGCAGATCTACCAAAAAAAATTCATTACCAACCTGGTAATAATTCATTTGCTGGGTTTTGCCCGGAACATTCGAAGTTCGTGCAATATTCTTTTTATTTAGTAGCGAATTTATCAGTGAAGATTTGCCAACATTTGATCTTCCTGCAAAACAAACCTCGGGTAAACCTGCGGGGGGACATTCTTCAAGTTTTGTGGCACTGGTTATAAATTTAGGCTGAGCGTTAAACATTAAACAAGCTCATTTTCTTCCTTCTCTGATCCAAAATTAACCGGAACCGGATAATTGCCGGTAAAACAGGCCGTACAATAATCGTCGCCGGAAGGATTTGCTTCTTTTACAGCATCAACCAAACCCTCGGAGGATAGATATCGTAAACTCTCCACCCCAATTTCCTTAGCCATCTTCTCAATGTCCCGATCGAATTTATTGGCTATCAGTTCATCAGGGCTCGGGAAATCCATACCATAATAGCAAGGACTTATTATTGGCGGTGAACTAACTAAGAAGTGAACAGCTGATGGGTTACAATCCCGGATCATATCCACCAAATAACGGGAAGTAGTTCCGCGAACAATGGAATCATCCACAATAATAACCGGGCGACCTTCCAACACTCCCCGTACCGGGTTGAATTTTGTACGCACTTTTTGCTCTCGCGATTTTTGCCCCGGTGATATAAACGTTCTGCCCACATAATGATTTCGAATCAGACCCATATCATACCTGCAATCATAGCCCAATTTCAGGCTTTCGGTGGCATAACCCAAGGCAGCCGTATTACTGGAATCAGGAACAGAAATTACTACCGGCCTTTTTCCGGTTTTATCATCTTTAATAACTTCATCAAGTGGATGTTCTTTAGCCAGTTGTTTACCGAGATTTCGGCGAACTTTATCTACCATTTCACCAAATATCTTACTATCCGGGCGAGAAAAATATACGTATTCAAAAATACACTGGCTGGTTCCTGTTCCTTTTGTAGGAGGAATAAAAAATGATTTCGGTTCACCGGTTTCAGCCGCTTCTTTATCAATAACCACGACTTCGCCCGGTTTTACATCCCGAATATATTCTGCATTATTGATATCAAAAGCGCAGGTTTCGCTGGCTACACAAAATGAACCGTCAACTTTACCAAGGGCCAGGGGGCGGAATCCGTTGGGATCGCGTACGGCGATGAGTTTATCATCCGTTAATATTACCAGGCAATAGGCTCCCTCAATTTGGCGAAGTGCATCCATTATTTGGTCCAGCTGATCTTCATACAAACTGTGTGAAATTAGATGAAGTATCAGTTCCGTATCGGAAGTAGACTGGAAAAGCACTCCTTCTTTCCTGAATCTCTCGCGAATTTGCTTGGCATTGGACAGATTTCCGTTATGCCCGATTGCCAGATTTCCATTTCTGTAATGAACCCTGAAAGGCTGAATATTTGCAGGATTTCGGGAAGAGCCGGAAGTTGAATATCGGTTATGACCTATGGCATTTTCCCCCAAAAGTATCTTCTCAAACACCTTCGATTTTCGAAACACATTCAGCACCAGGCCAAAATCTTTAAAGGCCGGCATAGCAAAGCGCTCTTTTTCTTTATCAAAAAATGAAGTTACAATACCAGCTGATTCCTGTCCCCGGTGCTGCAGGGCGTGTAATCCATAGTAGGTATGAAGAGCTGCGTCGGGGTGATTATAAATGCCGTAAATTCCGCAATATTCACGAGGTTTGTCGCTCATATTTAATGATCCAGAAGAATGAGTGTTAAGTGAGCATTGAAGATAAGAAATGATTAGGGCAAGTGGGAATTATAACTCGGGAAGTTATCTACAGGTTATGCACAGTTAATAAGCTGACATTTATTTTTCAACATCTCCGCTTGTTGGTAATTCTACATAAAACGTGGTTCCCTTGCCCACCTTACTTTCAAACCAAATTTTCCCGTCCATTCGTTGTACAAATTCTTTACTCAAACCAAGTCCAAATCCGCTCCCTTTTTCGTTTTTCGTGCCATCACGAGACCATAATTGGGAATCAAAAACTTTATCAGATTCATTATCAGGAATTCCAATTCCATTATCAGATACACTTAAAAGAATATTCCCGTTTTTAACTTCGCTGTTAATTTTAATTTTCCCATTTTCGTTGGTAAATTTTATTGCATTTGAAAGCAGGTTTCTAATAACAAGCCGAAGTGCATTGCTATCGGCCTTAATCACTTCATTTTTAGCAATTTTTTGAGTTATTGTAATGCCCTTCTTTTCAGCCATAAACTTTTGAGATCCAATTATTTCTTCAATCAATGGCTTTAATCTTACCGATTTGAATTTCAATTTCACCCCGGTTAGTTGCCCTTTTGCCCATGTAAGCAGGTCTTCCATTACATTGACATTTTTTTGGACGGAAATTTCCAATTCCTTAACTAACTTCAACATATCCTTCTCAGATATAGCTCTTTCTTTAATCAGGTACAAAACCCCTTGCATTGAACTCAATGGTGTTCGTAAATCATGCGCAATGATGGTAAACAACTTATCTTTAGTCAAATTCAATTCTTCCAGCTTTTGCTTCTGTGCTTTTAACTGACCTAAAATGACTTCTTTCTCTTTTGCTGTTTTACGCATTATCAGAAGTATCACCACTATTAAAATGATGATGACCACGGCAGCAATTATTAATATTAATTGGGCTTTTAACTGACCCTCTTGTTGAACCTGCTTTTCATTCAATAACTGATTCAGTTCGTTTTGCCGGTTTAACTCCAACCTGCTTTGAAGATTAGCCAGCTCTTTTTCTTTTTCTATATCAGTTATACTATCTGTAAAAGCTTTGTGAGATTGCAAGGTTCTAAAAGCATCCTCATACCTGTTAGCCTGTGAATATGCTTTATAAAGTTTTTCTCTGGATTCTTCAATTAAATCAGGATTTGTAGAATTAATTGCAAGATCAACAGCTTTTTCAAAATGCGGAATGGACTCTTCGCTTCGTTTCTGCTCCTGGTATATAGTACCCAGTATAAAATGATTATAATACATCCCCTCCGGAATATTCATTTGATCACTCAATGCCAGAGACTCTTTCAATAATATTTCGGCTTCCTCATATTGTTTCATTTTGCCAAGAGTTCTGCCTCTGTTATGTAAAATTATTACTGGAGGAATATTAGGCCTTAGTTCATTATGCAATTTTTCAGCTAGTTCATAGCTACTTAAAGCCTCATCATAGCGCTTAGTATTGCCAAAAGTATTTGCCATATTTAAAACCGCACGATAAATATCCAGCTTTGAATTTTTTAGTTCGGCGAATTCAAGGGATTTTTCGAAATAATAAATTGCCTTGTCATACTCCTCCGTATTGTTATAAGCCAACCCCAGGTTGTTATAGGCAATGGTAAGCATTATAGTATCATTTGCAGCCTCCGCATACTCAATGGCCGTTAAATAATTTTCAAATGCTTTGTTATACTGTCCCAAATTTTGATAAATAACCGCCAAATTATGTTTAATTCCGGCATTCAACCGGTCTCTCCTTTGCGGCGGCATCCGGTCGGTATATTTCAATGCGGTCTCAAAACTCAGTATGGCTTTATCAGTTTCCGAAACATTTTTATAAGCAGCCCCTAATAAATTGTGATATTGGGCTAATTCTGAACTTTCGGGATAGGTATTTACAGCTTCCAATAATATCTCTAAGGCCTGGGGATAATTTCCTTCATTTATATAAATATCAGCAAGAAAACTAACCGCCTTTTCCTCTCCCTTTAAATACCCCAACACCTTTGATAGGCTATCCGCTTTATGTATAAGGCCTTTTGCAAGATCATATTCGCCCGTATTATTAGCCTGCTCCCCCTTCTCTAATAACGCCTGAACTTCTGTGGTATCCGACAGGGTAAAAAAAGTATTCGAATAAAAAATTACATTGGCATAAGTAACAGTTCCTGAACACGAAAAAACCAGCCAGAAAAAGAAAAGAAATTTATATTTCATCGTATAATTAACATCAGCATTGAAAAAATTACCTGTTGATCAAGTTAACTCGAAAATTTTCTACTAAAAATAAAAAAGCCCTTTAATCTATAAAGAGCTTTTTTGCTAAAGAATTATAAATATTTAAAATTAATTCACCAAAGTGGCATCCAATTCAATATTAACAGCTTTCAATGCTTTTGAAACCGGGCATCCTTCTTTAGCAGCATTGGCAATTTCCTGGAACTTCGCTTCATCGATTCCCGGTACATTTCCTTTGGATATTAATTTGATATTTGTAATACCGCCTGCACTGGGATCAAGTGTTACCTCGGCATTGGTTTCCACGGAATTTGGTGTGAATCCGGCTTTGTCCAATTCATTGGAAAAAGCCATGGAAAAACAGCCGGCATGGGCGGCTCCAATCAACTCTTCAGGATTTGAACCTTCTTTATCCTCAAAACGGGTGGCAAAGCTATAAGCTCCTTCATACGACCCGCTTCCTAATTTCATAGTTCCTTTTCCTGATTTCAGATCTCCTTTCCAGATTGCTGAGGCTTTTTTAATAGGCATAATTATCGATTATTAGTTTATGGTTACTTGCTTCGCTAAATATAACGAGTTGTGAGAAAGATGCATTCCTTATTCTGCACGCCACAAAAAAAAAGCAGTTAAAACTTTAACTGCTTTTTTAATCAATAATCTTTTTTTATCCGGCAACTAATCTGCTGAGTACATTATGATAACCTCATCTTTCAGCTCGTAAATGTTTTTGTAATCCGGAGAAATTTTCCAATTTCTGCGATCTTTATCAGTTCCTAATGTACCTAATAATTCTGCGTTTGAGCTGTTAATTAAATGAAAGGCTCCATCAACCGAATAACTAGCATCACTATAAGCTGGTTTAGGTGATATTAGAATTCGGTTTTCATCTTCACTGACTTGTATCAATCCGCCGGTTGGTAATTCAATCGATGAAATCAGTGAACCATCATCCGGATCAAAAGAACCAAATCCATTTTCACCGGCAACCATTATTTGTTCATTTAGAATAGTAAAATCGGTCATATTGCCAAGTCCGTTATCTGCACTGTTTACCGATATGATTTCATCACCATTGTCAGCATTCAAGATCTGAATTTTATCAGATCCGGCTGCCAAAATGATTCCGTCCAATTCCATCATTTCAAACAGAATTCCGTTCTTTCCAAATCCTGATTTTTCCCATGCTTTTTCACCGGTAACACGGTCGAATGCCAGAACTTTATCCTCACGATCTAATGAAACGATGAGATTATCATTAACAACCAACATATCATTGACAGCTTTGCTTCGGCTTAATTTATCCGTCTTCCACTTCAAATTACCTGTCTCATAATCGAAGGCCTGCACAACCACATCCACTCCGGTTAGTCCCACATTTTCATGATTTACCCGGTATAAAATATTTTCGTGAATGACCGGAAATGCAAACAGATTCATGATCTGAGCTTCAGGAGCTACTAAATCTAATAATTTGTCATTGCCAGTTGTTGTTTGCCATAATTGCTCACCGGATTCAAAATCATACACTTCCACATTCAAAAAATTGATCATGATTT
Organism: Balneolaceae bacterium; assembly: GCA_040878765.1. Taxonomy (GTDB): domain Bacteria; phylum Bacteroidota; class Rhodothermia; order Balneolales; family Balneolaceae; genus Gracilimonas. The sequence continues at coordinate 11,350 of JBBDLQ010000136.1, read as the reverse complement.
TTCCATCTGCAAGCCGAATATCCGTTTTCCGATCACCCCAGATACCAAAACCATCTAATTTTTCCCTGATGTTTCCATCGTAAGTACCTGACCAAATTGTAGCTCCTGTTTCTGCGTCAAGTCGCATGATTTGTTTATTGAATTGCAATCCTTCTATACTAAAGGCATCATCATCGCGGTTGACTGCAACTAAACTATTGGAATCTGGCTCATAAATAAGCTCAGCCAATCCACCTTTAAAATCTTCATTATTCCAGATAATAGATCCATCCTCAAGTGCGATCAGTGCTAATCCGTCGAGTGTCTTGAACACAAATGCATCAAGCTCGGGAATTACTTTGGTCAGATTCTCCACAAACCGTTTCGGAGCCATGATACCTGAAGCTGCATCAGCAGTTAATTGTCCGCCTAAACCCAATCCTTTTGTAAGTGCGCGTGCAAATGTTTGGTATCGTTCCAAACTCCATTTCAGGTCTTTAGTCACCCACTGAACCGAGTTTTCATTCAGATCTATCATTGTTACACTTTCTGCGAAAGTAGCATAATTGAATTCAAGCAGGGCATGCCTGTGGGGCAAATAAATGTATGATACTTTATCGGTAAGCCGTTCTACCCCTCTTGAAGTTTCCACATGAACACTAAAGAAAGAATCACGATCCATTTCCAGCGCTATCTCACCATTTTCATTTATGGTTTGTACTCCACTTGGTGAAATTAATGTGACCGCATCCCCTTCATCCGTCATCTGCATTTGTGTGAGTAATTTATCCTCATCGGAATTAAATACCCTCGGTTTTTCCCACTCTTTATTTAAGGTGGTTTCAACAGTGGTAGCACACCCGGTTATGAGTAACATTGCACCAAAGATCAATATTTGTTTTAACTGAAATCCAATCTGCATATCTAAATTCTATAGCTATAGGTTATTATTTCATTGTACCATATTTGAATACGGAAAAATTTTGTTTTAAGGCTCACAAAGGTTTGAAAGACAGCGTTAGTTCGTCAGGTTTTTCTGCCTCTTGATATGATTTTCCCATTTCAGTGCTTCTGATTTACTCTCGAAACTCTTCACATATTTCAGTACCCAAGAATTCCTGCTTTTGTAGATCGGCTCCATCCATCATTGTGGCGTTCCACTCTCGTTTTCACTCCAACCCCAGTTGAACCGATGTAATAGTGGTCTCTTGACTGACTAAATATGATTTAGGTTTGATACATGATATCTCCAAAAACTAAAAAAGGACAGCTGCATTATTTACAACTAACCTTCTTTTTGGAGCGGGAAACGAGATTCCTCCAAAGGAGTCCCTTCGGGAGAACTCGCGAGTTCGTTGGCTTTATTATACTTCAAAAAAAAAGCAGAACCCGGAGTTGGATTCTGCTTTGGAGCGGGAAACGAGATTC
>JBBDLQ010000136.1:7153-9843 GCA_040878765.1 Balneolaceae bacterium | reverse complement strand
AAAAAAAAAGCAGAACCCGGAGTTGGATTCTGCTTTGGAGCGGGAAACGAGATTCCTCCAAAGGAGTCCCTTCGGGGGAACTCGCGAGTTCGTTGGCTTTATTATACTTCAAAAAAAAAGCAGAACCCGGAGTTGGATTCTGCTTTGGAGCGGGAAACGAGATTCGAACTCGCGACCCTCACGTTGGCAACGTGATGCTCTACCACTGAGCTATTCCCGCTTTTGTTTCAATAAATTCCCCTTTTGAGAGGGCACCAAATATAAGGGCGATACCCATTACTATTCAACTCTTTTTTGAAATTATCGTTTTAATTTTTTTCGAACTTCATCCGATTTTACATTTTCTTCCAGATATTGGTCGTCCGGTAAAATTGGTTTGTCCCTGTAACGATCCACAATGCATATAAATCCCAGTGGTTTTCCCTTATCGGCATGGAATTGGTGAAGGATTTCCGGGGAAATGAATACCACATCGTGCAAACTTAGTTCCTGAACCTCATCGCCCAATATCATTGAACCGTAACCACGGATGATTATAACAGAGTGCGGATGCCGGTGATATTCCAGTGAGGTATAACCCCCGGCTTCTACTTCAAAATAACGAGTCTGAAAGTTGAGATGCTGCTCGCCGGTTCCTTCTCCCAGTAAAGAAAAACGATGAACTCCCTGATAACAGAAATTGTCGGCTTTGTAGTTTTTCCGTTCTACTCCGCTCCATTCGTAATTTTTACATCTGATTATTTTTGACATTTTTGCTGGTTGAGCTGTTAAATTGAAATTTCTTTTACCGACCCTAATAATCTTCCTAAAAATTTATTTCCATATACTTTATTTACATGCTCCATATCCGCGATTATAACTAATAATTCTTTGCTTCTGGAAAAAGCTACATTCAGTAACCTTGGCACTGATAATCCATTTTTCTTTTCATCAAACGGACGAACGGAATAGTGACGCATCCCCCCGTTTTGCCACTCGCCGCTCATTACGGTATCAAATATAATGACCGGTTTCTCGCGTCCCTGGAAAGTGTGAATGGTTCCCACTTCAATATCCCGGTATCCTTTTTCCCACAAATAATTTCTCACTTTATATACACTGTTTCTAAATGGAACAATGATACCGATATCGTCCGACGGGTGATTTTTTGTGAGCCGTTTCAAGCTTTCTTCTATCAGCCTGTGATGAACTTCATTGATTGGTTTAAAGCCGCCCTCACCCGTTTCCTGTTCTAGCACCGGGTTGTATTTCGACGTATCAATAAGTGCAACTGAAGCCGATTCCCCATTCAACATACGGCCATCGGCCGGATTACCTGATTTCAGCCTGCCTTCATAAAAAACCGAACTGATCACACCGGCTAAATCATCTTTCATGCGATACTGAACATCAAAGAAACAGGTGAAATTTGGGTTGAAGTCGTGCCAGTTGAATAGATCTTCGGTGCTTTCCGATTTAGATACAAAAGTAAATATATCCTGCTCAAGGAAATCCCGCGATTTGGGATGATTGGTGATGGCAATGGGCGGAAGCTGCATGGGATCGCCGGCTACGATGAGGTGTTTTTTACTTTTGGCAGCCATTAGCAGCATATAGGGAATTCCTGCCATTGAACCCTCATCAACTACTACCGCATCATAACTCAAATTATAGAATAATTCGGATGTACACACTTTGGCCAGTGTGGTTGCCACCAGCTGTTTTTTCTTGAGTTCATAACGTTCATTCAAATTCATTAGCCGGTCAATTTCAATTTCCAGAGATTCCTGTCCGCCATGCTCATCCACCTTATTCCCGGCCAGCTGACATTCGAGTTCTAATTTCTGAGGAACATCCTCCCCGTTTCGCATAAGGTCGTCCACGGTTTCCTGTAATTTTTCATAGTTCGTGAGCAGATTGGAAAGGGAAACCGCATCAGCTTTGCGGCCATCCAGTTTTGTCTTTACCTGCTGTTCGAACAGGATGTCTTCCAGGCGGGCATCATCCAGTGCTGCTTCACCAAAACGAGTAGTTTTCTGCAAATCAAAACCGGGTTCGATCTCATAAAGCGCATCCAGTACATTTAGTAATCCTACATCTACTGCCCGATTAGTGTTAGATACGAAAAGCACGCGTTTTTTTTGCCTTAATAAATTAGCGATGATATACCCCAGCGTTGCAGTTTTCCCCGTACCTGGCGGTCCCCACACATATAAAATGTTATTTTTCAGGGATTTTAGAATGGCCTCTTTTTGAGATTCATTTCGTAAATCATCCACTTTAATTTCAGCATCATCTGCCTCTTCTTTATAGAATTCCTCTGGTTGTAGCAGTGCTTTTAGCTGGGGAATTTTATCGGCTTTATCTTGAAGTTTAAATAAATGTTCCTCCATCTTTTTGAGCACGAAATCATTTTCCCATTCCAGGAATACTTCTCCAATTTTACTGCCCACATTTTCCGGAAATTCAAGCCTTACTTTCTTGTCTTTAAACTCCACCGGGTGCACTTTAAATTCTTTGGAATCTATTTTGGCGCGAATTTCTTCAGCAAACCTCAGCCCTTTATTCTGAGTCTCGAATGTGTAAATAAATTCTCCGGATATTTTTTCCAATTCCCCGTTAAAAAGAACATCCGTTGATGGAGTCTCCCTAACCGCTAAAATCTCTTTTTCGATGGCCTCAATAGCCTGTTTTAAAACTTTTTTTATCAA
>JBBDLQ010000136.1:0-7053 GCA_040878765.1 Balneolaceae bacterium | reverse complement strand
CTTTTTTCTGAGAGTAAATATTCGAGTCGCAACCGGCTTCGTTCAGGTACTTTTTGTTCAACCAGCCGGGCACTTTCCGAGGTATATAAGATAAGGTCTGATTCGCGAACAAAAAGCGGTAATGATTTTCCATATATGGTGCCCGCTACAAACGAACCTTCAAAATGTACCGATCGTTTTAGTTCGTCAATTATTTTCGGGATGGATTCTTCACTTCCGGTTACAAGTCCAATGGTATCAATGGCCACCCGGTCAACAATAGATAATAAAATATCCGGATCGTAATCATATACAATGGGCAAAATCAAGATAGTATCCTTGAGGCTCCGAAAGTAGCTCATCAGGTGAATGGGTACAAAAAGAGCATCATATTTTGCCGCACTTTCATACTCGTTTATATCTATAACCTGACTCTTTACACCTACCTGTTTTTTGATGGCGTCGGAAAGCATTCTTCCCAATTCATGATTTTCTCCCACACTCGCACTGGCCTGAATGCGGTCGGGCCATTCCATAAATCCAAGCTGCTCCTGAAATAATAATTCAATTTCAGATTCATCAAGACCATATCCAATTAATTCCTCGACCAGCGCCTGTACTTTCTCCCCGCCTACCTCCAGCCGGGCTGATTTATCCAACAGCGTATTCTGATTTTTTACAGTGAAGCCGCGGCCCTGTTCACCTAAAATCAATCCTTCATCTTCGAGAATATGATAGGCTTTACGTACGGTATGAAAACTGGCCTCCAGCTGCTGACCCAGTTCCCTGGTCGATGGCAGCATCTCTCCCACCTGAAACTGCTTGGTAGCAATCATCAGTCGAATTCGATCAGCGATATGTTTGGCGGAGGTTTTCAAAAAAATACGGGTGTATAATTAAAATTGAGCACGTTAGAATATCTAGCTAAGTCCATGATCATTGATCATTCCGTGTTGGATATTGGATATTCTATGAGCCATAAAAATCTTCAATGATCTCAAGGTACGCTTTCACCGTTCGGTCTAATCCCCAAAATACAGATTTACTAATCAGTGCATGGCCAATACTTACTTCATTCAGGTTTGGCACAGTTTCCAGCAAATCGGGCAGGTTATCCAGATTAAGGCCGTGTCCCGCATTCACTTTCATACCCAAATCGCTGATCTGTTTTGCCGCTTTGCGAAGTCGTGTAAGTTCATGCTGCTTTTTTGCCGGCCCAGCATTTGCGAAGGTTCCGGTATGAAGTTCAATGGCATCGGTTCCCAATTTATGTGCCAGGTCAATATCCTCCGGATTTGGGTCTAAAAATAAGCTGATTTCAATGTTTGTCTCCCGAATTGACGGAAACACCCTGTTTTTAAAATCATCAAAAACCATAGCCATTTTTAAACCGCCTTCCGTCGTCAATTCCTCCCTTCCTTCAGGTACCAGCGTACATAAATGCGGATCTACTTCTTTGCAAATTTTGAGCATCTCATCCGATGCCGCCATTTCAAAATCCAGTTTACCTCTTACATTTTCTTTGAGACGATAAACATCCTCATCCCTGATATGACGGCGGTCTTTTCTAAGGTGAAATACAATGCCGGCCGCACCTGCTTCTTCGCAAATCTGTGCCGCCTCAATAGGATCTGGGTAACCTTCGCCCCGGGCATTTCTGAGCGTTGCTATATGATCGATATTTACAAGTAAATTCATTTAATTTTTCCCATAGATTTAGTATCCGAATTTCTTATTCAAAAGTAAGCATATCGCTTTATATTTACAGACAGAGAAAATATCATAAACATGGCTATAAATAAGGGTGCTTTTTTAATCCTACTTTTTTTATTTGTTTCAGGGTGCGGAACGGTTGAACGCGGCACTATTCCCTGGGAGGAAGAAAGTGTGGCTGCTTCTCCAAGTCTTCCCGCAAGTTCTGCTCCTGAAACTGATACTTCAACTACCTCTGATGTATCGAATACAATAGGCGACAGCCAAATACAGGAGTTTCTGCAACTGGCATATCGCGACTGGAAGGGAATTCCCTATTTATTGGGCGGTTCTGATTATAATGGAATTGATTGTTCGGCCTTTATGCAGGTAGTTTTTGAGGATTATCTTTTGAAGATAATTCCCCGTACAACGCTTGAACAACTACAGGCCGGCACAGGTATTAAAAGAAATGAAACCAAAACCGGTGACCTGGTTTTCTTCAAAACCGGGAATCGGTCCTATCATGTAGGGGTAATGATCAACCGAAATGAATTTTTACATGCATCCACTACCGAAGGAGTTAAAATTTCTGAACTGAGCCACCCTTATTGGGATGAAACCTATTTAGCTGCCCGAAGAATGTTATAAATCACTTATGAGCTTCCTTAAAAATGTGGTGCATCATATTTTTGTAATCCTCAGTAAGTTCAATATCGCGGCGTTTCATCATAGCTTTCATTGCCTCAATTGCTTTATCGAAATCATAAATTCCATAATCAGCCGAGCCAACCCAGGAGAAAGAGGAAATGTATTTTGGGGGAAATCCAGCCATAAAAATATTTGAACTCACCCCGCATAAAGTACCCGTATTGAGCATAGTATTAATAGCCGTTTTGGAATGATCACCCATAATTGTTCCTAAAAACTGAACCTCTGTTTCCATTTCATTTTTTGAATTCCAGTCGGCCATGCGCACGGTACTGTAATTATTTTTCAGATTTGATGTATTCGTATCAGCCCCAATATTTACCCATTGACCAAAAATGGAATTTCCGGTAAACCCTTCATGCGCTTTGTTTGAATAGGAATGAAATATGCAATTTGAGACCTCCCCTCCAACTTTACAAACGGGACCAATTGTAGTTCCACCGGATATTCTTGCCTTCATTTTTAAGGTAGCATTTTCCCCAATAACCACCGGCCCGCGGAGAATACAACCAGCTTCAATCACTGCTCCTTTTTGAATTATCACCGGGCCATCATCACCGATTAAAATACAACCCGGTTCAATTTTTACCGTTTCATGTACAAAAACATTTTCAGGTTTCTGAATGGCCGTTCCATTATGATATCCTGTTTCCGAAACGGGTTTCAGCTTTATTAAGGGAAGGTCTTTATCAATCTCAAAGCTATTCAATGCTAATAAATCCCACAGATGCTCCAGGTGTATGACCCCTGTAATCTCATTGTTACTGAAATTATCTTTAATAAACATATTGGAATCAAACATATGTTTAGTGGTTTCCCTGTTTGCAATTGCAGCAACGGTATTACCATCAAAGGTAATTTGCTCCCCTTGCTTAAGTTTATGAATGGCATTTATGAGTTTTTCGGATGGTAAAAACCTTGCATTTATCCAGAGATAATCGTTTTCACCGGATATCCCTCTGCTGCCGAAAACACCTACTAAGTATTCAGGCAGTAATCTGCTGAAATCATTTAGTTGAAGGTGTTTCAGCCATTTTTCGCGTATTGTTAATATCCCAACTCTTAAATCATCCAGAGGGCGGGTTAAAGTTAATGGGTGAAAATTATCTGCTTTTTCATCCGTAAAAAATATAAGATTCAATGGAGTCTGACTTGCCATATTTTTAATAAATGGTAATCGTTATTCTATTTCTAAGGCCTTATATTTAAGGATTATCACAATCAAAAAAAATTATTTAACTATTTAAAATATATGTGTGGAATTGTAGGGTATGTAGGCGGTAAACAAGCGAGTAAAATTATTATTGATGGATTAAAGAGATTAGAGTACAGAGGTTACGACTCCGCTGGGCTGGCTACTTTAAACGGTAAGCTTGAGGTTAATAAAGGCAAGGGCAAAGTATCGAACCTTGAAAAAATGATAGGTTCAAAGCAGAAAGGCACACTTGGTATAGGGCACACAAGATGGGCTACCCATGGCGAACCAAATGATATTAACTCTCATCCTCATACCAGCCAGAATAATAAAATGGCATTGGTACATAATGGAATCATTGAAAATTATAATACGCTGAAGAAAAACTTGACTAATCAGGGATATACCTTTTATTCAGAGACGGATACTGAGGTATTAACTAAATTAATTGAAAGTTTTCTGGTCAAAAATCCTACCTCTCTCAAAAAAGCGATCCAGCTTGCCCTTCACCAGGTAAATGGAACTTATGGAATTGCTGTTATTCACTCAGATTTTCCCGATCAAATTGTAGTAGCCAGGAAAGGCTCCCCACTTTTATTAGGTATTGGTGAAGGCGAAATGCTTATTGCTTCAGATGCCTCTGCTGTAGCTGCCTATACCGATAAAGTTGTTTATTTGGATGATGGTGAACTAGCCGTGATCACAAAAGATGATTATACGGTAGAATCTGCCAATCAGATTGAATTAACAAAAGAAATTCATGAATTAGCACTTAGCCTTGAGGAAATTGAAAAAGGCGGATATGACCACTTTATGCTTAAAGAGATTTTTGAACAACCCAAATCAATTTCAGATTGTTTGCGTGGTCGGTTAAATGTTCACAAAGGAACTATCACATTAGGTGGAATTGAAGGGGTGATGGATCAACTTGTAAATGCCAAAAGATTGGTAATTGCTGCCTGCGGAACAAGCTGGCATTCCGGGCTGGTTGGGGAATACTTGTTTGAATATCTTGCTAAAGTACCTGTTGAAGTTGAATATGCCTCCGAATTCAGGTACAAGGAGCCTCTTATTGGCGAGGGTGATGTGATGATAGTCATCTCCCAAAGCGGGGAAACAGCGGATACCCTTGCTGCCCTGCGTGAAGCTAAAGCCAGGGGAGCTTTAGTGCTTGGTGTTGTAAATGTAGTAGGTTCAACCATAGCCCGTGAAACGGATGCCGGTGTATATATTCATGCCGGGCCAGAAATTGGCGTTGCTTCAACCAAAGCTTTTACCGGACAGGTTACCGTACTTACTTTAATGGCAATACGGCTTGCCCTGCAGAAAAAAACTATTTCTGCTGAAAAAGCGAAGAAACTTATTAAGGAGCTTTCACAGATCCCTTCCAAGATTGAGCAAATTCTGCAACAAACTGACCAGATCAAACACATTTCAAATCTGTTTTCTTATGCACCCAATTTTCTTTATTTGGGCAGGTCTTATAGCTTTCCAGTGGCACTTGAAGGCGCTCTGAAGTTGAAAGAGATATCATACATTCATGCTGAAGGATATCCTGCGGCTGAAATGAAACATGGCCCCATTGCTTTGATCGATGAAATGATGCCGGTTGTTGTAATAGCAGCAACTTATCATACTAACGATAAAATGATCAGCAATATCGAAGAAGTCAGGGCACGGAAAGGACGCATAATTGCCATAACTACTCCAGAAAATGATGAGGTTGGTGATCTCGCAGAGTTTACTTCTATTGTGCCGGAAACATCAGATGTACTTTCCCCGCTGCTTACCGTAATCCCTTTGCAATTGCTATCCTATTATATTGCTGTTAACAGAGGTTGCAATGTTGACCAACCCCGTAATCTTGCTAAAAGCGTAACAGTAGAATAACAGAGTGTGGAAAATTAGGTGCTTATTAGCTTCCTGATGTGCAAATCTTATTACAGGACACCGAAATAATATATTTTATGTTAAAATTTCCTAATTTTTTTGTGTGGATAACTTGACTTTTAATCCGAAAATGCTTTCACTCCAAATCCTCTTAGGTTAGCATAATATAATAACGATGAGAAACTGGAAGGCATTTATATTTAAAATAGTGGTACTTGTTTTGGTAGGTATTGTAATCTTCACAGGTTAGAATAATTGCAGAACCAGATTAAATCCATTCATAAGCTTTTGATAGCATAGAAAAACTATGCAATCATTTTCTCCGCATATCCTTTTCATTTTATTTCAATTTTTCAAGATAATAATTGCTAATTTATTTCCAGATATTAATTAATGGGGTCCAACTATGAGTAAAATTGATTTGGGATATCTGATAGACATTACTGATGGAGATAAAGAGATTATGATTGAAATGATCGACCTCTTATTGGAGGAAACGCCCAAGCATCTCAAGAACATTAAAACCTTCTACGAAAATAAGCAGTGGACGAAATTAGGTGCAGAAGCTCATAAATTAAAACCAATGCTACTGTATGTGGGGCTAACCGAACTTAATGAAGCAACACAGGAGCTGGAGACAAACGGGAAAAAAGCTCAAAATCTTGAAACAATTCCGGTGCTAATTGAACAACTGGAGGAAGGGTTTATCTCTGTTATTGAAGAGCTGGAAGAGAAGAAAACGCAATTAAATTAATGTCATTTGCAGATGGTCAATTCCATCTACAGAATAAACTTTTCCCTGGACTTTAAATCCTAATTGTTGATAATAATTGCTTAGTGCCGCTTGTGCTTCAATTCTTATGGGTGCCCCTTCACATAATTCTATTCCTTTTTTAATAAGTTTATGGCCTATGCCTGTCCCCCTATAAGCCGGGGCAACCACAATTCTTCCTAAACTTGCCTCCATTTCAAATTTTGCTCTCGGTTTGTATAGCCTTAAATAAGCAGCAAGTTTTCCGTCTTCATAAATAAGAAGATGATTCGCATTGTGGTCGGTTCCATCTATATCTTCATAAAAGCAATCTTGCTCTATTATAAAAACCTGTTGACGAAGCCGGAATATATCCTCGATCTGCGTTGAACTGAGATCATCAAAAGTTTTATAAATAATTTCCATCACTATCTTTTTAAAGAAATGTAACCATTTTTCATTCTGCTTCGTACTATAAACCCACTTTTAATAAAACTCACCATTATGATCTGGGCCTGGTTACTTAATAGTATTTCCGTTTACGCAACAGCTTCTCTGCTAAAAGGAGTTGAAATTAAAAACTTTTGGAGTGCGGTATTTGTCGCTGCTTTATTGGCAATAGTAAATATTTTTATAAAACCCATATTACTAATTTTAAGCCTTCCCATCACTATTTTGACTTTCGGCCTGTTTGTTTTGGTAATAAATGCAGCTCTGATTATGCTTGTTGATGCTATGGTTGAAGGTTTTAAAATCAGGAATTTCGGCTGGGCCATTCTATTTGGACTGGTAATGTCTTTTATAACCTGGATTTTATTTAAAGTTTTCATATAAA
>JBBDLQ010000135.1:0-3040 GCA_040878765.1 Balneolaceae bacterium | reverse complement strand
CCGGAGAACTCGGCCCCGTACAATAGTGCTTCTGCTCCAACAAATTGGTACACATTCAGGTTTGGATTTCGATTATTCGGCCTCCCGGTATTTTGGGCATATAAATAATTACTGAATTTATTATGGAATACCGTTGCCTCTGCGTTGGCTTTATTTGATTGAAACCGCAGGAATACTTCCTTGGCTAATCCCCGTTCAGGATCAAGCTCAGGGTTACCAATTTCATAGGAATAGGAAGCAAGGTGGGGACCTTCCGAGTAAAGTTCTTCTAAAGAAGGTGCCCGAAAAGAATGCAACAGGCTGGTTCCAATTGAAAAACCATTACCCAGCGAATAAATAGCAGCCGCAGAACTTGAAAGTGCAGGGAAATTGCGTTCCCGGATGTGGCCAATTCTGGAATCAGGTTCTTCCTGTATGGGTTTATTTAATACCCAGTCAAAACGAATACCAACTTCGAGATGTAATCCTCCAAAATCAGCTTCTTCAATAACATAGCTACCGATTTTATAACTATTGGCATCAGGCGTACCTGCACCAATTACGGCATAATCTTCAGTTTCTCCCCAAATACCCAGCATACCCTTGTCCAGGAACCCAAGTGAATTATGGCTGGCTTTTATATCCGCATTGGTAGTTACAAGGCCGAACTGTGTGCCCACCACACCATTTGATTCAATTTCACGATGCGAATAATTTTTAACGGAAAAACTCCCATCAATTACATTGATAAAATTATTTCGCAACACAATTTCAGATTTGAAATCGTATTGGAATTTTTCCATTTCAATATCCACACCATCCGGATGACCTTCTGGATCAGGCGGTATTCCATAATTATTTAAATAAGTACTGAATGCACCCCCAATATATCCCCATTTTTGAACCCAGCTTAGGCCAATAGCATCGTTAGTAGAGCGGTAGTAGGTGTTTTCGGTTTTTCCAATTGGGGTAGAAACATCACTTGCGGTCCTCCCATTCAGATCCAAACTTAAGGCAAAATCTTTGTAGGGAATGGTTGCATCAAGTGCGGCAGACAAACCGGTATTTACGGATTCTCCATTGAGTGTAAAACTGCCGTTTACCTGATTTGGAATACTGCTTTCTATTTGATTGCGAACCACGTTAATAACACCGCCTACGGCATTTGCGCCATAGGAAAGTGCCTTGGGGCCTCGTGCAATTTCAACCTCCTGGGCCGAAATTGGATCGATGGTAACGGCATGATCGGATGATTGGGAGGAGACATCTCCGCTTCGTACGCCATCCTGCAAAATCAATATACGTTCATCACCCAGCCCGCGGATTACAGGCCTTCCTGGAGCACTGCCCATGCTTCGTTCATCAAATCCGGCTAAGTTAGAGAGGGTTTGGGACAAAGTGTTTCCCAAATTTCTTCTCAATTCTGAACCGATTACTTTTTTTGAAGCATGTTCAAGATTAGATCCTTTTATATTCTCCGAAATACCTACTACTTCAACCGATTGAGCTCCTAAAACTGTTGACCGCAATTTAATATTTACCGTTTCATTGGCTTCTTTAATGGCGATTTCACGAGTTTGGGTTCGGAAACCAATTCTGTGTATGGAAAGGGTAAAATTACCGGAAGGGATATTATTTATTTGATAATACCCATCAGTGTCTGCCATTGCGGTCCGGTTCAATTCCTCGACATGCACATATGCAAAAGATATGGGTTCCCCTGTTTCGGCATCGGTTATTCTGCCGGAGAGGGTATAGCTGTTTTCAGCAGGGATATTTTCCGGTGAGAAAACCCCGGCCACTAACAGTATGATAGTGATTAGCTTCAATTATTCAGCGGCTTCTACGTGAACATGAATATCTTGAGTTGTGAAGTCAGAATGAGTTCCATGCATTAGCATCAGTTGTAAATTTGTAACACCCTCTGCTTCAGCATGAATATGGAAGCTCCATCTTCCGTCTTCGGGATGTTGCTCAAATTCAGCAATATCTTCGGGGTCAAATTCATATCCGAGGCTATACTCATCTTCTTCAGGTTGAAATTCATCTCCGTCATGATCCAGAAAATAGATAGTAATGAGATCGGTTTCTTCCCCAACAACAAGATCAATTTCACCGGTAAGTGTTCCGCCGGTTGTTTGAGTTACTATTTTCTGTCCGTTCATTTTAAAAACAAAACCTTTCGGATCTGAATGTTTCTTTACTACATGAACAGGAATATCCTGAGTTGTGAAATCGGAGTGGCCATTATGCATAAGCATCAAACGAAGGTTGGTACTGTCCTCAACTTCTTCAGCGTGCAAATGGAAACTCCATTTGCCATCTTCGGCATGTTGCTCAAATTCAGCAATGCCGGTGTCTTCAAATTCATATCCTAAGGTATATTCATCCTCTGTTGGTCGGAATTCATCTCCGTCTGCATCAAGAAAGTATAAAGTGATCAGATCGGTTTCTTGCCCGGGCTCGAGCTCAAATTCACCGGTAAGTGTTCCGCCCGGTGTTTGAGTTACTATATTCTGTCCGTTCATTTTAAGAACAAAACCTTCCGGATCTGAATGTTCTTCATGATCGTCTGAGGCTGAATTTGAACAAGCTGCAGCAAATGCAATTAAAAAAATGGAAGCGAATAATGTCTTGAATAGGGAAACGATATTAAATGTTTTCATGGCTTAATGAAATTTTAAGTTGATAATAAATAGTAGTTAATGCCTGACGATAGGTAGTTTGTCAGGATGAAATATGAACTATACTTAAGCCATAAAAGGAGGGGCGCGGGCAGGCAGGTTCAAATAAGATTGAGTGGAAAGAAGAAGTTCATCTATTTCAGTTATAGATTCTTCAAGCTCAATAATATTAGATTGGGGGGTGTCAGTATCTGAAACAGTATAAACGATTACGGCACAAATAGGACATAATAAATCATTTTCTACAAGGTGATGTTCGCTGTCATATCCCTGGTATACAAAACCGGAATTATGAAAGTGAACAACAGAAAGCAGTGCCCCGGTTATAGTAACTGCTAAAAATACTAAAGAGATATGTTTTCTAAATCTTCTCAAGA
>JBBDLQ010000134.1:6332-19127 GCA_040878765.1 Balneolaceae bacterium | reverse complement strand
AGCCCATTCTTCAGGATGAAAAACAGGGATTGAGGATAACCTAAAATCTTTTGCATTTCGGGTAATGATAGTTTGTGCGTTATGAGACAATGCACAGTGAAACTGCATGGCATCTTCAAGATCTTTCCAGTCCCCATGGATCGCTTGTAAGGCATGAGTAGAATCAGCATTCAGTATGTGAACGAATGTGGCAAGCTGTTTCAGTACTTCTTTAGAATCATATTCCTTATGGTGCCGGTCAATAAGGTAAGCGATGGTTGGAATGGAAATGATATTTACTCCCATTTCGAGATTGTAGTAAATGTGAAATTCTGCAATTTGATCTGCAATCTTATGCCATGGACTTTGCTTTACCAAAAGATCTAAACAAAAATTGATATCAAGGAAGGTCATTCCCAGCCATGTTTTTTATTCAGATGGTCTACATAATCTTCCCCTTCTTCAGCAGCAATATTTGAAGTAATAGAACCGCTGACTTTGTTAAGCGCAGTTAATTTTATCTGCATTTTTTTTTGAGATTCTACAAAGTCAGTGAACATTTGTGAAACGGTGCTGTCTTTTTCTTTAGCCAGTTCCTTGGCTTGTAGTATGACTTCTTCGTCTATAGAAAGCGTTAATTTTGATTTCATAGCCTCAGGATTTAATATTGCACGTATAAAATATGAAATAATACGTATAATAATAAATGAAAAGAATAGAAGAATAAGCCCAATAAGATGAATCTATAAGAGATTCAGCATAATTCTCACCAAAAATGATTAGTTTAACATTAAACAAAAAAGATATTCAAAAAAGCAATAATCATGGAATTAGGTATTTATACTTTTGTAGAAAATACACCTATTGGCGGAAAAAGTGAGCTTCAGCATCCATCAAAACGGCTGGATCAACTCATGGAAGAAATTCAGCTGGCTGATGAGTTGGGGCTCGATGTGTTTGCGATTGGAGAACATCATCGGGAAGAATATGTGTCCTCATCACCATCAACGTTGTTGGCTGCTGCAGCGGCTCGCACTAAGAATATCAAGTTGAGTTCGGCTGTTACGGTATTGGGGTCTGAAGACCCGGTTCGGGTGTATCAGCAGTTTTCTACGATTGATTTACTTTCCAAAGGCCGGGCTGAAATTATGGTCGGACGTGGTTCTTTTGTTGAGTCTTTTCCGCTATTTGGATATGATCTTAAGGACTATGAAGAATTGTTTTCCGAGAAATTACAATTGCTGTTGAATCTCAGGGAAAGTAAAACTATTACCTGGCAGGGAAAACATCGACCAAATATTAATAACAGGGGAGTTTACCCTCAACCTTATCAGGATAAAATTCCGGTTTGGAGGGCAGTAGGAGGAACGCCAAAGTCGGCCTATGAAGCCGGCGCGATGGGAATACCGATGGCCATTGCAATTATTGGCGGCCATCCGGAACAGTTCAGGCAAATGGTCGATCTCCATAAAAAGGGAGCTGCTGATTACGATGAACCCGAACAGCCGGTAAGCATAAATTCGCATGGATTTATTGCCGATACTACTGGGGAAGCGGCCGACATTGCTTTTCCCGCCTTTAAAACTACTATGGACAAAATAGGAAAGGAGCGCGGATGGCCGCCGATGAGTCGCCAGCAGTTTGATGCTTCCATTACCTTAAAAGGAGCGAATGTGGTTGGAAGTCCACAGGATGTGATCGATAAAATTTTATATCAACATGAAATTTTCGGGCACGACCGGTTTTTGCTGCAAATGAGTGTAGGAAGTGTACCGCATGATAAACTTCTCAAGTCAATAGAACTGTTTGCAAAAGAGGTAGCCCCGGTGGTTAGGGAAAAAATTGGTCAGTATAGTTAGGTCCAAGCGGATGCTTGGACCAGATTGTGAAGACACTTGGATCAGATTGTATGGACGCCTGAACCCGTTTATAATTCGGTTCGAATTAGTTTTCCAAATCCAGTTTTTATTCCTTTTTCAAAATTGGCAAAGTAATACTGCTTGGGTACTCAGCGGAATGATGGATTGAATTGGTTGCGGTAACACCTTCCGTTTCATCATAATTATTACCGCCGGTATTCAGGTTTCGATCGAACCGGGGAAAATTGGAACTTGAAACTTCGATACGAATACGATGTCCCTCCGCAAAATAGTTACTGGTAGACATTGGCGTCATGTTCACTTCATAAACATTTCCTTCTTCCATAAAAACTTCCTGTTCATAACCTTCCCGGTAGCGCACCCGTTGTATGGTTTCATCCAGGTTATAAGCCCTTCCGTCAGGATACACATCAATCAGTTTAATGGTGAGGTCGGTGTCTTTCACATCTGTAGAGAGGTAAAGGCGCGATTCAATAAAGCCACTAACCTCAATACCTTCTTCAAGCGGCATGGAAGTATAGACTAAAATATCATCCCGTAATTCCATTTCCTGCTGATCAAAAGCCCCGCCCTGTACGGCATTTCCGGTACAGCAAACGTTACCACCATAGGATGGAACGGGATTCATGGGGTCATAGGTAAAGGTATCCGGGTTATCGGAAGCAGGTTTATCATTTGTCAGTTTGCCATCACCATTTCTTGAATTTGCATTGCCTTCACTATCCAGATAGAATGTGGTATTGACTGCATTTTTCGGGGGCCATTCATCTGCTGTCTGCCATTCGTTTGAGCCCATAGTGTAATAGGTAACACGTGGCTGTTTTTCAGTAATATTGTTGTTTTCACCCTTCAGCCAAAAATCAAACCAATCATAAATCACTTCTGAATACGGATAGGTAGCGTCACCAACATTTCGTTCTCCAACTACGGTTTCTTCAGAAGCTCTTGTATAACCACAATGCAAAGTTGGGGCAATTAGCAGGTATTGTTTGTCTCTTACCTCAGGATCCCCCGCATTTTCTCTCACGTGATTGAACAAAGCCAGATTAGGGCTGACGGAAACATCATACCAGGAAACGAACCAGAAGCTTGGTACTCCAAAATCCATATTATCGTGATATAAACCTCCCTCATACCATTTGGGATCATTCGGTTTACGGGTGATCATTTCTTCATAAATTCCTTTAGGACCGTTTACATTTTCAATGATATCTTCAATGGGGAGGTGTTTAAACGCCTCACTCCAATCTACCTGTGGATATCGCGGAGCCATATCATAAAAACGTTGCAGGCGCAGCAGGTCTTCCTGTGAAATTCCTTTAGGCAGTTTTGGAGCCATAGGATCATGCTGGGTACTATATAACCATGAAGTAAAAAGCATCTGCCCGGCACCTCCGCGATACCAGTTACCCTGTTCATAATAATCTCCGATACGGCCAACTCCTGCCCCGTATCCCTGGGGTACCATTGCCGCATGGGCGGGATGATTCATAGCGGCAACAGCCATTTGCCATTCAGCCGTTGAGGAACATCCAAGGGTCCCGATTTTTCCATTGCTCCAATCCTGATTCTCCATCCATGTAAAAGCCTCATATCCATCGGTAAGGGGAGTGCCTAAAATATCCCAGTCACCTTCCGAGAAAAACCGTCCCCGTTCGTTTTGAACTACATACGCATAACCTTTTTTAACTGCTTCTAAAGCCCTGGAAAGGGTCCTTGTTGAAAGCTCACCATTCCGATAGGTGTTAAAGTTATAAGGGGTTCGGGAAAAAATAATAGGCACAGGTTCATCCGTTTTTGGACGATAGATATCGGTTGAAAGACGAACGCCGTCGCTCATTGGCATCATAACTTTCTGGTCAATGATGGCAACTTCTTTGAGTTCTTCCAGGATGTTGTGGTCTTGTGCAAACAGAACATTACCAAAGGATATCAATATCAATAAAAAAGTAAGGATAGTTTTTCTCATAGCTGTAAAAAATAGGTTATAAAGTGTGGCTAAAATATCTTATTAATTTATAAAATCAACCTGTTTGTAGAGAGAGCAACATTATTTTGCAAGTTGAGCCTGGTGGGTTTCCAATTGGAATGAGGATGTGAAATTTTACAAATGAGAAATTACCACGGTTCAATGAGTAGGAAAAAAATTAGTTAGAGGCATATTAAAACAGACTGTTTTTTTGGGTTGATGGTTCATCTTTATACAATTCATCTAGCCCCTTTTAGCCTGATTTGCAATTTTTCCAGCAGATTATATATTAAGATATGAGGTCGAAAGACAGGATTTAATTCGGTGTTACATGGAGAAGTATATAGAATACCGGCAGCGGGCAAGAAAGCTCATCCCAACCTCAAAAAACGAAAATTATAGCTTTCACTCTAAATAGATTAAGCTTATGTCAGATCCAAAAACGATCAAAAAAGCATTTGAGAGAAATCGCAAGGCTGTAGAACTAAGGCCTGAAATTGCGCAGAAAATAGTATCAACGAATGTACGCCTGGTTGAAGGGACGACTTGTGAGGTTGTGCACCCGGAATGGACCTTCAAAGCTGATATTGGGAAATCGGAGGGCGGAAATGATAAAGGACCCGGCCCGGGAATTCTTCAACGTGGGGCTTTAGGAGCTTGCCTTGCCATTGGATATATACAGCAAGCTGCTGTGTTGGGTGTTCCGATAGAGCATATTGAAGTGAATGTAGAGGCGAAAAAAGATTACAGCGGCAGATTGGGTATTAATGACCGCCCGCCGGGAAGTCAGGAATTGAAATACAATGTACAGATCGAAAGCCCTGCCTCAGAAGATGAGATCAACAAAGTAATTGAAGAGGCCGACCGGCTGAGCCCGGTATTGGATGATTTCAAGAGAGCTGTTCCTGTCACCAAAAAGGTGACCATAGTAACAGAGAAAGCTAAGAACTGAATCAGAATTTCAAACCAGAAAAAAAGCATTATGGAACCGAGATTACAACGGCGCGTACAGCGTTATGGCTGGGATAAGGCCGCAGAATATTACGAAGACTCCTGGAAGGACCAACTGAAGCCGGCACAGGATAAAGTCATGGAAATGGCTGACCTTAAGACCGGAGAAAAAGTACTGGAAACAGCCTGTGGTACGGGATTAGTAACATTTCAAATAGCAAAATCCGTGAAGCCGAAAGGTGAAGTGGTTGCTACGGATATTTCGGATGGGATGATAGAGATAGCAAAGTCCGAAGCAGAGAGAAAAAACATAGGAAATATAAATTACCAGCGAATGGATGCCGAGAACCTTGATCTGGAAGAGGATTCTTTTGACGCTGCCATTTGTGCATTGGGATTAATGTATGTTCCGGAACCGGTTCAATCCCTGAAAGAAATGCACAGTATTTTGAAACCGGAAGGCAGAGCCGTAACGGCCATTTGGGGTGAAAGGAAAAATTGCGGCTGGGCTGATATTTTCCCCATTGTGGATAAACGTGTGGCATCGGATGTGTGTCCGCTCTTTTTCCAACAGGGAACCGGTAACACATTAGAACACTCTTATAAGGCAGCGGGATTTGAAAATGTTGAAATTGAGCGGTTTTCAGCGACTCTCCATTATTCAGATCCTGAAGTAGCCGTGATGGCCGCTTTTGCCGGCGGACCTGTAGCCTTGGCCTATAAAAAGTTTGACGAGCAAACCCGCGAGGAAGCGCATCAGGAATATCTTGATTCCATTGCTGCTTACCGTAATGGAACAGGTTATCAAATTCCCGGCGAGTTTGTAGTGGGTATAGGAATAAAGCCGTAAGTAAGGTTTTATTCAGATGTAGATTTAATCAGCTATTACTTAGCTGTTTAATACGGTTCTTCAATTCCTGTGAAGCTTTGGCATATCCGCCATCGGTTCCATCTACAAAGTGAATATGGTTGCTTTGATAACTTTTCACATAACAGGTTACCATAGCTGCAAAAGAAGAATGCACACCATAAGCAAGGTTCTTTTCTGAAAACTCCTTATCCAGAAATTGAGTCATTTCCATTCTTTGTTGAATAGTTCCCGAGGCAACAAAACGTAAGCCATCACCAAATTTTTTGTAATCGGCATGGCGGACTAAATCAGGCTTATATTCTTCCCAGTTTGTTTCTGAAGTTTTCTTTTGGAATTTCATGAGGTATAATCCTGTGATGAGTTGGAACAGCATTCGTCCAAAGTGTTTTAACTTTTTTAGTATGGTGGGTGGTTGTGTTCTCAGTTTCCATTCAACCCCAAGGAGTAATGGATTTCCGGTCATTTGAAGTGCTTCTTCCCGAATTGGATGGTATTCATCCTTTTCGCCATAAATATCTTCTATCATATCGAAACAACGTTCATATATTTCAACACTTTCGTTATCATTTTTTTCAAAAGCCTGTATGATGTACGCGGCTACCTCATCTTTATCACTCGGTACCTGACCCCATCTGCATTCTAATCCAGAAAAATCAGCTTCAATTGGTTTAACTCCCTCCAGCCGGTTTGTTTGTTTGATAAGATCTTCGGCATAGGTAACTCCGCTTCCCCAAAAAATTGTTTGGTCAATCAAATCAGATAATTTTAACTGAGCTACGCCAACTTCATGTCCGGCTTCCCTCAGTTCTTTCATAGATATAACTCCTGCCGCCATTTCAAGACCATAGGCATCCCTGACGGCATTTTTACAGAATGCCAGTAGACCTTTCACCTCCTCAATTTTATGGTTTGGAAGTGCAATCAGGGAACCATCTCCCCCAAATAGATAAGGCAAAAAGTCATCCTGATTAAAAAAATTATTCAGTGCAGCAATAATGGATGCCCCGGCCATATTCACCTCTTTGTATTTACCCAGCCGGATGGCATCGGTGGAACTGCGGATATCAGCCAAAGCAAGGTGCCAGTCATCGGGCAGGGGAGTATAAAGGCTGTGATTGGAAACTTCTCTGAAAGAAGGAACGGTATTTAGATTTTCGTAAAACTGGGAAGTATCCATTGAGGAAATTAGGAATGAATCGTTTGTATTCTTAATCAGAATTTCTAATAAAATAGACAAATTTCGGCAGTTTCAATGAGGTGTGAATTAATTGCACTAAGACATAAAAAAACCCGATTCGGTAAAAGCGGTTTTTAAAGTAATAATGTGAGTCAGGTTTAGTCTAGTAACCCTTCACTTTCAAGTTCAATGGCTTCTTCAAACTCAAAGTTTTCACCGGTCTCAAGGTCAATCCCTTCTAATAAGGAGTCGGCGTAATTATCATTTATTGGGTTGAACCAAACATCATAGGTGCCTTCATCAAGCCCTGTAAGTTTAAAATCACCTTCATCATCGGTTTGGGTACCAAGGGTATCTTCACCGATAATTGCATAAACGTAAGGCTCTGCTTCTAATGGAAGTACCGTGCCTGCAATACTTGCCTGCTGTTCCAGGTTAACGGTTCTCAGTACCGGTTTTAGAATAAAGTTACCATTTCCAGTAACTACTATAGATTGAGAAGCATCGAAGTCTATAACGAGGTCATAAACCTGACCTTCTTCAATATCGGCCTGAACGTTTAATTTATAACCGGTTTGTTGTGCACTCGGGGTAGTGAGGGCATATGTTTCGCCATCAATCACTACATTGTTGTTTTCACCAAGTAATAACCGGATTTGATTATACCGGCCTGTTTCAAGTTCCGTCTCACCTAAGGCAAGAACTCCTCCATTTTGATAATCAAGAAGGTTAACGGTGATGGAATCTTCCATTATGGCATGCCATCCGTTTTCTTCCTCTCCATTTTCATCAGGTTCTTCGGCATTTTCATTTTGGTTTACCAGAACCTGACGAATTTCGATGTTAACCTCTTCGTAATTAGCGGGGGCATCTGTGAGTGAAACTTTTAGTGTTCCTGTTCCATTGTTAGAATCACAAGCTGTAAAGGTTAATGTGGCTGCTATAACTGCTATTAGAGATAAAAGTCTATACTTATTCAGAAAAAATTTCATAATTATGTTCTTTGATTATTTAAAGTTCAATCACTCGAACAAGGCAAAATTTATAGTGTTCCAAAACAGGATTTATTTTAATGTTCAAATGCGAATGATAATTCTGTAACAAAAAATAATGATTGATATAAAAGCATAAATATGTTAATATGCTTTTATGAGAACAACAGTAGACATACCGGATGAACTTATGAAAAAGGCCAAAGTTAAGGCTATTGAGGAGGGGATTACGTTCAAGGATTTAGTAATTAAAAGTCTTAGTAACGAGTTAAAAACTTCTCAAACAAAAGAAAATGAGATGCCATGGAAAGCATTAAAGGGAACGGTGGATACAAAAGATCTTGAGCCCGGAGACAAAGCTTTTGATGAGAACTGGGAGCCGGAGTCAGAGTTCTTTTTCTATGTAAACGAACGGGATAAGGATACCGATAGTGAATGACTTTGCTTGATACGCATATTTTTTTGTGGTGGCTTTCCGGCAAGACGAAATTAACGGCCGCTGAACATGAGGCTTTAGACGTACTTTCTTCTCAAAATCGATTATGCATTTCTGCTATCACCGTTTGGGAAATAGAAATATTGGATCGAAAAGGAAAAATTAGCCTTAATCCAGATTTTGTCAGTTGGATTGAGAAAATCATAAATATTCCGGGATTTGAAATTTTACCAATTACTGTACAACATGTAGTTACTCAAAAAAACCTACCTGCTTCGTTTCACTTTGACCCGGCTGACCGGTTACTTTCTGCAACTTCACTTATTACGGGGTATCCGCTGGCAACAAAAGATCAGAAAATTATTGATTCCGAAACTTGTAAAATCTGGAGTTTGTAACACCATAACTCCATTGAACCTTGACATTATTTACCCGAAATTCCAGGTAATCCCGCGTCCGATCTCTGGATCAGGATAATTCCAGTCTACCGCTCCCTGATCACAGGCATACATACAGGTTCCGCACTCGATGCAATCTTCCACCTGAAAATGCACCTGATTGTTATCATCCATGGTGTAGCAGTTGGCCGGGCAAACCCAGGTAGTACATTTATGGGGACAGGTAGAATTACAGATATCCGTATCAACTACAATATGTGGCTTGATCTCAGATCTGGATTGATTCCGATAACTTACAAGTCCGAGGCGTTCTGTGAGTTTTAAGTTTTTCATGATGTCTGAATTTAATAAATGATCTTTTTGAGGAAGCTTTCTGCAGTCAGCCTTCAGCTTTCAGTTGTCTTGGTCATCTTACGGCGAATGCCTGAGATCTAATTGCCCGCTTCAACTTAGTAAGTTTAATTAAGCAATTAGATTCCCGCCTTCGCGGGAATGACTATCCAAAACTGAAAGCTGAAGTCTGATAGCTGACAGCTATAACGATTTTCCTGCTTTAAATCCTAATTTCGCCAATTCCCAAAGGGATGAATGCCTTTTCACTGCACCAAGTAACATGTCTTTGGATTTTGGAGTGGGTTCGCTTTTTATAGTGAAGAACTGTCGTCCAAAATCGCATACCAGGTTTGGTACTTTTTGCTGCATGGTTTCGGTGTGAAGGAGGTGAACAGCATCCTGGAATCCATTGATATCCTTCATTACATAACTTTCATCCAACACCTTGCGATACTCTTTTAATGTTGCCGAGGTAAAGTCAGCCTTCTCTTTGGCTTTTACAATGGTTTCGGCCGCTAAAATTCCGGACCGCATGGCGTAATCCATTCCTTGAATTGCTTTCCCGGCGTTCATCAATAAATTGGCAGATTCACCGGCCAATAAAATTCCATCTTTGTACAATTCTTTGGGCATCACGCGACTGTCACCAGAGGAAACCACGTGAGCCGAATACTCCACGATTTCCCCATCTTTGATGATGTCGGCAATAGTTGGATGTGTTTTGAAATGATTCAATACATCGTGTGGACTCTTATTTTTATCCCGCATGTCTTTGATACCAAGTACCAATCCCAATGAAATAGTATTACGGTTAGTGTAAAGAAAACCACCGCCTTCCACGCCATCGGTTGCCCAGCCTACAAACTCGTTGCTCATTCCGCTGAGCCCGTTAAGCTGAAATTTCTGCTCCAGAACTTCTTGGTCGAACCGGATAATTTCTTTGATACCGGTCAGCATGTAGTCGGCAGGAACATAATCATCCTGAAGTCCAACCTGACGTGTAAGCAAATTATTCACCCCTTCAGCAATGATCACCGAATCGGCATGAAATTCATCTTCGCCGGTTTTAATACCCACGGCCTTGTTGTTTTCCATTAGTACTTCATCAACCTTAATGTTAGTTGCTATGAAAGAATCCATAGCATAATCAGAAGCATCAATGGCTTCCTGCACTTTTCCTGAAAGCCAGTTATCAAACTTGGATCGAAGTACAACCACACCGGAATAGGGTGGTTCATTAAAGTGGGAGGATTTAAAATCCAGAGAGAAAGACGATTGCTCATCCATGAATGTTAGCCGGCGATGGTTGATGAACCGCTCCCAGCCGCCGTCTTCTTCTTCCCAATAATTTGGAACGAGTTTGGCGAGATCACTTCCCCATAAAACACCACCAGATACATTTTTGGAACCTGCAAATTCACCTCGTTCAATAAGAAGGAATTTCATGTTGTTGCGGGCGAGGGTCATGGCCGCAGCCAATCCCGCAACACCACCGCCAATTATAATACAATCAAACTTTTCGTCCATAGGGGAAATTTTGAATGTTGAATTTTAAATGCCGAATGATTCAAAATTCAACATTTAGCATTTAAAATTAGCTTTTGATTTTTTTGAGTTCTTCAATAAAGGGAGGAAGTACTTTGTATAAATCTCCCACAATTCCATAGTCGGCAATTTCGAATATCGGGGCATCAGGGTCTTTGTTAATGGCTACGATTACTTTGGAATTCGCCATACCTGCCACATGCTGAATGGCTCCTGAAATTCCAACTGCAATATATAGTTGCGGCGAAACTACTTTCCCGGTCTGACCGATCTGCAAACTTGGATCATAAACGCCGGCTTCTGTCAAAGCACGCGAAGCTCCGATCCCGGCGTTCAACACTTGGGCAAGTTCCGAAATTAGTTTTAGTCCTTCTTCGTCTTTCACACCACGACCGGCAGCTACTATAGATTCGGCTTCGTTCAAATCAATGGTATCACCGGAAGCCGAGATAATTTCTTTAAGAGTCGCTTTCAGCTCACTATCATCCATACTGAAATCAATATTTACAACTTCAGCAGAAGATTCGTTTTCAACCAGATCATATGAACCGGAGCGAACAGAGACAAGCACTTTCTCACCTTTGGCTTGGGTGTTTGAGATGATCTTGGCTGCCATTACAGGGCGTTTGGCTTTTACGCCACCATCCATCAATTCAAACGAAGAAACATCCGGCAAAACGGCTGCTCCCTGATTGGCTGCAAGTGCGCCTAAAATATCTTTAGTGCCTTCGGTTGAGGCAAAAGCAAAAACAAAAGGGGTTGCAGTTTCTATAACCTTTGCCAAAGCTTTCAGCAGGGGAGT
Organism: Balneolaceae bacterium; assembly: GCA_040878765.1. Classification (GTDB taxonomy): domain Bacteria; phylum Bacteroidota; class Rhodothermia; order Balneolales; family Balneolaceae; genus Gracilimonas. Next base: position 7,794 of record JBBDLQ010000134.1, on the reverse strand, counting down.
GTTCATATGATTTTTGAAGACCGGATCTTCTACCACATAAACCTTGGTTGCCCCGTATTTTTGAATGCCTTCCACAAAAGAAGAAGCATTAGCATCTGCTACAACAGCTTCAACGGAATGCCCACCTTGATCGGCGAGCTTTTTGCAATGAGATAATACCTCTAATGATGATCGTTTTATTTTGCCCTCAGCAATGGCGATGTGTGTTAAAATAGTGCTCATGATTAATTCCTTTCAGTCATAATTTTGAATTATGAATTCTAAATTTTGAATGGGGTTCACACATTCAAAATTCAAAATCCAACATTTCTAATTTCTTTTATATAACGTTTGCTTCAGTATCTAAAAGCTGTGCAACTTCGCGAGCGATCTCATCCGCTTCGCCTTCAAATTTCTTACCTGCTTCACGTTCTGGTTTTTCTTCATACCCAAGAACGGTGGTGTTTGCGGTCAGCTCATCTTCGCTCAATCCAAGTGACGAAAGCTCAACCTGTTCCATTGGTTTCCTTTTGGATGCCATAATTCCCTTCAAATTTGGGATGCGGGGCTCGTTCATATCATTTGAGCAGGTTACCGCACATGGTGTTGGCAATTCGATCACTTCCTGACCGGTATCGCCTTGTCGTTTTACAATTAATTTGCCGTTATCAACATCAAGCCCAACTGCGTTTGTTGTATATGGAAGGTTGAGTAATTCAGCTACCATTCCCCCGGTTAGTCCGGAATCGGTATCCTGCGATTGTTTACCGAGTGAAAGCACGTCGTACTCTTTATACTTAAAAAACCGGGCAAGAATCCGGGCATAAGATCCGGAGTCGAAATTTTCATCTCCGGAAGTTAAAATATGCGTAGCCTTGTCCGCACCCATGGCTAATGCTTTCCGGATGGTTTCGGAGGCTTTAGCTGAACCGATAGATACCACTTCAACTTCTCCTCCATGTTTTTCTTTCAAAACCAATGCTTCTTCAACAGCCGATGCATCATAGGCGTTAAGGATCATTCGGTCGGCATCCTGAATAAGTTTACCTTCTTTAATTTGAAGTGGAGCATTTACATCAGGCACCATTTTAATACATACGTAGATTTTCATTCGCTAAGATTTTTCGACTTCAAAATTTTAATTATGGAACCGCTTTTTTGGGCGCATAATATACAAAAGCTGGATATAAATATTAGCAGAGAAGGAGAGTTTTGAATCAAATAAAATTAAGCGTCAAAAATATCGTTTCGATTAATTTTGCAGCCTTTCATAATCACTTAAATGCCCTGAGTCGGTCTGTCGTAATATTTCGTAGACCTCAAGGCGAATAGTGGATTCAGCATCATCAAAAACAGCAGCAATTTCACGTGATTTGGCATCAAAGAAAATATCATACAGATAATTACTTGTTGAGCGCCTTTTTGCTTCCTGAATTGATTCCAACGTTTCCTGAATTTCTTGCCTTGATTGTTCAGGTTTTGC
>JBBDLQ010000134.1:0-6232 GCA_040878765.1 Balneolaceae bacterium | reverse complement strand
ATTTGGCAATTTATGCGTTCTTCTTCCTCAAAATCTTTCTCGGTCCATTTATATTCATTAATATAATTTTCAAGAACAGGTTTCAGGTTTTCAAGGTAATCGAATGAGGAACCTTCTAACTGGTCGATGCGGACCTCGACTGTACAGTTGAATTCCTGTGCAAGCAAAGTCATTGGCGTAATGGTAAAAATCACTAAACAAAAATAAATGTTCTTTATTACTTTAAGTATATATTTTAGATAGATCATAATGAGATAATATTGGCTTGCTAATGATACGAATACGAAACCTTCTAAATAAAATTTCTTTAGTATTTATTTTGGGGTTGATATGTACACCTGCTTTTGGCCAGTTAACAATGGGAGCAAAAGGTTTAGGTATGGGGCAGGCAACTACAGCATTACCTGGATACGATTGGTCGCTGTTTGCTAACCCTGCACTTTTTGATAACGATAAAATTGCCATAGGATTTTATGGTCTTCGAAATTATGGTTTTTCAGAGTTAACTGATATGTCTGCCTTAGTTTCTGTGCCTTCAAATTTTGGAGTGGCCTCCCTGGGATTTCATCGGTATGGAGATGAACTTTACAATGAAACCCGTGTTCGGTTAGGTTATAAAAATGAGTGGCGAAAGCTTCATTTCGGAATTGCCGCTAACTATAATCACATTTCTTTTGGAGCTGATTATGGAGCAGGTGGAGCTTTAGGTATAGACCTTGGTATTGCTGCCGAACTTACCGAAAATTTATGGATGGGTGCAAAGTCAACGAATATCAACAGGCCTGAATATGAATACCAAACAATGGATGAATACCTGCCCAGGGAAATTGGCTTAGGATTTTCCTACTACTTAAATGAATTGGCTTTATTGTCTTTTGATGTGGTGAAAGATGTGAAGTTTCCGGTTTCTTACAGAGGAGGTTTAGAGATAAATGTAATTGAAGATTTGAAGGGCAGAGTGGGAATCACAACCGAACCCATAACTTATTCGCTGGGATTTGGTTATGGTAAAAATAGTTGGGATGTGAATTTCGCCTTTCAGAAACATGAATTGCTTGGTTTTAGTCCGGGACTCGATTTCATGCTTTACTTTTGATGAATAACTTCCGGATTTCAATATCGATTTTGGTGCTTTTAGTTGGGGTGTTTCTCTTGCCAAAAGCAACGGTTGCCCAGGATACCACCAGTGTAGAAGAGCAGCTTGAAAAAGCATTTGAAGAATTGGATACGGAAGAATCCGGGTTAGATGGAGAGCAGCTCACACAATTTCTGGAAGACCTGGCATCTAACCCCGTTAATATAAATAGTGCCGGTCTTGATGAGTTACTTCAGGTTCCGGGCATTAATCTGAAAATTGCCCGTGCTATTTTAGATTTCAGAAGTACAAAACCATTTGAAAAAAGGGAAGAATTACTGGATGTTCGGGGAATTGGAGATGCAACCTATAATAGAATGCAGCCCTACGTAACAATTGGTGGTACCAGGGCACAATTCAGAGATATGTATATGCGGCCGGAATACTGGCTGGCCAATCGAAAGTTCGATATATTTTCCCGATATCAACAAAGTCTGCAAACCAGTGAAGGGTATATTCGCCCCGATTCGGCCGGGGGATATTTAGGGAATCAGTTAAAATATTACCAGCGATTCCGTATGACCACCAATCACTTGTCGCTTAATCTGACTCAGGAAAAGGATCCCGGAGAAACCCTGGATGGTATAACTGGTTTCGATTATAATTCCGGTCACATAGCCTTCACAAATAATGGGAAATTGAAGGATTTAGTTGTTGGAGATTATAGCCTCAGCTTTGGGCAAGGCTTAGTACTATGGACAGGCGGTGCATTTGGAAAAGGCCGGGAGGTAACCGGTACTATCAGTAAAAACGAACGTGGAGTGAAGCCTTATTCCTCAGCACAGGAAACTGACTTTTTCAGGGGAGTGGCGGCTACTTATGGGGAGCAGGTTGAGATGACCGTTTTTTACTCCGATCGCCCCCGTACTGCATCGGTAATTAATGGAGATACCACAAGGTTTCCATCCTCAAGTGGATTTCACAGAACAATTAATGAGAAGGAAAGAAAAAATAATATAGATCAAATAACTGCCGGTGGTCGCATCAGGATTGACACACCAATTGGATTGATAGGAGCCAGCGGCTATTACAATTCATTTAGCAGTTATATAGCAAAAGGAACAAGTTTGAGCAATAGGTATGATTTTGAGGGTTCAGAAAATTCTGTATTAGGAGTTGATTATCGTGGATTGATAGGAAATGCATTTGTTTTCGGTGAATTTGCCCGAAGTGAAAACGGTGGCTTTGGAGCGGTTGGCGGGGTAGAAACGCCAATAGGAGATAATACAGAAATGGCGATTTCATACAGAAATTACATGCGTGATTTTCAATCATTCTTAGCAAGTGGTTTTGGTGAAAGTTCATCGGCTCCGCAAAATGAAGAGGGTTTTTATATTGGATTACGGCATGATTTATCTGAAAAAATCACATTGAGCGGATATTTTGATCAATACCAGTTTGCCTCACCTCGTTTTGGAACTACCCAGGCAACCGGCGGTTTTGATATGCTGGGGCTTGTAGAAGTTTTTTTCAATTCAAGACTCAATATTTATGTACTTCTGAGAAATGAAATTCAGGATGAAGAATATGTGATTTTAAATGACCGGGGAACTTCGGAACTATTATTAGGTACTGAAAAACGAAATAGTATTCGAACTAATTTTGAGTATTGGGTAAGCTCAAGTATTCGAATGCGTTCCCGGGTTGAACTGGTTCGTAATCAGGAAGCAGGTGGGGAATGGGAGTCTGGTTTTTTGATCTACCAGGACATTCGGATTCAACCTAACCGAAATTTGAGAATAGATGGCCGTGTAACATTATTCGATACCGATAGTTTTACTACGAGAGTCTATCAATTTGAAAGTGATTTACTTTACGTAATGTCAAATACCGTACTCTACGATCGTGGCCAAAGAGCCTATGTTGCCTTAAAATACGACGCTACGGATTTCCTGGATATCTGGTTTAAATATGGAATTACTGTGTTCGAAGATACCCATACGCTTAGCAGCGGATTAAGTGAAGTTAAAGGTAACACCCGCAGCTCTGTAGGATTTCAGGCAAGGCTTCAATTTTAAGGGCAAAGACATATATATTTTGATTTAAAAAACTATGATTTAAAAATTTTTCGTTGTTACATATTTACTATTTTGTTAAGAATAATTTTTTTTCAAAAATTTTAAGGTTTAGCTCAACAACTTTAATGGCTAAATCATAATAAAAGTTAGACCATAATTATAGGTATGAATTTCAAGACATTTATTGTTCTGTTGTTAGGTATAATGGCGATAGGGAGTTCTGTATATGGACAAGGGTCTGTACAAGAGGAATTATCCCGCCGTAATTTAACATTGTCAGAAGCACAAACATTAGCGAGGCAGGCAGGTATTAATCCAAATAACCCCGAGGAATTAGCACGTGTTGCCCGGGCAAACGGAGTTTCTGAAGATCAGATTCAGGAGTGGCTGGTTGAAATGAGAATGCGCCAAAATGGTGATACTTCAGGCTCAGAAGTGCAAGATTTAAGGTCTAAGGTTACTTCATCCGATGATTTGATGATGGATAAAATTTCTGATCCAAAGCCGGACAGCCTAATTAAAATGGATAAAGAACTTACTTATTTTGGATATGATATTTTTAAAGACACCCCTGATCCTTTTAAACCCAACCCATTAGGTCCTGTTGGTGATGGTTATATAGTTGGCCCTGAAGATGAACTTCGATTGAGTGTTTGGGGAGCTACTGAATTTCAATATGAGCTTAAAGTAGATGTTGAAGGCCGGGTTTTTATTCCAAATATCGGTCAAATTATGGTAGCCGGGCAGCGATTATCTGATCTAAGGGAATCATTAAAAAACAGATTATCCCAAAGTTATTCCGGATTAGTGAGAAATCCGCCAACCATTTTTATGGATCTGACAGTAACCAGATTGCGACCTATTCAGGTTTTTGTATTGGGAGAAGTGAAAAACCCAGGAGGTTATACTTTTAGTCATAATTCAAGCATTTTTAATGTGCTTTATGGTGTAGGCGGACCAAAAAATTCTGGTTCATTAAGAGATGTACGAATAATGAGAGATGGGAAAGTAATTGCCTCAGTAGATCTGTATGATCTGCTTTTAAGGGGTGTTGAGCTCCAAAACACCCCGCTATTAAATAATGACCGGATTTTTATTCCACAGAGAAAAAACACTATATCCATCAGTGGTGAGGTTAAACGATCTGCGATCTTTGAATTAAAGGAAAACGAAGACCTGAATGATTTAATCGATTTTGCTGGTGGACTTCAACCTGAAGCCTATGGTGACAGATTTCAGATTAGCCGCGTTGTACCCATAAATGAACGGAAACATCCAAGTTTTGCGCGCGAAGTTTTAGATTTCTCTCTGAAATCGGTAATGAACGGTGAACTTGAGGTTCCGTTATTTGATAAAGACAGTGTACGTGTTTTTACTATATCGGAAGTATCTGATGAAATTGTAAAAATTATGGGAGAGGTAAATCAACCGGGCACTTATGAACTATCCAATAAAATTCAAACAGTCAGAGATCTTATTTTAGCTGCTGATAGTCTTCAAGATGATGCATTTGTTGAAAGAGGAATTTTAACCAGGACTCAAAATGATTCAACCACCATCAATATATCCTTAAATATCAAAGAAATATTAGAAGGTTCAACAGAACATAATATATTACTCCAGAAAAGAGACGAGCTTGAGATTTTCAGGAATACGGTTCAGCTTATAGATAATAGATTTGTAGTTATAAGCGGGGAAGTTAAAAATCCGGGTACATATAAATTTAACGAGGATCTGACTCTGGAAGATCTGATTTTAAAAGCCGGTGGATTTACAGAATCAGCATATATTGGAGATGCGGAAATCACCAGAACTAAAAAAACGGTAAACAAATCAGAAATTACTCAAAAATTAACGCATGAAATAGTACCAGAAAATTCATTTAAGGATGATTACTATTCTGTTGATCTTTTTTGGCCAATATTAGATAAAGCACATGATTTTGAATTAAATCACAGAGACCAGGTTTTTATTCGAACTAATCCCAGGTTTAGGGAGCAACGAAATGTTATTGTTCAGGGAGAAGTAGAATTTCCGGGAAGTTATACTATAATTCAGAGAAATGAACGATTATCCGATATAATTGACAGGGTAGGCGGGTTAACTTCAGAAGGTTATGCCGGTGGAGCCAGGCTAAAAAGGGGGGATCGCGATGTTGTAATTCAGCTTGATAACTTACTTAAAGGTGATTCAAGTGCTGATATACTTCTACAGAGGAATGATACACTATTTGTACCCAAAACACCTAATACCGTATTAGTTTCAGGAAACGTTGCCATTGATGGATTTATTAAATACCGGCCAGATGAGAGACTTACCTATTATTTGGATCAGGCTGGTGGTATGCAAAAAGATAGTTATAAATATGTTCGGCTTACCCAGGCAAACGGGGCTACCTATCAGGTTAGGAGAAAGGGGTTATTCAAACAAAACCCAAGGGTGGAGGATGGTGCTCATATAACCGTTATTTATGAAGAACCGGCACCGGAAGGAGATAGAAAACCAGCTGATGAGATTTTAAGAGAGTCACTGGCATTACTAACTAGTACACTTACTATAATTGTACTTGTTGACAGAGCATTTAATTAATCGATAAATAAATTATGACACTTGAAGGATGGGCCGTATTAGGTGTTATTCTGCTATGCTTAGTGTTCCTTGTAGGTACAACTATTTCAGTAGATATCATATTATTTGCAGGTTTAGCAGTAATTTTTATTTCAGGTATAATTCCGGCTGAGCAAGCCCTTTCAGGTTTTTCAAATGAGGGTATGCTTACGGTAGCAGCATTATATATAGTAGCCGCAGGATTACGCGAAACAGGTGCCATTCAATTTATTGTACAAAGGGTAATGGGGAATGCCCGAACGGTAAAACGGGCACAGCTTCGAATTATGAGTCCCGTTATGGTGATGAGCGCTTTTCTAAATAATACGCCCATTGTTGCATCCTTTATTCCGGCGCTGGAACGCTGGAGCCGGATATCGCAAATTCCGGTTTCAAAAATATTGATTCCATTAAGTTACGCGGCCATTTTAGGAGGTACATGTACATTGATTGGAACCAGCACCAACCTCAT
>JBBDLQ010000133.1:0-3047 GCA_040878765.1 Balneolaceae bacterium | reverse complement strand
AAGGAACGACTTAGCTTCGAAGAAGCTTTAAAGCAATTAGAATCTATAGTGGCACAACTTGAAAACGAAGACATCACACTTGAGGATTCTGTTAAGTTATATGAGGAGGGCGTGAAATTATCCAAATTTTGTGCTGAAATTTTAGAGCAAGCCGAATTACGTATAGAACAAGTAAACGAAGCAAATACGAGGCAATAATATTTTTATGAAGCAGCAAAAACCGAAACCAGGAGCACTACTTGCAAATATTCATTTTCCCGATGATCTCAAAAAATTAAAACCAGATCAACTTCAGGATGTGTGCGATGAACTTCGCCAGTATATTATTGATATGATTTCGGTAAATGGTGGCCATTTTGGTGCCAGCCTCGGTGTTGTAGAACTTACTACTGCACTTCATTATGTGTATAACACCCCAAAAGACCTTTTGGTTTGGGATGTTGGTCACCAGGCTTACGGGCATAAAATATTGACCGGCCGGCGTGAACAATTTCATACCAATCGTAAATATGGCGGGCTTTCGGGTTTCCCAAAACGCACTGAAAGTGAGTATGATACTTTTGGTGTTGGCCACTCCAGTACATCCATTTCGGCTGCCTTAGGTATGGCCTTAGCACGCGACCTTGATAAATCTGACAAAAAAGTTGTCGCCGTTATTGGCGATGGAGCCATGACTGCCGGCCTTGCCTTTGAAGCCATGAATAATGCCGGTGCCATGAACAGCGATATTCTGGTCATATTGAACGATAACAACATGTCTATAGATCCCAATGTTGGAGCCCTTAAAGAATATTTGGCTGATATCACCACCAGCAAAACTTTCAATAAAATGAGGGATGATATTTATGACATGCTGGGACATTTTAAATCAGCTGGGGAAAAAATGCGAAAAATAGCTTCCCGACTTGAAAAAGCTATGACTGCTGCCCTTACCCCCGGATCCCTTTTTCGTGCATTAGGGTTTAAATATTATGGTCCAACCGATGGACATGATGTGGATGGCCTGCGCAAAATGCTGGAGGACCTTAAAGATGTAAAAGGCCCAAAATTATTGCATATAGTAACAGTTAAAGGCAAAGGGTTTGCCCCGGCTGAAAGGGAACAAACCAAATGGCATGCTTCCAGCAGTCCATTCGATAAAATTACCGGAAAATCACTTTCGGTACCCCCCGGCACAAAAAAAGATGCTGCTCCCAAATATCAGGATGTTTTCGGAGAAGCTTTAGTGGAACTAGCTGCAACAAATGAAAATATTGTCAGCATGACACCAGCTATGCCCAGTGGTTCCAGCCTGTGGCCAATGATGAACACTTTCCCTGACAGGGCTTTTGATGTAGGAATAGCTGAGCAACATGCAGTTACACTTGCAGCTGGTTTAGCTACCCAGGGTAAAAAACCATTTTGTGCAATTTACTCCTCTTTTCTGCAAAGAGGATATGACCAGCTTGTGCATGATGTAGCCATTCAAAATCTACCGGTTGTTTTCTGTATTGACAGAGCCGGGCTGGCCGGTGCCGATGGCCCTACACATCACGGGGCATATGACACTTCCTTTATGCGGGCTATACCAAATATGATTATTTCGTCTCCACTAAACGAACAGGATTTGCGGAATATGATGTTCACCGCCTCACAATATGACGAAGCACCGTGGGCTATACGATATCCGCGGGGAAGAGCAACCGGAATGAAAGTTCAGGAAGGTTTCGAATCCCTTGAAATCGGAAAAGGAATTGAATTACGTGAAGGCGATAATGTGGCCATTTTGAGTTTTGGGCCAATAGGTAAATATGTATTTAAAGCTTCAGAAATTCTTTCAAAAGAAGGCATTGAAATTGGGCACTACGACATGCGTTTTGCCAAACCCTTGGATACCGGCCTGATTGATGAAATATGTCTCAAATATGATCATATCATAACTTTGGAAGACGGTGCCAAACTTGGAGGTTTTGGCAGTGCAGTAGCAGAATACCTGGCCGAAAAACCAGAAAAACCTACCCTAAAAATTATGGGCATTCCAGACCGTATTGTTGAACACGGTACCCAGGAAGAACTTCATAACGAAATTGGAATTGGCGTTGCTGGAATTATTGAACAGGTAAAGCAACAAACATTCGCAAAGGTATAATTTTGAAAACTTCATATATACTTTTACTTGTCAGTTTATTGTTACTTTTAAGTGGTTGTTTTGATACTGAAGATATACCTGTTTATGAAGATGTGGAAGGGGTAGTCCTGCTAAATGGAGAACCAGTTGCCAATGCCGATATTCACATAAGAAATCATTTTAATCCCGGCGGCTTTTCATTTCCTCAAGATCCATTAGAAGATTATAGCTTTATATTTAATACCCCAACCGACGGTCAGTATATAGCCTCATTGTTTCGTCATGGCGCCGATACCGTTTACGCTACTTTTTTTGATGCCCGTCTCGAATTCGGGCAAAATGAAATACAAATTCCAGATACACTGCTAACTAATGGTATAGTAGGTTATCAGGTTAGCAGCCCTGTAACAAGATTAGCAGCCGACCTTTTTCTTGTAAACAAACCCGATAGTACACTTCCTGAAAGTCTTCCTTTTGCTAAAACCGGACTAAACGGACAGTTTTTACTTAATGCTGCTTACCTTGCTTTGGGACGCTCATTTAGAACCGGAAGCGGTAGTGGTTTTGAGGTCAATGACAGTCTTCAAATTATCATTGTTCGGGATGAGCAAATTATTCGTAAGGAAGAAGTTTATATAGCACCGGACCAATCCAACTTTTTTGAAATCAATCTTGACTAAGCCAATTACCGTGGCATGAAGTTTACCCTATCAGATTTCGATTACGACCTTCCGGAAAAACTCATAGCACAGGCACCTGCCAATCCGCGTGATCACGCCCGATTATTAGTATACAACCGGAAAACCGGTACAATTACCGATGATCAGTTTTATAATCTTGGTGAATATCTTCCTAAAAATACCACCTTGGTAGTAAATAACAGCAAAGTTGAAAAGTGCCGGTTGCTTTTTGATGAAGGTAAAAAAGAATTATTTGTAAC
>JBBDLQ010000132.1:13770-19160 GCA_040878765.1 Balneolaceae bacterium | reverse complement strand
CCCGATGAATCCCCTAAATGGAGGGCACTGGAGACTATTATTCATGAGGAAGCGGCAAAGTTTAATTTTGAAGAGATCCGCACGCCGATCATGGAGCAGACGGAGCTGATTGTACGCGGAATCGGACAGCTTACGGATATCGTTTCCAAAGAGATTTTTGCATTTGAGAAAGGTGATAGCCATTATGTGTTGCGGCCGGAGCTTACGGCACCTGTAGTTCGGGCGTTTGTGGAACACCACATGGAGCAGCGCGGCGGTTCGCAGAAGCTGTATTATATCGGGCCGATGTTCCGGGCAGAGCGTCCCCAGAAAGGCCGACAACGGCAATTTCATCAGTTTGGAGCAGAGGTTATTGGGAGTGACGATCCGGTTGCCGATGTGGAAATTATTGCTTTGATGATTCGGGTGTATGAACGGGTTGGAATCAGTAATTTTGAACTGAAGTTGAATTCAGTTGGTGATCCTGAAAGCCGGGATGCCTATAAGGAAGCTCTTCGTGATTATCTGAGACCAAATCTGGATAAACTCAGCGAACTTTCTCAGCAGCGTTTTGAGAAAAATCCGATGCGTATTCTGGATTCCAAGGAAGAAGAAGATCAGCCATTTATTGAAAATGCGCCGGTAATAAACGAATACCTCAACGAGGAATCCAAAAATCATTTTCAGCAGGTGAAGGATTACCTGGATGATCTTGGCATCAATTACACACTCGATTCGCATTTGGTGCGGGGACTGGATTATTACACCCGCACGGCTTTTGAACTCACGAGCCCTGACCTTGGCTCCCAGGATGCGCTGGCGGGCGGTGGCCGTTATGATTTATTGGTTGAAGAAGTTGGAGGTCAGCCTACGCCTGCCGTAGGTTTTGCTGCTGGAATTGAACGCTTGCTCATTGCATGTGAAGAACTCGATATCACCCTTGGCGAGGAAAAATCGGTGGATGTGTATTTTGTGACTTTAGGTGATGCCGCCCGAAAATGGGCTTTGACTCATCTCCCTAAAGTACGTGAAACCGGACTTTCCGCAACCATGGATTACATGAGCCGCTCTATGAAAGCACAGATGAAGGATGCTAATCGTGAGAATGCACGATACACCATCATTATTGGCGATAATGAACTTGCCGAAGGTAAATTCACCCTTCGAAATATGAAGGAGAGTGAGGAGGTTTCGCTGAGTTTTGATGAGATCCTGGCTAAGCTGAGTAAGTAGTTTTACTTCGGACCGGGAGGTCCAGGCAGGCGTTCCCAACGGGGGCGTTGGGAACGAGTGCTAAAACCACCAATGTCGCAGGCGGACGCTTACGTTAGGGGGGCACTGGTGAACTGTTAACTGCTCACTGAAAAACTGTTCACTGCTTTAGCATTTTTTTCAGCTCTTTGATGTCCTCAACTTCACCAATAATGGAAAGTTCATCCCCTTCCTGAAGTACCGTTATTCCGTGAGGAATTTTGATTTGTCCTTTTCGTCTGATAATGGTAATAAGACTCTCACCGGGGAGTGAAACTTCCTTAATCATCTTGCCAATGTACTGTTGTGTACTGTCATCAGGATTTAGCGTAATTTTGATATATCTTTCATCTCTTAACATTACCTCACGTATTTCTTCTTCACTCTCAGCTTCACACCAGCGTTCAAGGAATGATTTTGATCCTACCATTTCCGCAATATGAGCTAAAATTCTGAGGTGCTGCCCCGTATTTTCTTGCGAGCTTACAAAAAAGATGATGGAATGCATTGTTTCATCACTTTCAGAATCAGGTTTATTATTCCTGATTTTTTTGTCACTGTACCCCTCGCGAATTCTTACCAATACCATCTCTGGAGATATATTTTTTTCAATTCGGGCATGATTCAACGTCACACCATCTGCAATAGGAATAGCTATGTTATCCTCTGAATTAGTAAACATCTCAATCAACTTATCTTCGGAATAACCCAATTTGACGGCTAGTTTTTCAGAGGCTTCTTTAATAATTGAATTATAGTCTTTATCCGAACTGTATTCTAATACATCTGCCCGCGATACTAATTCTTCGTATGGGTCTTCCTGACGTAATCCTTTTTCTCTCAGAATATTCCTCATCTCGCCTTCAAGACCTTGGTCTTTAAACTCACCGAGGCGGGCATGAATATGATATATTGCCCCCTGTCGCTCCACTATATCCTCTGCATAATATTTATACCACATAATAGATGCAGCTGAGACCGCTACAGTGAAAATTAGTGACAATATCCCCATTTCAAATATCAGGATAATAGATAATATGATACCTGCAATCTGAATCCAGGGGTACCAAGGGGATTTAAAACCCGGGTCATATTCTTCAATCCGGCTTTCCCGCATAACTATAACAGCCAGATTCAGCAATGCAAATAATAGTAATTGAAATGCACTGGCAAGTTTTGCTACTTCAGCTACATTAAAAGCCAGCAGAAAAAATAACATTAAAACTACCGTACCAATAACCGACCAGTGCGGGGTTCCAAGTTTACCTACCGTTGCAAAATGACGGTTAATCAGTTTATCGCGGGCCATTGCCATCGGGTACCGTGAGGCAGACATTATACCAGCATTTCCGGTAGATGCAAATGCTGCAACTGCTGCGATAACAACCAGAATTAAACCTCCCGGTTCTGGAAGCCAGTCTAAAAATACTTCGCCAGCTGTAGCAACAGGTGTCAGGTCTTCGCGAAAAGCTTCAGGATCTAATAAAGCGACCATTATATACACTCCAACCACATAAACAAATACTGCAGTAGCAATTGCAAGAAACATCCCCAATGGAATATTACGATCCGGATTTTTTACTTCCTCTGCAATACTTGCAACTTTTGTGAGACCTGCATAAGAAACAAATACCATTCCTACAGTTGCAAAAAAACCAAATACTCCCTCCGTAAAGAATGGTGTAAACTGTTTTTGAGCTACTGCAAAAACATCCATCGAAAAAACGGCAAAAACACCCTGAATGATATAAAAGAACATAATTGTAACCAGGGCTGCTACTAATACTTTTTGTAACCAAGTTGTTTCTTTGGCTCCAATAATATTTAAAATGCCGAATACTATTGTTAGAAATATGGCTACATAAAGAATATTGACTTCATAAAAAATGGAGATATATGCCCCCATACCAATTAGGGCAAATGCACTTTTAAGTACTAAAGCCAGCCACGACCCAAAACCCCCTACTGTGCCTAACATTGGCCCTAAACTTCGGTCAATGATATAGTAAGTTCCCCCCGAACGCGGCAGAGCTGTTGCTAATTCCGCCACACTAAACATGGTGGGTAATACAATAATACCAGATACCAGATAGGCTAATACTACTGAGGGACCTGTTTCGGCAGCAGCTAAACCAGGTAACAGAAAGAATCCGGAACTAAACATTGCCCCCGTGGCAATCGCATATACATCCGAAAGTCCCAGTTCTTTAGCTAATTTTTTATGCTTCATGTAATATTTAGATATCTGTTTCTTTTAATAAAACAGAATAGGTTTTTTCTGTTTATCCGACCGGTTTTATCAGTTTTTATAGTAAGCATTTATTAATTCATCAATGCTTTCTTTATCATCAATAATATCAACCAGCGTGATAAGTACAAAATTTTTATATCTATGTGTTAAATACAACTACCGCGCATTGAGCCTGTTCCAGCATATTCTCAACCCGTGGCCCTAAATATAGCCGGTGTGAGCTCGGGCGGATGTTTGTTCCAAGTATCATTAGGTCAATATCGTTCCTTTTTGCAAAATCCAGTACTATATCTTCTACTTCATTACCCTGTTCAACAATGGCTTCAGTTTTAACATTATAGGCTTTTCCTTTTTCTTTCAATTCTTTAGCAATATCATCGGCCACAGCCCTGTTTTTTGAACCCCTGTTATCGATCCTGAAAGGCCGTGCTGTTTTTCTTTCATCCTCCAGAACTTTTAATCCGGTTACCTCACAGTGGGCATCATCCTGAGCTAATGAAAAAGCTAATTCTGCTGCATTATTTGAGGCTTCTGTACCATTGGTCGGGACCAATATCCGTTTTGGATTCCAGTTTTGAATATCACCGGATGGCTGTACGATCATAACCGGGCAGGGCGCTACACGAACTATATAATCAATAAATGAACTAAATAAGTGGCGCCGTTCTTGTGTTTTTTCCGTGGCTCCTAATACCAACAGGTCATAATCTTTTTCTACTTCCTCCAGAATAGCTTTTTCGGGTTTAACATTGCCAACTACTTTTTTAGTTATTTCAACTCCTTCAAATAATTTCCCAAGTTCATCTAAATATTTCTCGCACTCTTTTTTATTTCCTTCCTGGGCTACCGTCATCAGGGTAACGGACAAATCATTCTTTTTCCCAAGCCTGGCAAGTATTTGCGATTCAATGGTTTGGGTTGATATGTCATCTTTAGAAGCATCTCTGCGACGTACCGGTAATAATACGCGATGTATGCCAGCTACTAAACTATCCGCCTCCATTTCTTCTTTTTTGAGCCGCTCCTTTTCCTCTTTCCCCGGCTTCACTCTTTTCAGCACCCATTTTAATGCTGTAGGTGCCATTAATGAGGTTGCCATTGCCATGACAACTATGATGGAAAACATGTCTTGTGAAAGAATTCCAAGGCGTAACCCGATGGTAGCAATTATAATTTCCATTGCCCCCCTGGCATTCAACCCAGCTCCAAAACTCAACGACGTCCAGTGATCTTTCCTGCCAATAAAACGAGCACCTATATAGGTCCCAATCACTTTTCCGCCGGTGGCAATCAAAATTACAATTCCGGTGATAACTAACAGCCGCGGCTCAAATAAATTCAAGACATTAACTTTCAATCCCGCAACGGCAAAAAAGATGGGGGCAAAAATTCCCAATGCAATGCTTTCTAATTTATGGTGAACTTCATTTGGAAGACGTGGCATAGTTCCAAAAATGATCCCCATAACAAATGCTCCGAGAACGGCTTCCAAATTCAGTGCCTGGGTGATTGCACCCCACAAAAAAGTAAGCACAACCACAAGCGTCAACAAGCGGTCGGTACTTTTAACCTGGTCCTGAACATAATTGAGGACTTTTTTTACCATCCACCGGCCTACAGTAAAACTCACTAACATAAATGCCAATACACTTCCTACAATTTGAAGCACACTCCCTGCCGTTACCGATTCTCCGCTGGCAATACCGGCTACAATAGAAAGCAATATCCAGCCTATGGTATCGTCACTCATACCTGCCGCGATAATTGTTTGGCCTACATCACGCCTCATCAAGTTTAAATCCATCAAAACCTTAGCAATAACAGGAATGGCTGAGATAGACATGGCTGTGGCTACAAACAGGGAAAATACCAGTCGTTCATTGGTGTCAGCCAGAAGAAAGTCTGGTAA
>JBBDLQ010000132.1:9640-13670 GCA_040878765.1 Balneolaceae bacterium | reverse complement strand
ATCAGGCTAACCACTTCCAATAAATAACCCTGGGTTTCACTTTGAGGTACAATCCATTCGCCTATTTCGGGCACAAATCCAGCCAAAAGTGAAGGGCCTAATAATATTCCGGCCAAAATTTCGCCAACTACAGAAGGTTGATTAAACCGTTGTGCAAGCTCACCCATAGTTCGCGCCACTAAAAGCAGCACGCCAATTTGAACTACCAATACTAAAATATCATGATGGGGAGCAGAGGTAAAAACATCCATAGAATTCTATTTATAATCTGTAATTCTTTGAATTTAAAAGAATACTCTTTTTGGTTTTAACATTCCATATATACATAAAATAGCATGGGATAATTGAATGATTGAAGCCGGACTATTGCCTTATATAATTCCGGTATCCATCAAAAATGGAACGCAGAATTTCTGTAGCAGTTGGTGGATTGAATACAATAGCATCTGCACCCATTTCAATAGTTTCGAGGATAGTTGCATCCTGTGGGCCACCGTTAGCCATAATGGGAATATCTGGTAAAAGCTCCTTAACCGATTGCACGGTTTCAGGAGTGCCTACCCCCGTAGAAATATTAAAAATATCTGCCCCGGCATCTGCTAATTCATCAAATGGTTCGGCATCAAACATTACGGTATAAATGAGCAATCCATTTATTTCATTCCTGATTCTGCGGATGATCTCGGGAGCTGTTGGTTTGGTAATCACTACCCCGGCAGCACCAACCTTAAAAGCTCCAACAGCAGATTTTATTGTTGCTTCTTCTCTGAGGAATCCCCCTCCCACATCACAGATAACCGGTTTTGGAGTGAATTCAATAACAACCTTATCCAGCTTATTAGATTTGTCAAATGGATTTATGATCATCACAGCATCTGAATTCAGATTTTGTATATAACTCAGATCTGTACTCAGTAATACTGATTTTATTAATTTATCCCCCAGCTTAATTCCCGGAGCTTTTTCGATATTTGCAGGAATTTCAAATTTTTGGGCATTCAGCAGGTAATCTTTCTGTTTTAAACTCATGTGCGTTTATGTTCTTATTGAATTTTTGTAAAGATGGGAAGACTGAAAACGCACATGTCCACGCTCAATCTTCTATCAATGCCTGCGAAGTTAGCTGACGGGCTTGAGCTGATAGATGCTCTTTCCGATTGCTCGAAATTCGCCCCACTACCGGGTCCTCCGCTTCATCAAATTTATTCTGATGAATTTGGCTGATGTTTTGCTTTCTACTTCAACTATGATACCGGCTTTTTAGTCTCTGGTCAAACGAAAATGTTATGATTTGTTGATTTGGGTAAATTTGTAAATCTGCGACTATCCGCCCAATCCGTGTTATCCGCGTTCAATTCCGTCGTCAATTCATAATACACTCCATCAACAAATCATATCAAACCAAGCGGTTTTTTTCATTATCTTTTGAGCCTCAAAAATCACTCATTCACTCTTTAAAATAATTTTTAATGTTTCCATCGGAAGTAACCGACTTTTTCAAAACTCAAAAAACACCTTTTTACTACTACGATCTGGATGTGCTTCGCCAAACACTGAACGTGGTAAAACAGTATGGCTTATCAAAAGGATTTCATATCCACTTTGCACTAAAGGCAAATAACCAGCCAAAGATTTTGAAAGTGATAAAAGAGGCGGGACTGGGTGCCGATTGTGTGAGCGGGGGTGAAATTATTCGATCCATAGAATCAGGCTTTTCCCCGGTTGAAATTGCTTTTGCCGGAGTTGGTAAAACTGATGAAGAAATGGAACTTGGCTTAAAGCATGATATTTTTTGCTTTAATTGTGAGTCTCCTAAAGAACTGGAAGTACTGAATGAACTGGCTGGGAAGCACGGGAAAACTGCACGGATTGCCTTGCGCCTCAACCCTAATGTAGAGGCTGATACCCACGAATATATTACCACGGGGCTTAATGAAAACAAGTTCGGCATCAATGAATCGGATCTGGATTCCGTATTGGAATCGTTGCCTTCTTTAAAGAATCTTGAACTCATTGGGATTCACTTTCATATTGGTTCACAAATTGAAAATTTCATCCCGTTTGAGGAGTTGTGTGCTAAAGCAAATTCCCTCAATAATTACATTGAAGAAAAAGGTTTTAAACTCCGTGTTATAAATGTAGGTGGTGGATTTGGCATCAATTACGATCACCCCAATGAAAATTCAGTACCTGATTTTAAACGATTTTTTGGGTTGTTTGAGGAAAACATTCAGTTGAAAAGTCACCAAAAACTGCATTTTGAGTTGGGACGATCTATTGTAGGTCAGTGTGGAAGTTTGATTACCCGGGTACTTTTTACTAAAACCGGATTAACTAAAAATTTCGCCGTGGTTGATGCCGGAATGACCGAACTTATACGGCCAGCTTTGTATCAGGCCAAACACCGGATTGATGTGTTAACAAGCACTAAAGAGAAGATAGCTTACGATGTGGTGGGCCCCATTTGCGAAAGCTCAGATACCTTCCGAAAAGACATTTCTATTCCGAAAGTGGAACGCGGAGACCTGGTTGCCATCCGAAGCGCCGGGGCTTATGGGGAAGTAATGAGAAGTGCCTATAATTTGAGGGAAGCGAATCCGACAATCTATTCAGAAGATGTTGAGTAATTTAACCCGTGGTACAGGCAGTCTGGAAATTGAATATTTTTTATTGGGTCTTACATCGGCCTTAGAAAAAAGAGCGTAAAGAAGATGACAGAATGTAGCGTAAAGAAAGAAATCATATCGCTGTAAAACTATGAAGCAATTTCTGAGCGTTAAGGAGCATTGATTTCTTTTAGCGGAATGAAGTCAGCTTTAGCTCTTTTTTCTACCGCCTTGATCTTTTGTTACTTTTGTATCAAGACAAAAGTAAGGGGGTTAAATTCAGTTTACCAAAGTATAGCGACCTTTCCGCCCATAATAATAAGTCACAGATTTTTAAGTAATACCATGTTGACACGGGAAGCTGGAGCTTCCGGGAAGGCGTTACAAAGCCGGAGCTTTGTAACGAGTACAAAATTACTTGAGCTTTCCGGTCTAAATATCTAAAAATAACTGAAGTTCACTTTTTAATGCTGATTTGTCTTTTTCCGTCAGGGCAGCAATTTTTTTGATGATCAGGTTCTTGTCGATCGTTGCAATCTTCATACGAGTCATTGATGGCTTGGGCAGTCCGGCTTTTTCCCATTCCGTAAGAATATAATCTCCCATCTTCGCTTTTGCTTTTAGATTACTCGTAACAAACATCACCAACACATCAGGACCGGAATTATATTCTCTTGGTGATATTACCAAAGCCGGTCTTTTCTTTGTTGCACTCAGATCAGTAAAAGGGAAAGGTAAAAGAACGATATCCCAGCGGTCAAAGATCATTATAAACCTCATCCTCATCATTGTCCCACTCGGAAAAAGAAGGTTCGCTAACCTTCATGATCTCAGTCAAATCATGCTCTTCCCCAAGTCTTTCCATAGCTTCATCTACATAGTCGTCAATTAGTTCGCTTACTAAACTGCTCATAGATTTACCTTCTAAAGAAGCCAACGCCTTTAGTTTCTTTCTCTTTTCATCGGGGATTCTGATACTCATTACACTCATAATTTTTCCTTTTTGTAGTATAACCTACATGAAGGTAATTTAATTCCTCAAATTAATCCAATTTCCTAGCTATAAACCCCGTAGTACAGGTAATCTGGAAGTTGAATGTTCTTTGTTCAAAATTCCATCGGCCTTAGGTACTGATCCGATAAAGTAATCAATAATTCAAAATTTTAAATTACTTAAGCATCCCTGCAATATACCCCGTAGTCCAAGCGGCCTGGAAGTTGAAGCCGCCTGTTACGCCATCGATATCCAATACTTCGCCTGCAAAATAGAGATTAGGGGATTTTCGGCTTTGCATGGTTTTCATATCCACATCCTGAAGGCTGATTCCCCCACAGGTCACGAATTCCTCTTTGAATGTTGTTTTTCCTTCCACCTGATATTCATCATTGGTCAATAAATGCACCAGCCGGTTGATGTTCTTCTT
>JBBDLQ010000132.1:0-9540 GCA_040878765.1 Balneolaceae bacterium | reverse complement strand
GTAAACAGGGAAGGCACCGGTTCTTCAATTTCATGTCCCAACTCTCTTAACCAATCGAATCCTCGGCCTCTTGGATTTCCTCCTGTCGCCACAATCACCTTATCCACCGATTTACGCTCTCCACGTTGAAATCGAAGTTTATACCCATCCCTGTCTTTTTCCAGGCTTTTTATATTTGATCCTGTTTTGATGCCAACCCCAAGTTTCCGGCACTCGTCCATCAGGCAGTTTATGATGGTTTGGGAATCATCGGTTATTGGAAACATGCGTCCGTCTGATTCGGTCTTTAATTCTACCCCTCGTTTCTGAAACCATTCTATGGTATCAATAGGTGAAAATATCCCAAAAGCTTTTTTAAGCGGGCGTTCTCCCCGTGGATAGAATTTTACCAATTCACGAATATCAAAACAATGGTGGGTTACATTACATCTTCCGCCACCTGAAATCCGGACTTTGGAAAGCAATTTATCCGTCTTTTCGTAGATGGTCACATTTGCTTCGGGGTGATGGGTTTTAGCTGAAATGGCAGCAAAAAAACCTGCAGCTCCCCCGCCAATAACGGCTACCTGCATGTCCTGTTTCCGATTTAGAATGGTTTTTAAATGATTTTTAAGTTTATTCTAACTTAGCTTGAAAAACTGCAGGCTACTAATCAGGTTTGAAACCCGATTATTATTTTATCGGGCTTTTTCCTTTTAAAACAGCTCCTAAAACAGCGGTAAATAACGCGGCGCCAATAATTGACCAGACTATTGGAAATTGGCTTCCCGAAATTTCTATGGTCCAAAGGGCAGGTAAGTCCAACTCTGTTGCAATCCATTTACCAATTATTGCACCAATAAAACCAACCCCGGAGGAAATAATACAACCGCCGAAACTGTAACCGCTGATACTTTGGCCAATACCACCGCAAATTGCCGCAATGAGAAGTAAAAGTAAAAATCCAAAAAATGACATGATTCAATAAGTTTAATTATGGTTAATGTGCTTTTTGGTCTAATACTACAGCTGGCTCCAGAGGTTTCACAATAACATGTTCATCCACATCAAATAGCAACCGATTATCGGTATGCACAATATATTTATCCCCTTTAAATAATACATGGTATGTAATATCGTGCCCGCGAAATTCTCGCCCTGTAATAATTCCGCTTTCTGTTCCATTTGCATGGCACCGCTCTATTGTCAAATGTTCTGGACGTATTGAACATAAGATTAACCCTTTTGCTTCCTTATTGATTTTTACCGGTCCTAAACGTGTTTCTACATTATCAGATCCATCGGCATGGGCACGGAATAAATTTGTTCGTCCTAAAAATTGTGCAACAAACTGTGTTTTGGGGTGATAATAAACTTCTTCCGGTGTTCCTATCTGTTCTATTTGACCATTATTCATTACTGCAATTCGGTCAGCAAAAGAAAGTGCCTCTTCCTGATCATGGGTTACTAAAATAGCACTCATTCCTGATTTTTTAAGAATTGCGCGGACTTCTTTCCGAGTAGAATCCCGAAGCATGGCATCAAGACCTGAAAAGGGTTCATCCATTAACACTAACCTGGGTTTGGGTGCAATTGCCCGGGCTAGCGCCACACGCTGTTGCTGGCCGCCGGAAAGTTCATCAGGCATGCGATGTTTGTACTTTTCCATTCCCGTTCGGCACAACACCTCTTCGGCTAAAACCGGGCGTTTTTTTCGCTCAACATCACGTAAACCAAACGCTACATTATCAAGTGCATTCATATGTGGAAACAAGGCATAGTCCTGAAAAACAAAACCAATTTCTCGTTTTTGGGGAGTTAAACGCTTGTGAGTACTTTCAACTAATTCATCTTCTATAAAAACTTCCCCTTCATCGCATTGTTCAAAACCAGCTATTAGACGCAGGGTTGTAGTTTTACCACAACCGCTGGGTCCAAGCAGCGCGAATATTTCATTTTTCCCAACCTCAAAGCTCACGTTATTAACAACAGGGCCGCTTTGGTCAAATGATTTTGTTAGGCCGTATATTTTTAAAAGGTTATTTTCCATCTAGTATCTGAACCAGAAATACTTCATTTAGATTCAGTCTATATAAGATACGCACTATTTTCACACTTGCGAAAGTTTTGATACGTGAATATTTGTGAAACAGAGCGGGATGACGTAAGTTTAATTCGTTTAGGGAATGCCACTTACAGATAATTATTAACTAACTACAATTCTTATGAAAAAATTAAGCATCTACACCATACTCTTGGCAATGGCTTTATTCAGTATACAAGCATGTGGCCCAAGCGAAGAAGAACGGCAGGCAGCCGAGCAGGCCCGGCTAGACTCATTACGCCAGGTTGAACAACAACGCATTGAACAAATGATGCAAGCCAGGGAAGACAGTTTAGCTCGTGTTGAGGCTCAGAAACAAATGGAAGAAGAAAAATCTTCCGCACAATTTTCTGAAAATGGCACTTATGCAATACAAGTAGGAGCTTTCCGCTCTGAAGCAAAAGCTCAATCGTACAAAAATTCGATTAGCAACCGTGAATATCCAAATGTTTACATTATTAGAACCGGAAATGAAGAAACAGGAAACATTTGGTTCAGGCTCCGTGTAGGATTTTTTGACACTAAAGAAGCCGCATCAAAATTAGGAAAAGAACTCGGCAAAGAACTCAATTCCGGTTATTGGGTTTCAAAAGTTGAAAGATCCGGAAGTTAGGCGTAGTTACACCAAATAATTTATAGTTGCTACTCTCCCATGCATTTGCTTAATTACAGATGCGCTCAAGTAGCGTCTCTCTTGATGAATAGTCAGGGCATCGCATATGAATAATGTGATGCCCTATTTTTTTGTATCTTTTTTTTACTTAAACCGTAATCATCTATCCCTTAAAAACTTTCCAATTTCTACGGTTTACGTTATTATGCAATTTCAACATCATTCAGAAACTTCAATTTAAGCGGAATGAAAAATTTCAGTATCGCTACACGCCAAAAAGATAACGTAAGTATACTGGATATCAGTGGAGAGCTTGACGCACATACAGCTTCTCATTTAGAGAATGCGCTCAAGTCTTTAATCGATGATGAAAGCTATGCCATTGTTGTAAACTGTTCCGGCCTCGATTATATAGCAAGTGCCGGATTGGGTGTTTTTATGGCCTATATAGAAGATGTTCGCAGCTTAGGTGGCGACATTAAACTTACCAATATGAACGATCGTGTTTATAACGTGTTCGATTTACTGGGCTTCCCAACATTGTATGATATCCTGGACGATGAAAGAGAAGCACTAATAAGCTTTCAGAATTAAATAACAAGAGAGTGGCAGGAACTAACCAAATACAAACTCTATCTGTTGCAGCTTCTACAGAGCACTTAGCAGAAGTACGGGATTTTGTTGCCGCACACGCACAAAATATCGGCCTTAGCCAAAAAGATATTTCAGAAATCAGATTAGCCGTTGATGAAGCCTATACCAATATTATTAAGCACGCTTATAAAGATTCTCCCACCAGCCTGGTTAATATCGAAATTGGTTCTAATTCCAATCAGCTCTGGATTTCATTAAAGGATGAAGGCAAAAGTTTTGACCCAAGTACGTATAGTGAACCAAATCTTATGAAAAAAATTAAAGAAAAGAAACGAGGCGGAATGGGCGTATACCTCATCCGTAAGTTAATGGACCAGGTTCAATACAACCGAAAAGGCCATAAAAATGAAATACGAATGGTCAAAAACCTTTGACGTATCGTGGAAACTAAAACTTCTATTCCAAATAACAGCGAAAGTCAAAGCCGATTTGAGCTTCGGACTCTGCTTGAGACCAGCAGAATGTTAATTGAATCTCAGGAACCGGATTTTGTACTAAATAACTTACTCCTCATAACTATGGGGAAATTATTGGTTCCAAGGGGACTCATCCTGATTAACAAAGGTTCCGATCATTTATATCAGGTTAGTAAAGTCAAAGGTCAAATCCCGCTGAAAGAAGAAGATACTGTTCACCTTAATTTCCCGGAAGCAGCCCTTGAGCATTCCATATTAACAGAACAAGAATTTCCTGAAATGACTGTGGAATTAGGACTTCCTGAAGGTAGCATTTACTTTAACCTGAGAACCACTAACCACCATTTAGGATTTCTTTGCCTTGGGCCAAAGGGCACCCAAAAACCGCTCACTGATAGTGAACTCGAATTTATTGAAAGCCTGACCATAATTTCATCTGTGGCAATTGCAAATTCCCGAATGTTCCAGGAATTACGGCTCATTAATCGGAAATTAGACCGAAAAGTGCATGACCTGCATACTCTGCTTGAGCTAAGCAAAGACTTTAATTTGATGGTTGACAGGGAAGATATTGCCCGGACTTTCAAGTTTGCAATGCTTGGGCAAATGCTAATTCGAACGTTCTTTTTTGTATTGGATACCGATGGTGAAAAATCCATAGTGGCCAGCAGCGGACTTAAGGAAAAACCATCCCAAAAAGATCTCGAAACACTTTTTGAACTTGAGGATGTATTTTATTGTGATGAAGAACGAGATTGTCCTTTTTTAGACGCCAATGGTATTAAAATGGTTATCGCCCTTAGGTTTCAGAATGAAAAAATTGGTGTTGTTGGGGTTGGGGCTCCGGCAAATAAAGAAACTTATGGTGATGAACAGGTTCAGTTCCTGCAATCGCTTGGGAACCTCGCCCTTCTTACCATTCAAAAAACCTATTTACTGGAAGAACGCATCGAGAAAAACAGGATGGAGGAGGAATTAAATCTGGCTAAAACCATTCAGGAAGGTTTACTGCCATCTCCAATACCCACTATTCCAGGCTTTGATTTAGTGGCCACTAATATTTCATCCAGGCAGGTAGGCGGTGATTACTTTGATATTGTTCAGACACCCGACGGCGGCCATATATTGGCTATAGCCGATGTAACGGGAAAAGGAGTACCTGCATCGTTACTAATGGCTAACCTTCAGTCGATGATACATGCATTGGCCCCAATCGACATTTCCCTATCGGAAGCTACAGGAAGCATTAATGATATCATCCACAAAAACACCCCAGCTGATAAATTTATAACCTTTTTCTGGGGTAAAATTTCTGCAGACGGAAAGCAATTTGATTATGTAAATGCAGGACATAATCCACCACTATTATTCCATCAAAATACCAAGGCCCCTCAAGAATTGAGTGATGGTGGGTTAATTTTAG
Source organism: Balneolaceae bacterium (assembly GCA_040878765.1). Classification (GTDB taxonomy): domain Bacteria; phylum Bacteroidota; class Rhodothermia; order Balneolales; family Balneolaceae; genus Gracilimonas. The sequence continues at coordinate 4,351 of JBBDLQ010000132.1, read as the reverse complement.
GCGCCATGCCTTCCATGGTTCCATATATTTCTTCCTCAGTGGTATTTAAACCTGAGGATGTGCTGGTATTTTATACGGATGGCGTAACCGAGGCTATGAATAATGATCAATCGGAAGAATATGGGGAAGACAGGCTTGTAGAATGTGTAAATGCTAATCTTGGTAAATCCTCAAAAGAAATAAAAGAAGCTATAATTGAGGACATCACCCGGTTTTCGAATGGTGTTCAGTATGACGACATCACTATTTTGGTACTAAAAGTTAATTAAAGGTTTTCAAACCAAAAATACCGGAACCTGACCTCGCCTTGGTTTCATTATAAGCCAAAATGGTATTGTAGGTACTATACCGGTTCATAATTTCATTGACATATCGAACCGTCTCAATTCCACGGCAAAATCCATATCGCGCATTTTGGTAGTATTTTCGCTGCATTAACATTAATAACGATTCCGATACCGGTTCCCATTGATTTGGGTCTTTATTCTGATCTATAGTCAGCCTTCGTGCATCAGCCAAATGACCCTGCCCCACATTATAAGCTGCCAAAGCAAACTGCCATTGGTTCACAGAATCCATGTATGCATAATGTTTTAAATGGGATGAAAGAATTTTCGCCCCTTCCCGGATATTAACTTCGGGTATATAAAGAGAATCGGATGAAATTTCAGAAAAACGAGGCAATACCTGCATAATGCCAACTGCACCTGCCCAACTTACCGAAGCTGGGTTAAACTTGGATTCCTGTGCTGCCACGGCTGTTAACATTACCCAGTCCACATCAATTTCAGTCGCTATTTCCTTTATCATATTATCATAGGGCGAAATTGTACCAAACTGATCGCCCTGATATGTGGGGCTAAAATAATCCGCAATTTGATTCCCTGACTCGAAGTACTTTTTACGAAGTACATTTAAATAAGCAGATCTCTTTGGAATCCCGTCTTCATTAAATCGAAAATGTTTATATAAAAATTTGTTTAAATGATGAGCCAAATCAGGGGCATTCTGTCGCACTGCCCATGCAATTGTATCACTCTCGGCAATTAGCGGACCTTTTACAAATCCTTGCATGTATTTATTGGCGGCATCGTAAATATTGTCATCGGCCACGGTGGCATCAAAAGTGCCGTCTGCAACGTGAAATAAGGCTGTTTCGGTATCAATATCTTCCGGAATAATATTGATTGAAATTGGAAAACCTTCTTCCTTTAATTCCTGTAACCGAACATAATATGAACTATTACGCCGAACACTTATAGTAATTCCCTCTAGTTCAGAAATGCTTTCCGGCTGAAACCCAACCTCATCCGAAACCACTACAATTTGATCAACAAGATTATATGGCCGGGTGAATTTAACTACTTGTTTGCGTTCCGGGGTGATGGTGTAATTGGCCGCAATAATATCGCCCTGGCCGCTATTTAATAAATCATAAGGACTTTCATCGGGGCCGGTAATTACAACCTCCAACGCTAAATCATTTTCTTTTGTGAAAGCCTTAACAAGCTCATATTCAAAACCAACCTGAATTCCTTTATATAAAAAATACGAACCGGAGCTATAGCTGGTGATCATACGTAAAACACCGCCTTGCTTAATCTCAGCAAAGTCCTTTTCTATTGGTTCTGTTACGGTAACAGGAAGGGAATGGGCGTTTGACTCATCCTCTTTTGTTTGTGAAGAGCAGCTAACTAAAAGTAGCGCTCCGAAGCCGCCAAGCAATACATACTTCGCAACTCCAGTCATGTTGTCTCTTTCAAAAAGCATATTTTGAGGTTGTTATCATTATGATTCAAAAAATATAATGAGTACACAAAGTCATTTGCTACATTAATGATACGTGTAAATTAGCTGAAATCCTTTTTTCTTAGTAATGTCTAATCTTAACCCGAAATTGTAACGTTGAAATAGTTAGAAAGGTTCATTAAAAAATTTAATTGACTGTTTTATAATTACTTAAAAGTATCCTCATTAGCCAAATAAGCATTTTTAATCGAACTCAGGTTAATACCAAGTTTATCTACCGAAAACTTAAGCTGTACTTTGACGTTTGGGTTTCTTTTTCCAGGTAAGCAACACCCCGATTAATGTCACAAAGATTGCAATAAATGATAATACAACTGGAAGTTCCCCAAGTATAAAAAAGGCCAGGATAGTGGCAAAAATAGGTTCTGTTAAAATAAGGGTTGAAATCAGCGTTGGCGAAATATACTTAACAGCATAATTCAGTGAGCCATGTCCCATTAGCTGAGGCCCTACTGCCAGGCCCAGTCCTACCCAAAGCACAACGGGATCAATTTTAGCAGGAATTCCTTCCACCATTAATAAAATAACCAGACAAGTAGCCGCCGCATACCCATAAACCGGGAACACATAACCCAGCCATGACCGGTTTTGCCTCACTTTCCTTCCTATTAAAAAATATACGGCAAAAATAGCTGCTGCCGAGAACGCCATTAAATTCCCTAACAATGAATGCTCGAAAACTGACTCTGTATTATAATCCGAAACACCCAGTAAAACAGAACCTGAAAATGCCACGAACACCCCAATCCAAACGGTAACGGGAAATTTCATTTTAAATAATGCCCGTTCAGCAACAATCAGCATGATGGGATGAATAGTAACCAGCACAGAGGCCGAAGCTACGGATGTAAAAAAGAGGGAGCTGGTCCATAAAGTGAAATGCAACCCAAGCGCAATTCCGGCAAGCGCCATCCATTTGCTGTCATGTCCTACTGGTTTTACATCGTACTTTTTGCTCTGCTTTTGATAGAGATATAACGGAACCAGCATAAAAAAAGCGCCGATTGTCCGGATAGTTACCAACAGAAGGGCGGAATAATCGGTGGCGAACTTGACAAGTACCGGCGCAAAACCAAAGGTTGTTAAACCAATGGCAAGTATGGTATATACTTTAAATTTGGAGTAGTTTTGGCTCAAAATACCTCTACCGGATTCTATCCATGGAACGTACCAATTCCTCATCCTTGCGAATAAACCGAAGCGCAAGAATCTGGAAAATCAGCCCCAGAAAAACCAAACCCGTGCCCAAAGCTTCGTCCCACAAATAGGTCCCAATTCCACCCAGTGAAAATAAAACACCCACACAAAAACCAAATGCAATTACCTGGAATAATGCCGAGCGTTTAATCCAGCTAATTTGATTTTTCCGGTTTTGATATAAAAATATGCTCACCACATTAAGAATCATTGCAATGAGTAACGATGAAGCAAGTCCGATACCAATCCAATTTTGCGGATCACTCATTGCTTTCTCATAAATTGGGGTAAAGTAAACGGTGAGGTTTAATAAAGCAGCTACAGCCAGAAATATGGTTTGAAGTCTTTGTATCACGGATATGAGTTTATTTAGTCTTTACTTTTAAGATAAAAGTTTTTGCAAACAAAAAAGCCTGTTCGCAAGAAATGATTATCACAGATATAACTATTAACAGATATTGAGATCAAACGATCAACATTCGGTTCGGTTTAAAACTCAAATCCTCTTACCTTTGGCCTCACTTAAAAAAATCAGCCATTGTATCGCCCCTATTTAATTGACCTGAGCCTGATACTTGTTGCAATAATCTGGGCACTTAATTTTAGCGTAGTCAAAGTTTCCCTGGAAGAGATGGATCCGTACAGCTTCAATGCTTTGCGGTTCATATTTGCCACCTCTTTATTATGGTATGCAGCCCGGAAAAAAGGATATTCGCTTAAGGTCAAAAAAGAACATTTTTGGAAGCTTATAGGAATCGGGATTGTGGGGAATCTGTTTTACCAAATGTTCTTCATAATAGGCATTAATTATACCTATGCAGCCAATGCAGCAGTGATGTTAGGTACCATACCGATATGGGTAGCTCTGCTCTCACAATTTTTCACCGATGAGAAACTAACCATATTTAAATCCCTGGGTGTATTCTTTGCCTTTACGGGTGTTGCATTAATAATATTAGGTGGGGAAGGTTCCATTTCTTTCGAATCTGAAACCTTTTTAGGCAATGTGATCACCTTAATTGCAGCAATATGCTGGGCCACTTATACTATTTTATCACGTAAATATTTAAAAGTGTATAGTCCGCTGCAATATTCAGCATTTATGTCGGTTGTTGGTTTAATCGCACTTTCTATTGTAGGCTTGCCCTTTATGATTAAACTCAACTGGTCTGAAATTTCCTTATTAGGTTATGGGGGAGTTTTCTATAGCGGGGCACTCTCAGTGGGACTGGCCTATATACTTTGGAACAATGGCGTGAAAAAAATCGGAGCCGTACGAACCGCTGCTTATCAAAACCTTGTGCCGGTATTGGGTTTGATATTTGGTGTGGTTTTATTAGGTGAA
>JBBDLQ010000131.1:0-3086 GCA_040878765.1 Balneolaceae bacterium | reverse complement strand
TCAGAATGACTGGGGTATCTACTATTGAAGTATTCAATATGCCCAAAAAATCAGGGAAATCCATTAATCCCAAATATCAACCGGGCGGTGGTTGATTCTGTGTTGTCGTTAAATCCCGAAACCCGGTTATTAATTGAAGCTGCGCCTCAATAGTCTTATAATTAGTGGTCTTTAAAGGCATTTTAGCGCAATTAAATAAAATCAGCTGAATAGTTAGTGAAGCCAAATCCATCTAAAATTCATCAGGAGTAAACTCACTTACCCATGCATCCAATCGACTTATTGATTTTCATCGTTTATATAATTGGGCTTTTGGCATTTGGTTTTTATTTCTATCGCAAGAATAAAGGGGGCGATGACTATTATGTAGGCGGGCGTAATATGAGCAGCCTGCACATTGGCCTGTCGGTTGTAGCTACAGATGTTGGGGGCGGATTTTCTATAGGACTGGGAGGCCTTGGTTTTACGATGGGACTGTCCGGCTCATGGATGCTTTTCACCGGATTTATTGGGGCATGGTCGGCCGCGGTATTTCTCATTCCTAAAGTAAAACAGAACCCGGTCTTTAAAAAAGCATTTACCTTTCCGCAGGTTTTTGAACACCATTATTCGGCAAAAGTTGCTTTGGTGGCGGCAGTGATATCAGCAGTTGGTTATGCGGGATTTACCAGTTCTCAAATTTTAGCAGGGGCCAAACTCGCTAACGGAACATTTGCCAATCTGGATTTAGGTATGGCTATTCTGATTATGGGAATTGTGGCTGTGGTGTACACGGTATTGGGCGGATTGAAGGCCGTAATTTATACCGATACCATCCAATGGACGATCCTTATGTTAGGACTTGTCTTTGTAGGGATTCCAATTTCGTATAATGCCGTTGGCGGCTGGGAGGCCATTCAATCAACCGTTTCCCCGGAAATGCTTTCCCTGACTAATGTTTCCTGGCAGAATTTAGTGTATTGGCTGGTAACCATCTTCCCAATCTGGTATGTGGGAATGACCCTCTACCAGCGAATTTATGCCTGCCGGGATGAGAAAACAGCCAAACGTGCATGGTACATGGCGGGATTATTTGAATGGCCGGTGATGGCATTCATGGGTGTGTTGCTTGGACTTTTTGCCCGCGTAGCTGCCGACCAGGGCATGTTCGATTATCTCGGAGCCGCCAACCTCAGTGAAACAGATCCCGAAACCGGCCTGCCGATGCTGCTCCGAACAGTACTTCCCGTAGGTTTTATGGGGGTGATGCTGGCGGCATATTTTTCCGCCATACTTTCTACGGCTGATAGTTGCCTGATGGCTTCCTCCGGAAATGTGGTAACAGATATCATAGCAAAGATCCGGGAGATGGATCATCAGAGCAGTTCTTTTTTGAAAACTTCACAAGTAGTTACACTGATTATTGGGGTGCTGGCTATTCTCCTGGCCTACTCCATGGAAAACGTTTTGGAACTGATGCTCTATTCGTATGCCTTTATGGTATCGGGGTTGTTTGTTCCGGTGATCGGAGCTTTGTACTGGAAACGAAGCACTCCTTCCGCCGCAATGACGGCCATGTTGGTTGGTGGCTGTACAACGCTGTTGCTTCAATTATTTGTGGGGACTGAAAATCTTCCATTTAGCCTTGACCCAAATGTGTTTGGGATTTCAGCTTCGGCTTTATCATTTATTACGGTTGGGTATTGGACTTCCGAAGAATAAGAGCTCAGGTCCACCTGCAATAGGTGATGAAATAAAATGGATTGCCCAACCCCCGAAATAGCTTATAGCCACTAAAACCACCCGGGCGGAGGTTGTTTCTGTATTATCGTTTAACCCCGGGATAAATCCCCGGGCTGTGTTAAAACAGAGTTCAATTCAACTTTTGTTCTAAACCTGAGTTCTCCCGAAGGGATGCCCTGGGCGGATTTATACTTTCGATAGTAATAAATTGCTCCGGCCTTCAGGCCGGTGAATAAAAGGACTTTAAAATTAAAGCTTTGCCCCAATGTGTATAGTGGCTTAAAATGATTCAAAGCTTTGGCTATGCAAACTTTTAAGCCTGCATAGGCCAACCCTCGGTGCATAAAATGGCTTATAACACATTTAAGACTCGGGTTTCAGGGCCTATAAGATGTGATTCACCGGCCTTCAGGCCGGAGCAATTGGTTTTTTTAATCGAACTCAGGTTCTAACATTATCGTTGGTTCCAACGCAGAGCGTGTGGAACCAGTGGTAATGTTATCAATCTTGGAAATAAGCGAATAACGAAACCTCTACTCCCTCACCATTTCCTCAAAATGTTCTTCGATTTTCTCTGGGGTTTGAGTGAATTTGCTGACAATCCAGGTAGCGAATAATCCGAGGAAAAAGCCGGGAACAAGCTCGTACATATTATTCTTCAAAACGGGGACAAAATACCAGATGATGGTCACGAATGATCCAGTGAGTAATCCTGCGATAACTCCGGATTTGGTAGTCTTTTTCCAGTAAAGTGCCATGATGGAGGTCGGGCCAATTGAAGCGCCCAATCCTGCCCAGGCAAAAAGTACCAGCCAGAAGACAATGTTCTCGGCTAAAAGTCCAAACAACAGCGACAGAATCACCAACACCACAACAATAATTCGGCTGTAAAGCACGAGGGTCTTTTGTGGAAGGTCTTCTTCTTTTTTAATGAGCTTGTCATACAAATCCCGCACTAAGCTGGAAGCAGCTACTAAAAGCTGGGAATCGGCGGTAGACATTATTGCTGCAAAGATAGAGGCGATCACTACACCAAATAAGATGGGATGAAGCTGAGTTTGAGCCAATAACGGATACAGATTTTCAGTATCAGCACCCGGCAGCATAGATACTTCAGGGAAATAGGCCCGCCCGACCAATCCAATTAAAACAGCCCCGCCTGCCATCATAACATTCCAGATGGTGCCGACCACCGCTACGTATTTTAGCTGCTTCGGGTCATCAATGGACATATAGCGGGAAAGAATATGCGGATTTCCGGGCGAACCAAGCCCGATCCCTATAAACCCAATAAAAGCTCCAAATCCAAGGGCAAAAGGATCGATAAATCCGATTTCATGCAACGTCAGTTGTTCGGCCATCAC
>JBBDLQ010000130.1:7349-19687 GCA_040878765.1 Balneolaceae bacterium | reverse complement strand
GTGATCACATGTTACGCCGATACTGCCCGCCCACTTCATACAAGGCATGAGAAATCTGTCCCAGCGAAGCCACTTTCACTGTTTCCATCAGTTCTTCGAAGAGATTGCCGCTGTTGCGGGCGGTGTCTTTGAGGGCTTCGAGGGCTTCCTCCGCCTCTTTCTCATTGCGTTTCCAGAACTGCTCCAGGTTCTCAATTTGCTGACGTTTTTCTTCTTCGGTAGAACGAATCAGGTCAACGGGTTTTTTATCTTCTTCTCCGGCTTTATCATTCAGGAAGGTATTCACCCCAACAATAGGCAGCTCCCCGCTGTGTTTTCTGGATTCATAATACAAGCTCTCATCCTGGATCTTTCCACGCTGATACATGCTTTCCATCGCACCTAACACGCCCCCTCTTTCGGTGATTCTGTCAAACTCTGTTAAGATGGCTTCTTCAACCAAATCCGTGAGTTCTTCAATGAAATAGGAGCCTTGATTGATGTTCTCATTTTTAGCCGTTCCCATCTCCTTGTTGATGATCATCTGAATGGCCAATGCCCGCCGTACGGATTCTTCAGTCGGAGTCGTAATAGCCTCATCATAAGCGTTAGTATGAAGTGAATTACAGTTGTCATAAATAGCCAGCAGCGCCTGCAGTGTGGTTCGGATATCGTTGAACTGAATTTCCTGCGCGTGAAGTGAACGTCCGCTGGTTTGAATATGATATTTTAGTTTCTGAGAGCGATCATTGGCTTCATATTTATTTTTCATGGCTACCGCCCAAATGCGCCGGGCAACCCGACCAATCACCGCATATTCGGGATCCAATCCATTACTGAAGAAAAACGAGAGATTGTGGGCAAAATCATCTACGTCCAATCCGCGGGCGAGGTAATATTCCACAAAGGTAAATCCGTTGGCCAGCGTGAAAGCCGCCTGGGTAATGGGATTGGCCCCTGCTTCCGCAATATGATAACCGGAAATAGACACCGAATAATAATTTCTAACCTTATGTTCCGTGAAATAGGTTTGAATATCCCCCATCATTTTAAGGGCAAATTCAGTAGAGAAAATACAGGTGTTTTGAGCCTGATCTTCTTTAAGGATATCAGCCTGAACTGTTCCGCGGACTACCGATAGCGTATCCTCTTTTATTTTTTCATACGTTTCTTTTTCTACCAGATGATCGCCTGAAATTCCTAACGTAGCCAGGCCAAATTCATCACTCCCCGCCGGAATCTCACTGCCGTACTCTGGCTGTTTCACTCCATGCTCTTTGAAATATGCATTGATTTTCTTTTTCGCCTCATCCCACTTTCCTTCATTTTTAAGATACCGCTCCACTTCCTGATCGATGGCCGTATTCATAAACATTGCAAGAATCATGGGGGCGGGACCGTTAATCGTCATGGAAACAGAAGTTTTCGGGGAAGTCAGTTCAAAGCCGGAATACAGCTTTTTCATATCATCCACGGTACAAATACTGACCCCGGAGTTTCCGATCTTACCATAAATATCAGGGCGATAACCGGGATCTTCTCCATACAACGTTACAGAATCAAAAGCTGTAGAAAGTCGTGCGGCAGGCATGCCTTCGCTCACATAATGGAACCGTTTGTTGGTTCGCTCCGGGGTTCCTTCACCGGCAAACATCCGGGTGGGATCCTCTCCCTCCCGCTTAAAAGGAAATACCCCGGCGGTGTACGGAAAATAGCCGGGCAGATTTTCCTTCAAAGCAAACTTAAGCTGTTCCCCCTTATTCTTGGTTTTCGGGAGTGATACCCGCGGAATCATCAATCCGCTTAAGGATTCTCGATATAACTGATTTTTAAATTTCTTGTCACGGATCTTCACTTCAAAATATTCCTGCTGGTATTTCTCAAACAAATCATCCCAGCCGTCCAGAATTTTCCTGGGAAGCGTATCCAGTTTAGATAACCAATGCTCCCGCATTTTAGATAGATTGTCCTGCATCACCGCTTTTTCATCGGGATTCCAGCTTTCGAGTTGTTCTATGGTTCCTGAAACCTGATCCAGTTTGGAGGCCACTTCCACTTGTTCCTCTGCCCACTCGTGGTAGCCTCGCACGGTCTCTGAAATTTCAGATAAATACCGCACGCGTTTTCCGGGGATGATGGCCTGGGCTTGGATGCCTTCGGCAGGCTCGGGGTTGGTATAAAGCTTCGTCTCCCACCCTATTTCATAACGGTCGTTTATTTTATCAACCAATGCTTTAAACAAGCGGTTCACCCCTTCATCATTGAATTGAGCTGCAATAGTCGGATAAACGGGCATATCTTCCTGTTTGGCATGCCATTGTCCGGTATTTCGGATCATCTGCTTTCGGATATCACGCAGGGCATCTAAAGAACCTTTTTTCTCGAATTTATTGAGCACCACCAATTCCGCCAAATCCAGCATGTTGATTTTCTCAAGCTGGGTGGCAGCTCCATATTCGCTAGTCATCACATAAAGTGGGATATCCGCAATATCTACAATCTCGGTTCCACTTTGACCAATACCGCTTGTTTCCACAATGATCAAATCAAATCCCGCGGCTTTATACAGCTCAATACCACCTAAGAGGCCTTTGCTGGTAGCGCGATTGGAAGCCCGTGTGGCCATACTTCGCATAAAAACGCGGTCGGTATCAATGCTGTTCATGCGTATTCGATCTCCAAGCAAGGCCCCGCCCGTTTTTATCTTGGAAGGGTCTACAGAAATGATTCCGATGGTCAGATCTTCAAATTCAGTCAAAAATCGTCGAACTAATTCATCCGTCAATGAGCTTTTTCCTGCGCCGCCGGTTCCGGTAATTCCTACAAGGGGAATGGTTTTGGAAGCTTTTTTAATTTCTTTGCCCTTTTCATCCAGCAGTTTTCCATCCTTAAAAGAAACAATATCTGTTTGTTCATTTTCGATGGCTGTTAGCGCCCGTGCTAATGCAATATTATCCCTTTTGGGAATTTTTTTGATCTCGGGTTTAGCTTTTGAAACCGGGTCATAATCACATTCCTCCAGCATGAAGTTAATCATGCCCTGAAGCCCCATTTTGCTTCCGTCATCCACCGAAAATATGCGAGTAATGCCCGCATTATGAAGTTCCTCAATTTCATCCTCTACAATCACCCCGCCGCCGCCGCCAAATACTTTGATATGACCGGCTCCATTTTCTTCCAACAGCTCGATCATGTATTTAAAATACTCCACATGTCCGCCTTGGTAGCTGCTAATGGCGATTCCCTGGGCATCTTCCTGTATCGCACAATTCACAATTTCATGCACCGACCGGTTGTGCCCCAGATGAATGACCTCCGCCCCGCTGCTTTGCAAAATTCGTCGCATAATGTTAATGCTGGCGTCGTGTCCGTCAAATAAGCTTGCAGCCGTTACAAAGCGGATTTTATGCTCAGACTTATACGGTTCCTGCACATTATTTTTCGTTTCCGATTGTGCAGCTGCTTTTTTTGTTGGGGATGTTGATGTTGTTTCTACCGGCATAATATTATTTCGTGATGTTTGGAAGCGGTTTCACAAGATAAGGATTTGTTAATGGATATTCGATTGTTGATTCACAAGCATAAAAGTTTTCGTAAATTTGTACATCTTTTAACCCACACCAAGTATTTGCAGCCGTATGAATGACTTTTACCAGCAACTTGAGGCTAATCTGTCTGAATTCTTTATGTTTGAAGGATTATCAAAATCGTTGATGAGCACAGCCCTTTTGTTCCTGTGCTTTATCGTAGTCCGGGTTTTATTGACCAGGTATTTAAAAAGAAATATTACTTCGGCAGAGCTCAGGCGTAAGTGGCATGTGCAGGTAAGAAATGGATTGATTTTACTTCTTATACTTGGATTGGCCATTATCTGGAGTAATGAACTTCGTACCTTTGCCCTGTCTATTGTTGCGATTGCCGTTGCCTTTGTAGTTGCTACTAAAGAGCTCATTCTTTGTATTACCGGTTCTATCCTGAAAACCGGAGCCCGTTCATTTAATATTGGAGATCGAATTCAGATAAAGGATTTTCGCGGAGATGTTATCGACCAAAACCTTCTTGCCACAACGGTACTCGAAGTTGGGCCGGGGAAATTAACTCATCAACGTACCGGAAGAATGACCGTAATTCCGAATTCGCTGTTTGTATCTGAGCCGCTGATAAATGAAAGCTTTACCAACGATTATGTGCTTCATGTTTTTACTATTCCGTTTAAAAGAGAAGAAAACTGGAAAGCTGCCCAGCAAGAAGTTTTAAAAGCTGCCAATAAATACTGTAAACCCTATCTGCCTGAAGTTAAGAAACATATGAGTCGAATAAGTGAAGAACGGGGATTAAGTGTTCCATCTGTTGAACCAAGGGTGACATTACAAATACCGGTTGCAGGTGAAATCCATTTAATTGTCAGAATTCCAACTAAATCCGGAGAAAGGAGCTTTATTGAACAATCGATTTTATCTGATGTATTCAGCAACCATGATTTTCGTGCACCCAATAAAGAGCCTGATATTTGAATTTTATGAAAAAGCGTGGTACTCAGCTCAAATAGTACTATCAGGAGGTGCTGCTTTAGGATTTTTATATACCAGCGTCCGGTGAGGAAACGGAATTTCAACCCCTTCTTTATCAAATCGTTTTTTAATGCTCTCTATCAAATCACAGCCCATTACAAACGCATCCGGTGGATTATTAGCCCATGCCCATGCCCGTAAATTCACCGATGACTCTCCCATCATAACAACACGAACTGGAACAATATCTATACCCTCTTCCTTTTGTTCCTCGGTTCGGTTATCTATAAATAATGGGTGTTTGAGCACTTCTTCCTTCATTATGGCTTTGGCTTTATCTACATCAGAATCATAGCTGATTCCCATGTCAATCCATTTGCAGATCTTGCTATCCTCATAGTTTGAGTTTATGAGAACCTCGGTACTTATCACCGAATTCGGTATGATGATCCGCTTGTTTTCAAAATTTCGAATTACCGTGTGGCGAAGGTTAATATCCTCAACCACCCCCATTAAATCAGTCCGAACCTGAATCCGGTCGGCTATTTGATAGGGCTTGAATAAAACTATAAATAACCCGCTTATCACATTTGAAAGAGCGGCCTGAGAGGCAAAACCAACTGCAACAGCCAATAAACCAGCTCCGGCTAATAATGAACCGCCAATAATTCGAAACGGAGGAATCATATACATTGCAAAGCTTAAACCGGCAATATAAATGAGCACCACTACCGACCTTCTAAAGAAGATCAAACTTGTTACATCACTATTGTCTTCTACAATCCTGTTTCGATAAATAAGTACACTGAAAACCTTTGAGGTTACAGCAGAAATGAGGATGGTCATAAAAATGATGAATCCTACCAAAAGCGGCAGATGCCATATTTCATCGATATAAGTTGAAATTAATTCTTTCATAATTATTCAAATGTGATGTTTACTTCGGAAGTAAATCCTTCCTGTACCCGTAAATTTCGTTGTACATAATACCGCTCGGGTGCCTGGTAAGGTAATACTTTTCCGCGGTCCCAAATTCCATTTCCATTATCATCCTGAAAAATGATTAGTGTATATCTGAGTGGCGGAAGATCCGTTAATGTAGTTGAAAGAGTGAATTCAGTAAATCTCAATTCTTCCCCATCCGGGGCTAATAACTGAGCATAATGAATGGAGGTTGAATCTACATTATGGAGATTAATTTCGACTTCTCCATACTCCGTAGAATCCCACACTTCAGGTTCAAATAATGTGCGCCGTTGTGTAGCAGGATTCCAAACCAAAAACTGGTATTCGAGGCCTTCAATCCATTCACCCTGTGGTTTTACCAAAAGTTTATTGCGATCGGTTTCCATTTCTGGCCAATCCTCAAAATCTACTGTTCCTTCAATAACTACGGATGAATCCATGATTTCAGGCTCTGAAACCGGAGCAGCAAAGGTAACTTCAAAATTTTGATTTTGTAATAAACCATTTTCCCCGTTTGCATTTATAATTCGCTGTTGGGTAGTATCCTCCTGGGCGGTACCGGTGAATAAAAATCGCGTATTATCAGCGGGATTACCGGCCAAATCCCCGATTCCTGAAATGCTTATTTCATACTCAGTATCTTCAAGCAGCGGTTCTTCGCTTTGGGCAAAAACGACAAATCTTTCTTTTGGGGAAACATATAAGGGGTAGGCGCTCGAATAGTTCATTCCAAGCGAATCAGTAATTAATAATTCTGCATCATTTTGGATTTTTACATCTTCACTAAAGCGCAAGCGCATTCTGTTGGTTGAAAACAATCCAACTCCTTGCAATACCGGCGCTACTGAATCAACTTGAGTGGTATAAAGTACATCCAAAGTGTCGCTGGCACTTTTACCCAATTGAATACTCTCCCTGTAAAATGGATAAGCTGATTCATTTTCCCTGTCCCATATCTTATTCCTGTTTCGATCATCCACCAAAAGCACTTTGTAAGTACCTTCCGCCAAATAGGAAAAATTAAAAACACCACCTGTATCAGTTCGGGCCTCATAATTGGCTCTTCGGGATAAATCTGCCGGCTGGCGATACAATAACACTTTACGTTCGGTTGCGGGCTTTCCATCTTTTGCTAATAATATCTTACCGCTTATTTCCCCGCTGTCAATTTCATCCCCGGTTGAAATGGCAAGGGTAACCGGCTTGGCCATTTTATTATTTCTTGTATCCGAAATATCTGTTCCTAATTTTAATATTACGGTGGTTGAGTCAGGGAAATCTTCTTTAAAGGTGATAGTCATTTTGGTCTTTCTCCAGGAAACTTCATACTCAATACCCAGATCAGGCTCAACCGTAATTGCCCTCGAAACTGAATTTCTATTAATAAATTCATTGAATTGAAACTCGAAAGTCTTTCCCGTAAAGTTCGTGGTTCCGCTTTCCGGAACGGTATATTCAATTATTGGCCCTGCCTTATCAGGTGGTCCCCCCGTTGGAGCTACCGGAGTGGCACAGGAAATTAGCAAACTCATTACAGCACTCAGTAAAAATGTTGGAAGCAGATATTGCGTATTCAAAAAACAGTCATTTTTGTTTAACATATTGAACACTAAATATATACATTTTACCAAGCTTGAGTTATGTAGTTTTTAACACCCACTTCTGTCATCTTTTTATGATAAGAATTGGGAAAGTGAAAAAAAATTCCATATATATTTAGGTACAAATAATTTTCTTTACTTTACTATTTCTAAAAAGGAAATTTAAATTGATTATGACGGGGAATATGAAACGGTTTACAGGGCTACTTGTAATCTTATTTTTGATAAATGGATGCGCTTCCTATAAATTGGATTCAGCACAATCTGAACTGCGTACTTCATTCGCTTCAGGTGATTACTCCTCAACCGCGCAATTGATCGAAAAACTTGATCAAAAACAGATCTATAAAAATAAGGATCGTGTTCTGCTTTATCTTGAACGGGGTTTGGTAAATCATTTTGCGGGAGATTACAAAGCAAGCAGTAAATATTTCACTGATGCAGAATATCAAATTGATGATTTATTCACTAAAAGTGTAAGTCGTGCTGTAAAATCTTTTGTGGTGAATGATAATACACTTGCTTACGATGGTGAAGATTATGAGGATATATACATCAATGTATTTAAAAGCCTGAATTATATTCATTTGAACGACCTTGATGGAGCACTCGTTGAAGCCCGCCGGGTAACCCATAAACTAGGACAGTTAGACCAAAAATATAACGGCCTGGTTGAAGCTCTTTCAAAAGCTGATACTACAAGCACAGGTGAAGATAAATGGAAAACGGGGAAAACAAATGTCCAAAACAGTGCACTTGGGCGCTACCTCTCAACCATACTTTTTGCCAAAACCAATAAACCTGATAATGCCCGAATTGAATTCGAGAACCTGATCAAAGCTTATCAGGATCAACCTTCGGTATATAGTTTCGACAACCCAACAGCAAAAGATCTGGAGCAAATCACACAACCTGATACCTATAATGTACTGGTACAGGCATTTTCGGGAAGGGCTCCGGTAAAAGTCCAAAATGATTTTCGTATTTACCTTGAAGAATCTGATACCTATTTAAAATTTTCTCTTCCCACGCTCGAAACCTTTAATTCCCAGGTCCATACTATAAAATTAAATGTAGAGAACGGAGATATCTATACGCTGAATTTAATTGAGGAAATGGACCTTGTGGCAAAAGAAGTTTATAAAGTTAAAGAACCTATAATTTATGCGCGGACCATTGTACGCACTTTTTTGAAAGCAATTGCCGCAAATAAAATGAAGAAGGAAGCGGCTAAAGAAGATGAAACATTAGGAGCTTTTGTAAACATTATGGGGAAAATTGCACAGGAAACTACTGAAAAAGCCGATTTACGCAGTTGGCAAACGATGCCGGGTAAAGCCTATTCCACCGTCATAAATTTACCCCCTGGCGAACATAACGTTATAGTAGAATATTATACCAAAACCGGAAGGCTCATTTATGGCCAAAAACAAACGATCAATATTGCTGAAAATGATAAGCTAAAATTGATTGAATCTATTTACTGGAACTAAAGCTGTTGAGGAAACATGTTAACTATGAATGCCAAATCTATTTTCCATTTATTTTGGATGCCACTATTGATTGCAGGTTTTATTACCGGTTGCGGCTCATCTGGAAATACAACCGGAAATGGGATACCCGACTGGGTAGAAAATCCAGGAAATTCATTCAGTCAGGATAAATATTTAATGGCCGTAGGCAGCGGAAGCACCCTGAAAGAAGCCCGAAGTGATGCCTTCTCAAGCCTTTCCCAAATTTTTAAAATGAATATAAATGCCACTGAGGTTTTGAAATCAGAAACTATAGATCAGTTTGTAAATGGAGAAATGTTTTCAGAAGGTACATCTCAGCTTTTAAATAACATTCGTATTGGCACCAATCAGGAATTGATGAACACTACTATCCTTGTTTCAGAAGTGGATGGATATGGTACCTATCATGCCCTTGCGGGAATGGACCGGGCCGAATCATCTCGTATATACAGGCAGGAAATCTCTAATAATTCGTTAAAAATAAATGAATACGAGCAAAGTGCTGATTCTGAAAATAATTTATTACAAAAGCTGCTTCTGCTGAAAAAAGCCAAAACAATAGCAGGTGTAAATGAAGTGTTGACCCAACAGCTTAATATCATTCTTGGCGGTGCGGCTTCAGGTGGAGAAGCTACTAATACCTTAAACAGAATAGAGCAGAAATTCAGGGCAACCCAGCAACTTGCAAATGTAACCATCATAACTAAAAACGCTCCTGAAATGGTGAAATCAGCCATAGCAGGTGTATTTCAAAAAGCAGGATTTAATATTGCAGATAACACTGACAATGCTATCCTTACCGTTGATGTCGTTTATCAGGCACAACCGGCAAACCTGAATCGAAATGATGCCGAATTTGTTAAGTGGGAACTTATGATTGAAGTAATTGATCAACAAAGTAACCGTTCATTTAAGACCTTTACAACCGAAGGCCGTGACGGTGCTCCCTCCTATGAAGATGCACTGAAACGAGCTGGTTTTACCGCCCGTTCAAAAATTGAAAATGATTTTAATATTTTTTTAAATAGTGAATTATTAGCAAACTTTTAAACCAAAAAAAATACAATGAAATATTTATTTTTACCTCTCATCATATTATCCCTCACCGTAATAAGCTGCGGCCCATCACAAACCGTAAGCAGAGTTGGTGCTGATACACAAACCGACCTGTCAGGGCGATGGAATGATACAGATGCCCGCTTAGTGGCTGAAGAAATGATCAGTGATGCCGTCTCAAAACCGTGGCTTGCTCAGTTCAATGAAAAAAATGAGGAAGCGCCAGTTACCATCGTAGGACGCGTGCGAAACGAAACCATGGAGCATATTGATACCGAAGTGATCACTAAAGAAATGGAACGCGCTTTTATTAACACAGGTTTAGTACAAGTAGTAGCAAGTTCGGATGAACGTGAACAGCTCCGGGATGAACGCCAGGATCAGCAGAGTTTTGCTTCCTATGAATCTACAGCCGCACTTGCCGATGAATTGGGTGCTAATTTTATGTTGATTGGAAATATTAGCTCAATTATTGATGAATCGGTTAGTGGTAAGGAAGCAGCTATATTCTATACTATAAACCTTGAATTAGTAGAAGTACAAACCAACAGAAAAGTTTGGATTGGCAATAAGAAAATTAAAAAATTTATTGAACGAAGCCGGGTCAGAGGCTAAAATAATTCCAACTTAAACCTATTAATTATAAAGGCCTTCTGATTTTCGGGAGGCCTTTTTTATGGCGGTATATAAATGATGTTAACAAAACCAGCTCTTTACACCGATTTCTACGAACTCACAATGGCTCAGGGATATTTCTTCTCGGGCAGGTATAAAAAATCGGCCAACTTCGATTATTTCTTTCGCAAAATACCTTTCGAAGGTGGTTATGTGGTTTTTGCCGGTTTAGCTGATCTGCTGGAAATTATCCAAAAATTTCGCTTTCACCCGGATGAAATTGCCTATCTGAAAGAACAGGGATTTAAAAGCGAGTTTTTAGATTTCCTGGAAGAATTTCGCTTTAATGGAACAATATATTCTGTAAAAGAAGGCGAGGTCGTATTTGCAAATGAACCCGTACTTCGGGTAGAAGGAAATATTCTGGAGACCCAAATTATTGAAACTGTTCTGCTTAATACACTAAATTTTGAATCTCTGATTGCCACAAAAGCATCCCGGATTAAACAGGCGGCTGAAGGGAAATCGGTTCTTGATTTTGGTTTAAGACGGTCGCAGGGTTTAGGGGGATTGCAAGCCACAAAAGCTGCAATTTTAGGCGGAGTTGATGGTTCATCGAACGTAATGGCCGGACAGTGTTACGGGATTGATGTTAGCGGTACCATGGCTCATTCATGGATACAATCATTTGAAGACGAACTAACTGCATTCCGTACTTATGCCAAATACTTCCCGGATGCATCCATACTGCTGGTTGATACTTACAATACCCTGAAAAGTGGACTTCCCAATGCCATAAAGGTTGCTAAAGAACTGGAAGAAAACGGCCATAAACTTATCGGAATTCGTTTAGATAGCGGAGACCTGGCTTTTTTAGCTAAACGAAGCAGAAAAATGTTGGACGATGCCGGATTGGACTATGTTAAAATTGCTGCATCCAACCAATTAGATGAATATGTTATAAAGAGCCTAATGGATCAGGGAGCGCCAATCGATTTATTTGGTGTCGGCACAAAATTAGTTACGGGAAATGAAGATGCAGCTTTGGATGGAGTTTATAAACTCAGTTCTATAGGCAATAAGCCTACCTTGAAAATTTCGGAAAATGTGGAGAAGATCACCCTTCCGGGTACCAAAAAAGTATTTCGATATTTTAATGAGGATGGCTCATTCAATTGCGATGGTATTGTCTTAAATGAGGAAGATTCTACTGATACCATCTATCATCCATTTATTGATTACAAAAGTACCTTGGTATCGCATTTTAAATCTGAGGAATTGTTAAGCAAAGTAGTGGAAAATGGAAAACCGCTGATAGAACCTCCTGCTGTTGATGAAAGCAGAAAATATGCAAAACAAAGGTTGTCTAAATTAAATGACGAGCATAAACGTTTTGATAATCCCCATGTATATAAAGTGGGTGTGAGCAAGAAATTACGTGAATTGAAAAATCAACTTATACAAAATAAATAGTACTATGAAGGCTTTAGTAATTGTTGATGTTCAAAATGATTTTTGTCCCGGCGGAGCTTTAGAAGTCCCCGGAGGAGATGAAATAATCAAACCCATAAATAATTTATTACCGGAATTCGATTGTGTGGTTCAAACCCAGGATTGGCATCCGGCTCAACATCTTTCCTTTGCTTCAAATCATGAGGACAAAGATCCATTTGAAGAAATTGAAATGGAATACGGTACCCAGGTTCTTTGGCCTGACCATTGTGTACAGGGAACTAAAGGGGCGGAATTTCATCCCGATTTAAAAACTAATCCAACCCAGGTAATTGTCCGAAAAGGATTCCGTGAACATATTGACTCCTATTCGGCATTCTTCGAAAACGATCATGAAACCATTACCGGCCTTCACGGATATCTTCAGGAAAGAAATGTTGATGAATTGGTAATTACCGGTCTTGCAACCGATTTCTGTGTTAAATGGACCGGTCTGGATGCTGTTAAATTAGGGTATAAAGTAACTCTGATAAAAAATGCGGTTCGCGGTATAGATATTAACGGCTCAGTGGATGCAGCCATGAAGGAAATGAAAGAAGCTGGCGTATCTTTTAAATAAAATTAGTAATTACTGTGAGTTCTGC
>JBBDLQ010000130.1:4324-7249 GCA_040878765.1 Balneolaceae bacterium | reverse complement strand
TAAAAAAAAGCTCGTTTCTGTTCGGATTAGAATCCAAAACTGAAACGAGCTTAATAATTTAAACAAGTAATTTAGGTTTAGAATCGGATAATAAGACCACTCCAGGCAACACCAGCTGAGGTTCCAAAGTTCTCAGAATTCGAAACGGTGGATGCTCCCACAGAAAATTCCAGGAAGTTGAAGTCGAGCCCGAAACCGGCTGAAAATGTCGCTGAAGAATATCCTCCTATGCGTGTACCTACCCGAATCGGCATAAAACCAAGCAGACGATATTGAGCGCCGAGATTCAGGGCACTTCTCTTGCTGTTAATTCCATTATTATTGAAACCCATACCGAAATCCAGGGCAACCAATAGTTTTCCCATTTCAAGGGAAGCACCAAAATTGTACATCCCCGGTAAACTGTAATTTATTCCATCAATTTCCTCGGAATCAAATCTCCCATATACATCATTTTGAAGGCTATCTGACAGATTATCAAAGAAGCTGTCAAAATCGTCTTCATCCTGCGCACCCACATAGCTGAATTCAGCATCGGCATATACGCTTGATGGGGTTTGATCGAAGTTTAGCTTCCCTAAATCCGTTAATGACATGGAAATTCTCAGTGTTTTATCTTTATCGATAAACAATGGTATCGGCAATGCGGATACATCCATCTCAAGAGTACCACCTATATCCAATCCAAATCCGGTCGCCTGTGCTTCGCCAAGGTCATCTCCCGAATAATCAACATAATCACCTAATTCAGCATTTTTATCCAGGTTATAGGCTGCTTCATATTCTTGCAATTGTTGTGATAGCAATCCTATGGTCTGCAAACTATAATTGAAGCGGTGGTGAATTGTAAATGGATCAGATGCACTTCCCCGGTCCATTTGCAGGGTTGAATTGAAATCCAGGTTTGCCGTATAAATCCCATATAAATATTTGGGAGCAATTCCGGCATATAATTTGATGTCTTTTGCAAAGAATAAATCCGGGATCTCAATAAAATCCAAATGCCGTGCATACCCTAGTGAGACTTCTGCAAATACAACGGTGTTGGTATTAAAATCAACTGGAACCGGAGTGGCAAATTTATCTGAATCAAGCCCATAAGTTAACAATTCAGCCATCCCTTTATTGATTGCAAATTGCTCTGTAACCCGAACACGGGAAGCTAAACTAAAAGCTTGTTCCGATGATCGGTGAGAAAAACCAAAGGGCGCTATGCTAATGGTTGTAGATAATTGACGCATGTTGGACGAATTTTCTCCAAACCATTCATTCAGCATATTTGTCCTGGTGTCGCCGGCAATTAACTGTCCGGTAGTAAGATATTTATTATATACCGCAACATTTGCAAGGCTTCCTCCTGCTTTCACACCAACATTTACAAAACCAATCGTGGTTTTTTTATGGTGATTATCGAGCATCAGGTTTGCAGGGTTTACGAAGTTAGCGTGATATCCATCAACATAAGCGGTACCGCCGCTACCCATTCCCAATGATTGAGCATTAAAATGCCTTGATTGTGCCATTAATGCTGTTACTGAAACCCCAAATACTACAATTAATAATACTGCTATCTTTTTCATGATGTTCTTATTAGCCCAAATATTCATTTTAATTTACCTCCGATTCGATGGTTAATTCAGCGCGAACCGAAAGTTTGATGAAATCAGTAGTTCGAAGCCTGACTTCATCCCCTCCCCCGTCACCACTATTATCGGTGGTAAGTATTTGGGCAGAAATTTTTAGAAACCGGGTTTTATACAACTGCCTGAGTTGATTTTCATTCAGTGCAATTTGCATGGTACCAATAGTTGGATTGTTTGCAAACCTTGAATTAGCATCAATACCAGAAGCAAGCAAATTGATGTTTTCGCCAGCTACAGGAATTGATTCAAATATAGTATGAGTTGAATCCATAAAACTGATATCCAAATCTATTCCAAGAGGAAGACCGTTTTCATAATCAATGTATAGTATACCCTCGGTTATTGTATTTGAATCACCCTGATCAGGTGAAGGCATTCCTCCAAGGTCCTGATTGACGGTATCCGTATAGGTTGCCGCTTCTTCAGTAGCAAATGCTAATGGTATATCAATACTTATTTTAGGTTCAAAAATGAGTGTGTCTAAAATAGTGGCTTCTTGTTCATCTTCATTAATAACCGATTTACCAATAAACCGGATTTCATTAGGTAAATTATTCAGGAAGTCATCAACATTGGAGTTATTTCTGTTGAATTCTATTGGGAAACCAAATCGCCCGGCAGGATCATCTATTTCCTCAAGAACAAATTTAACCACCTGACTTACATTAAGCGGTGAACCGTTTGCCCAGAGGCTGTCAATTTCAGATGCTGAACTCACAGTACAAATAAAATTTGAACTTGCATCACACACAGATGATGAAGGCCGTAAATAAACTTCTTCGCCATTACTGTTTCTGCCAACAAATGCTCCGTATATAGCTGTAGGCAACCCAATGTTTGAAAAGTAGTTAATGGTTAGGCGTGGATTCGTGAAGTCGATGTTATCCAGTTGTTTAGAAAGATCTGAGAGACCATCAATTTCAGTTAACTCCGCCTCATCCGGATTATATAAATCCAGTATTTCATCACCATCGGCATCATCATTCAGTAAAACACTTTGGCGCTTAACAATACCGGTTGCCTGCTGAATTTCCATATTAATGATTTCAACTGAAGAGGAAATGGAATCGGCTTCATTAATAACCCGAATTCGATCTCCAACAGGAGCTGTTTTAGTATTCTCTGTAAAGGCATCAATGGTATAGTTCACTTCGTTATTCAATGCATACAACTCACAACCGGCCAGGCTTATACTGGCTTCTGGTGAAAATCCCGGGCCAGTATCATCTGCACGTCTGATTCGCTGATCTCCGGTATAACTAAGCGTAAGCGGGTTGTTATT
>JBBDLQ010000130.1:0-4224 GCA_040878765.1 Balneolaceae bacterium | reverse complement strand
TGGCAGTTAATTCATTACCAAGGGCTGAAACAACAATCAGTGATTCCGGCACCCGGTTAAAGGTTTGGCCGGTCCCGGTCCATTCAATGGAAACCCGAACATTTGGGTTAAAAAGCTGGCAATTCGTCGGATCAACTTCACAATTAGTAAATGGAATGCTGATTACGGTTTCGGTATCATCCGCAACAAAACCACTGCTACCATCGGCAATGTCTTCCTCTTCACCCGAGCTGTTTGGATCAGGATCTGAAACTAAAACCACATTTATATCATCCAGGTCAAACCCAAGATTATTTTGAAGAGTTATATCCAAAGATCCGTTTTTAAAAGTAGCACTTTCAAAAAGATCTGTATTAAGATCGATGGTAACTTCGCGGTTTACTGTTTGATTCGGAACAGGGTCACCCGCACTAATAAAACCCGGATCTTCACCAGTCAAATCTTCAAAACTGGCTTCACCAATATTTCCTGATTCTTCAGAAAAGTCGGTGATTTCAATTTCGCCAACTTCCGAAGAAAATGAAGCAGGATCTACATTTATAGTAGGGATTCCGTCATTCATATCCCCAAATTCAAAATCCTGTTCTTTGGAAATGGTAATAAAATTATTCCCATCAACAGAAAAAAGAGAATCGAGATCTGCTGTTGTCGTGTCAATTAAGACGTTCATTGTAGAATCTCCCATAAACTGAAAAGTTTTATTGTACATTAAAGGAGCTTCTACTTTATGTGATGTGGTAAAATTTGGTTTTTTGGGTATTTCACAACCTGATATGGCTAACCCCAAAATAAGCCATACTATTAGTTGATTTTTCATATTCATCGCCGACTGATTAATTAATTAATTATACTTCTAATATGTAGCCAAAAAATGACCCTTCCTAAAGCATAGACAAGTTTATTTTCCTAAAGCTATTAAACCCTTATGACTAATTAAAGTTAAAAATACTTCATAAATAAAAACCGCCCGATTATGCAGTATTTCTTATAAAATTGATTTTCCCGGAGATGCTCTAATTATATTTACTGCACAATCAGGCTGATATCTCAACCCAAAAAACTAATTACGGTTCTTACTCACAACTATCAACACAATTCGGTATTTTTACAGCTTCGTCTTGAATGCTTAATCAAACAAATATTTATAAATGTCTGAACAGGAATTATCCCACTCGGAACAAGAAGAAATTCGCCGGGAAAAACTTGAACAGCTCCATGAATTAGGAGTTGCCCCCTACCCTTACTCGTATGACGTTACGCACACATCAAAACAAATATTAGCTGATAAATCTCTGATCCGGGATGAAAAATCTAACCCTGATACGGATGTTGTTTCTGTTGCTGGGCGAGTGATGACGCGCCGGATAATGGGGAAAGCCTCATTCTTTAATCTGCAGGATTCGGAAGGTACCATACAAGTATATATTCGGCGTGATGATGTTGGAGTAGAAGAATACAATACCATATTTAAAAAACTGGTAGACATTGGTGATATCGTTGGCATCAAAGGGTTTGTTTTTAAAACCCGGACCGAAGAAACAACGGTTCATGCCCAGGAATTTACATTTTTATCTAAAACCATTCGCCCCATCCCCACACCAAAAGAAGTGGAAAATGAAGATGGCGAGAAGGTTGTCCATGATGCTTTTACCGACAAAGAACAGCGCTACCGAATGCGCTATGTGGATCTGATTGTGAATCCCGATGTGCGTAAAACATTTCAACAACGCACGAAAATGGTTCAGGTGATGCGGGAAATGATGAATGCCAAAGGATACCTGGAAGTGGAAACTCCAATTCTGCAACCTGTTTATGGCGGAGCAGCAGCAAAGCCCTTTGTAACGCACCATAATGCGTTGGATATGGATTTATATTTACGCATTGCCAATGAATTGTATCTGAAACGATTGATAGTAGGTGGATTTGATGGCGTATATGAATTCTCCAAAGATTTCAGGAATGAAGGTCTGTCACGGTTCCATAATCCGGAATTCACACAAGTTGAATTATATGTAGCCTACAAAGATTACAACTGGATGATGGAGTTCACCGAAAATATGCTTGAAAAAATTGCCCTTGAGCTTCACGGTTCAACTAAAGTTCAGGTGGGTGAACATGAAATTGACTTTAAAACTCCATGGCCGCGTATCCCTCTTTTTGAAGCTATTGAAAAAGAGACTGGAAAAGACCTGCACGGCAAGAAATTGGATGAATTAAGAGGAATAGCAGCAGAATTACATATCGGAATTGACGAATCGTTCGGCGCAGGAAAGATCATTGATGAAATATTTGGAGAATTTGTTGAGCCGAAACTCATTCAGCCGACCTTCATCACCGATTATCCATTGGAAATGAGTCCGCTTACAAAAAAACATCGCTCAAAAGAAGGATTGGTTGAGCGATTTGAGTGTATTTGTAACGGTAAGGAAATTGCCAACGCATACACCGAGCTTAACGACCCTATAGACCAGCGCGAACGGCTGGAAGAACAAGCTAAATTACGTGCTGAAGGCGATGATGAAGCCATGACCATTGATGAGGATTTCATCCGCGCCCTGGAATACGGCATGCCTCCAACTGCAGGAATTGGAATTGGAATCGACCGGCTGGCTATGATCATGACTAACTCTGATTCCATTCGCGATGTACTTTTCTTTCCACAAATGAAACCGGAGTAATTGTTAATGGTAAATAGGGAAATAGTTACAGGTGCTTCATTTTAAATTGATCATTGAACTCATTAAGCCATCTGTATGATAAAACGCTTATCATTTGATTTGTGAACACATATATTCATTAACCATTTTCAATTAACCAACACATGAAATTTGAGTGGTATCTTGCCCTTAGGTATTTCAAAGGCTCCCGGAAAAGTTCAGGATTCTTATCTTTTATTAAATACATGTCGATTGCCGGTATTGCTGTGGGTGCAGCCGGACTCCTCATCGCCCTTTCTATTGTACATGGTTTTAAATCAACCATTAATGGCAAGATTATGGATTTTGCCCCGCACATTACCGTTACCACCTATACCGATAAACCCATTGAACGAGTTGATACCTTATACACTCACCTCGACCAATACCCGGAAATTGAAAGCAAGCAGATCATAATTCAGGATCAGGTGATGATCCAAACCCGGGATGCGGTAACCGGTACTACCTTAAAAGGTGTTGACCTGGAAAAACCAAGTTTTGGAGTAGTTGAATACATTTCAGAAGGCGAATATCAGCTTGGTATTGATTCCACAGGATTGCCCGGAATTGTTATGGGTGCCCAAATGGTACAGCAGCTACAGGCTGAGATTGGTTCTGTTATTACGGTTTATACGATAGAAGGTATCCCATCATTAATAAACTCCCCGGAAATCAAGCAATTCAGACTAACCGGGATTTATGAAACCGGAATCGATCGTTTTGATGATGTTTTTGCCATGGTTAACCGCGAGCATGCACGAGAGTTATTTGGGTATAGTGAGAATCAGGCCAATGGTATTGAATTACGATTGAAAGACGATTCACAGATCATGACTTTTCTGGATAAGCTGAATCAACACCTCACTTTCCCCTATTTAAATCAAAGCATATTTGCTGTATTTGGTAATATTTTTGCCTGGGTTGAATTACAAGAAAACATGATCCCTTTGGTTATCAGCGGGATGATAATTGTTGCAGCTTTTAACCTTATCGGAGCTATCCTGATGATGGTTCTTGAGCGGACACGTGATATCGGAATTTTAAAAACCATCGGGAGTAAATCAAAAACGATCCGGCGAATTTTCTTAATGGAGGGATTAATGGTAGCCGGCGTGGGTTTAATTATTGGGATAGGTATATCTCTTCTTTTTTGGTTTCTGCAATCCAATTATCAGATCATTCCGCTTTCCCAGGAAAATTATTACATGAGTTATGCGCCTGTTGAACCTCATGCTATTGATTTCCTTGTGGTTACACTTGTTACGGTAATTTTATCAGGACTGGCATCCTGGTTTCCTGCACGTGTTGCCGCCAATACAGATCCGGTGAAAGTGATCTCTTTTGGGCGGTAACCACACACTTTTATTGCCAGGGAAGCTCCAAAACGCACAATGTGAAATAAACCAAGAAACTCGATCTAATCGATTATTTGGGTTATCGTCTTCGAACCACAAAACGGACGGACTTTTAGCCGACCGGGAGCTTGACTGCATCTGACTGTGTAATTGATTACGAAAGTTGATTTCAT
>JBBDLQ010000129.1:15145-20137 GCA_040878765.1 Balneolaceae bacterium | reverse complement strand
ATCACCATATCACCATATCACCATATCACTTTATCACTATTTTGCTATCTTCATCCTTCATCAAAACGAGCATGAAGTTAGGCTCATAAACTCTAAAACGAAAGTGGATTCACCGGAATGAGGGAAGTTGCCTTCTTAGGGAAAAATGCCGATAAGTGGAAGGAGTTCGAGCAGCTGCTGGAAGATAAATCGAATAATGATCCTGATAAACTCGCCGATCTTTATATAGAATTAAATGCCGACCTGGCTTATGCACAAGCAAATTATCCCGGCAGCAAAACGGAGGAATATCTGAATCAGCTTTCAGTAGCCGTTCATGATGAGATCTATCGCTCCAAAAAAGAAGAAACAAACAGAATCATCACTTTCTGGACCCGTGAAATTCCTGAACTATTTGCCCGTAAACAAAAAGAATTATTATACAGCTTCATTGTTTTTTCGCTCGCTATTGGTATTGGCGTTTTGTCTTCCATAAACGATCCTTCTTTCGTCCGTTATATCATGGGAGATGCTTATGTAAACATGACCATCAGCAATATTGACGAGGGCGACCCGCTGGCAGTCTATAAAAAAGCGGAAGAGATGGATATGTTTTTCGCTATCACTATCAATAATATCCGGGTCTCCTTTTATGCTTTTGTGAGCGGACTTCTTACGTCCATCGGGGTTGGAATGGTCTTGCTCAATAATGGAATTATGGTGGGTGCCTTCATTCATTTCTTCGCCAAATACGGGCTTATAGGTGAAGCGCTACGGGTGATATTTATCCACGGAACCCTTGAGCTTTCGGCCATTGTAATTGCGGGAGCTGCCGGATTTGTGGTCGGGAATGGATTCCTTTTCCCCGGCACCTATTCCAGAAAAGACTCATTTATAAAAGCCGGGAGAGAAGGCCTTAAAATGATCGTGGGCTTAGTGCCTGTATTTATTGCAGCCGGATTTCTCGAATCATTTGTTACCCGGTATACTAATATGCCCGCTTGGTTGAGCTTGTTCATAATTTTAAGTTCCTTAGCTTTTATTTTATACTATTTTGTATTTCTGCCAATCACTTTAAAATCAAAAGAATGAAAGATTTTACACTTCAAAAATACCGTGATCTCGGGGGAATTCTCACCGATTCATTTGTTTATATACGCATTCATTATAAAAGCCTTGGGAAGGCTCTTTTACTTTTGGTACTTCCCTTTTACCTCATCTCCGGTTTTTTAGTTGGTAATGCCTACACTTCCTTTTTCTCTGCAATGATGCAAAACCCAGACGTTGCCGGAGATACCATTTTCAGCGGCAATTTTATGATCGGTTTGATTTTACTTGCCATATCATCCGGTGCCCTGCTTACGGTAGCCCTCACTCACATTCAGATCGCACAGCATGATGAGGAAGTTCAGCTTTCGCAAATAATCGATAAGTTTGGGGGGAATTTCTTCACCCTGTTCATTCTGTACCTGATTATTATTCTTGCGGTATCATTTTCATTTTTCTTGTTCATCATCCCGGCTATTTATGTTGGAATTAAGCTTTTTATAGCACCGGCCGTGGCCATCCTGGAAGAAAAAAATCCTTTTGAAGCCGTCAGGCGTTCATGGGATTTAGTGCAGGGGCATTGGTGGTTCACTTTTGCCGTGTATTTAGTCATGAATATCATTACTTCTTTTATGAGCTATGTTCTCATTATTCCCATGTCCATTTTTATAGGATTTGTTACTACTTCCGGAGCTGATTCCAATGAAGTTTTAGGGACTGGCATGGGAATTTTCTATGGACTCATGGTCGTGATTGCCTCCCTCTTTTCAGTTCTGATGCTCATAGCCATGTGCCTGCAATATTATAATTTGATAGAGCGCAAAGAAGGCAGAGGACTCAGGGAACAAATTGAGGAATTGGGGGCATAACATTCTATACAAGTACTTTGCTCAATTTCATCACCGGCAATTAATATGATTTTAGCCAGTAAAAAATACTTCATAATTAGTTTAATGCTGGTATTGTTGGTGCCTGCATCTGTACTGGCTGTTGATGCAACTTCCAGTCAGTTCCCGGCCGACAGCAGCATTGTGGATGTTCGCACTGTTGATACCAGCACCTTACAAAACATCACCGATGAGCGCGTTTTTGAATACAACGAATTACCCCGGAATCCCGAGTCTTTGATGAACCGGATCCTGAGATGGGTGGTACAAACTATTCAGTATATCCTGAATAATAAATGGGCTTCGGTAGCAATCAGGTTTATATTTTTTGGAATTTTTGCGCTCGTACTTATCGCTCTCATCAATCAGATTTTGGGAGGAAATTTCACTTCCTCATTCTCCAAAAAGAAAGCTCAACAAGCTATTTCGCTGAATATTGGGGAAACAGAGTTGAATAAGACAAACTACGATGAATTACTCGCCCGGGCGCTCAACGCTAAACGGTATCGTGATGCGGTACGAATTCTATACCTCAAATCACTTCAGCAGCTAAACGAATCCGGCCTTATCGCATGGAAGCCCGATAAAACCAATCACGATTATTTGGCAGAACTAGGAACACATCCCGCCAGATCCCTTTTTTCCAGTTTAACCCTGTATTATGAATATGTAGAATACGGTGATTTTGAAATTGAAGAATCCGGTTTTGAGAAAGTTCAGCAAATTTATGCTCAATTCCGGGAGCAGGCCTCTGCCTCATGATGAAAAAAGAACGCACATATTACCTTATTCTCGGAGTACTGATTTTTATCTTTGTGCTGGTGCAGATCCTTCAACCAAAACCACTGGACTGGACCGAAAGTTTTTCATCCGAACACAAAATACCTTATGGTGGATATCTCATTCACGAACTGCTTCCAACTGCTTTTCCCGGTGCTGAAATTACCAGTAATCGAGCCCCAATATTTGAATATGCCGATACCACCGACCCTCAAAAAAACTGGATCTTCATAAATACCGGATTTTCAATCGACCCATTGGAGACAAAAATCCTGCTTTCACAGATTGAAAAAGGAATGGAAGTATTTATAGCCGCAAGAACTTATAAAGGGGCTTTAAGTGACAGCCTTCAAATTAAAACATCAATGAATAATCCATTTTTAGGAAATGGTTCAATTCTTAATGAAGATACTGCTTACGTAAATTTCACTAATCCTGCACTCAAAAAAGAGACCGGCTTTCCCTATTACCAAAGCACAACCGAAACTTTTTTCACAAATATCGATTCCACTTTGCAAGCAACAAAATTGGGCGTAAATGGTCGGGGTGAACCGAATTTTATACGTATTCAATTTGGAGAAGGAAATATCTACCTACATGCCAACCCAACGTTATTTGGGAATTATTTTGTGCGGGATGAATCCGGAGCTGATTATGCTCTTACCGCTCATTCCTATCTTCCGGTTCGGCATACAATTTGGGATGAATATTATAAGGATGTCAGGCGATCTGGTGAAAGTCCGGTTCGATATATCGTTTCTGAGGAACACCTGAGCTGGGCCTGGTTTTTGAGTTTAAGCGGGGTGATATTATTCATGATCTTCCGGGCTAAACGAAAGCAACGAATCATACCAACAATTGAACCACCCAAAAATTCCAGTATTGAATTTGCCCGGACCATTGGCAGCCTGTACCTCGAAAAAGGTGACCACAAACTAATAGCTGATAAAAAAATCCGGTTTTTCTTTGATTATATTCGCACAAACCTCGGGCTGGAAACTGATGATATTGACGGCTCAGTTAAAAAAGATATTTCCCTGCGTTCCGCAATTGAAGAGCCCGAAATACATGCATTATTTGACCTTATAAACCAGGTTTCCGGCAAGGAAAAAATTTCACAAAACGAATTAAAATTGTTAACAGAAAGAATTGATCAATTCTATAACCAAAGCCAACGATGAGCACTGAAGAAAAAGAACCCACACATTCAAATTCCGGTAACAAAAATCAGGAGCCTGTTCCTTTTGAAAATCGTACCGACCTAACCGGAGTTGAAAAACTGGTTAGCAGCATACGAAATGAAATAGGAAAAATAATTGTAGGCCAGCAGCGCATGGTTGACTTACTTATTGCCGCACTGCTTGCAGAAGGCCATGTACTTATTGAAGGTGTTCCGGGAGTTGCCAAAACCCTGACCGCAAAACTGCTGGCACAGACTATAAGCTCCGGTTTTTCGCGCATACAGTTTACCCCCGATCTGATGCCGGCCGATGTAATCGGTACTTCTGTATTCAACCCTAAAACCACGGATTTTGAATTCAAGGAAGGCCCCATTTTCTCGAACCTTGTGCTCATTGATGAGATAAACCGCTCGCCGGCCAAAACCCAGGCCGCGTTGTTTGAAGTGATGGAAGAACGGCAAATTACCGTGGATGGTAAAACATGGTTTATGGAGGCTCCATTTATGGTAATTGCTACCCAAAACCCTATTGAACACGAAGGAACCTATCGCCTGCCCGAAGCCCAACTCGACCGTTTTCTGTTCCGTATCGATGTTCCCTATCCATCCCTTGATGAAGAGGTAGAAATTTTAGCCGGAAGTTATTCCCGCAAAAATAAGCTGGATATCAGTACGCTAGATAAAGTTATTTCGACAGATGAGATTGCACGGCAAAAGGATATCGTTGCCTCCATTCATGTTGAGCCGGAACTGATGAATTATATCGCACAGATCATACAGAATACACGCAATAGCAGTGCGGTTTCCATCGGGGCTTCACCAAGGGCTTCCGTGTTTGTAATGAAAGCGGCCCAGGCCTGGGCGGCCATGAACGGCCGGGATTTTATTACCCCTGAAGATGTGAAAGAGGTGATCAATCCCGTATTACGTCACCGAATAACACTCACGCCAGAGAAAGAAATGGAAGGCATAAAACCGGATCAGGTCATCCAAATGATTTTAGAAAAGGTGGAGGTACCGAGGTAAATCAATTTCATACAAACAACCTTTCGGAGTCCACAGGTCCCGATGTGAATCAATTTTATGAATAACAACCTTTCGGCGTCCGTAGGTCCCGAA
>JBBDLQ010000129.1:12979-15045 GCA_040878765.1 Balneolaceae bacterium | reverse complement strand
TGTTTTTTGGATTTGTGATTATTTTCGGGATTGACCTGGTGCTGCTATTCAGTAAAAAAGAAGCAATAACTGGAAACCGAATTGTTCCGGGCAGGCTCTCCAATGGGGATGAAAACACCATACGTCTGCAAATTTCAAATCAATATAATTTTTCGATTCTCGCAGAGATCATTGATGAAATACCTCACCAGTTTCAAATCAGGGATTTTAGCATTCAAGCTAAGTTTGAGGGGAATTCTGAAAAGGAATTCAAGTATGAACTGCGACCCACAGAACGGGGTGAGTTCGATTTTGGGAATATAAACGTGTTTGTGATTTCTGTAATTGGTTTTGTACGGAGGAAAATTAGTTTAGCCGCTCAGCAAACCGTTCCGGTTTATCCTTCATTCATTCAAATGCGGAAGTTTGAGATGTACGCCATTTCAAATCGTTTGACGGATGTGGGAATTAAAAAGATACGGCGGGTCGGTCACACCATGGAATTTGATCAAATCAGGGAATACGTGCAGGGCGATGACGTTCGTTCCATCAACTGGAAAGCCACGGCTCGCGCCAACGACCTGATGGTAAATCAATATCAGGACGAGCGCTCGCAGAATGTGATCAATGTGATTGATATGGGGCGTGTAATGAAAATGCCTTTCGAGGGACTCCATCTACTCGATTACGCCATAAATACCAGCCTGGTGATTTCAAATATCGCCCTTATTAAAGATGACAAAGCTGGTTTGGTAACTTTTTCTAACAAAGATTCCGTTGTGGTGAAGCCGGAGAAAAAGCGAACGCACATCCAACGCATTCAGGAAGCGTTGTATAACCTGGAAACCAATTTCATGGAATCCGATTATGAGCGGCTTGTAATCTTACTCAGGAAACACATAAACCAGCGAAGCCTCGTGCTGCTCTATACAAATTTTGAGACCTTTTCTTCTATGGAACGGCAACTCCCTTACTTACAACGAATCGCTAAAGATCATCTGTTGGTCACCATCTTCTTCGAAAACACTGAGATGACCAAACTGCTCCACGAGGAATCTAAAACTATTGGGCAAATTTACACCAAAACCATTGCCGAAAAATTCGCTTTCGAGAAAAAACAAATCGTAAGGGCTTTGAATCAGCGGGGTATCCAAACGATCCTCACGCCTCCCAAAGAGCTTTCTGTAAACGCAATTAATAAGTATTTGGAGTTGAAGTCGCGGGGGTTGATTTAGGGGGGGAAGCTGTCAGCTGTCAGCTTTCAGACTTCAGCTATTAACTTTTGGTTCCAACGCGGAGCGTGTGGAACCAGGATTGAGTGGATAGAAATAAGGTTGGGAAGAGATTAACGCGGAGCGTACGGAAACAGATTTAATGTTAATATGAGAAAATTAAGACAACACAACCCTCGCTCCTGACGCTCTGCGTCGGAGCGAAAAAGCTCAAAGTTGAGAAATCAATAACGGAATTCAGCTTTCCATAGGCAGTTGACGCACTAACCTAATTTCAGTACATTACCGTGTGCCTATAAGGCATACAAAATTACGGGAAATGAAATATTTTGATTGGAACGAAGCAAAAAACGAAAAGCTAAAAAATGAACGGGATGTTTCATTTGAGGAAGTGGTCCTGGCAATAGCCAATAATCAATTGTTAGATGTACTTGAACATTCCAATAAGAAGAAATACCCTGATCAAAAAATTTTCGTTGTAGCGTTGTTAGGATATGCCTATTACGTACCGTTTGTGGAAAGTGATGAAACGTATTTTCTGAAGACTATTTATCCCAGCCGGAAAGCAACAAATAAATATTTAGACAACAATGAGGACTAAAAATGGATTACCTGGATAAAGAAGAAAAGGAACTTATCGAGTCGATTGAAAACGATGAATGGTCCTCTGTAGGAAAAGAAGAACAGGATATTTTTGCGAAAGCGGCTAAAGCCAGTGCTACAAAAAGCAAACGAATCAATATTCGTCTTACCGAAAAAGATTATCACGACATCCAGGCCAAAGCCATGGAAGAAGGAATTCCTTATCAAACGCTTATTTCCAGTATTATTCACAAATACAATAA
This sequence comes from Balneolaceae bacterium, assembly GCA_040878765.1. Classification (GTDB taxonomy): domain Bacteria; phylum Bacteroidota; class Rhodothermia; order Balneolales; family Balneolaceae; genus Gracilimonas. The sequence continues at coordinate 12,989 of JBBDLQ010000129.1, read as the reverse complement.
GGGAAAGTTG
>JBBDLQ010000129.1:11647-12879 GCA_040878765.1 Balneolaceae bacterium | reverse complement strand
TCCGGATCAGCCTCACTCATAATCCCATAAACTGCTTCAAAGATATCCTCAGCGTTGGGTTTGCTAAAGTAATCACCATCAGAAGCATATGCCGGGCGATGATCCTGGGCAGTCAGGCATTTTGGTTCAGAATCGAGATTGAAATACCCTCCTTGTTCTTCCAGCACCTTTTGCATTATGTAAGCTGAAGCTCCGCCGGGCACATCTTCATCTACAATAAGCAGGCGATTGGTTTTGTCCACCGATTTACCAATCACATAATCCAAATCAAAAGGCAGTAATGTGCGGACATCAATCAACTCTACCGAAATTCCAATTTCAGCAAGGTTAGGTACTAATTTATGAACGATATTGAAAGTAGAACCATATGAAACCACGGTAATATCAGTACCTTCTTCCACGATCTCAGGTTTTCCAAGCGGTGTGGTAAATTCACCTAAATTAGAAGGTAGGTTTTCCTTTAATCGATATCCATTTAAAGGCTCAACAACTATAGCCGGGTCATCACCCTGCAGCAAAGTATTATAAAAACCGGCGGCTTCAGTGAGATTTCTTGGTACGCAAAGATGCACGCCCCGGGCTCCATTCACGATCATTCCCATCGGAGAGCCGGAATGCCAGATTCCCTCTAACCGGTGACCACGAGTTCGAACGATCAGCGGCGCTGCTTGTCCGCCCTTAGTTCTATACCGAATAGTTGCAAGATCATCCGAAATGCCCTGAAAGCAGTACAGCAGATAATCCAGATATTGGATCTCAGCTATTGGGCGCAATCCGCGGATGGCCATCCCAATGCCTTGTCCCAAAATTGTTGCCTCACGGATTCCGGTATCACCCACCCGAATTTTGCCATATTTATCCTGCATACCTTCAAGGCCTTTGTTTACATCGCCCAGTTTTCCGGTATCCTCACCGAAAATAAGTGTATTTGAATATTTCCTAAAAATGGCATCAAAATTCTCGCGTATGACCAACCGGCCATCCACCTGTTTAGGCTGTTCAGGGTATTCAGGTTTAATAACCTCCACATGTAAAGGAGATTGGGGGGTTTCGCTGTACAGATGAGAATTATAACGGTCGTTATTTATTTCCCGGGATTCTTTAATCCAATTTAAAAGTTCGTTTCGGACCTTACCATTATTTCCTGCAGTTGCAGCAAGAGCTTTCCGGGCTGCGGAAAAAATATCTTTTCGAATTGCTGTCGGATAGTTTTTAAGCTTTTTAGAAATCTC
>JBBDLQ010000129.1:0-11547 GCA_040878765.1 Balneolaceae bacterium | reverse complement strand
AACCGTATTTTTTGATTTGGTTTGATCGATCCAGTTTCCGTCAGTATCAATAAGGCGCGTGGCAAAGTGGGAATTCATCTGCCGTCCGGCTGAATTTGGGTCGGCTTCCACGTCAGCGTGCGCATAGAGTTGTGCAAAAAGCTGCTGAGGTGTTACCCCGTCAATGGCCAGCATAAAAGTTTGATCACGATAGTAGCCCGACCGGAAATCCCCTTCCTGAAATTGCTTAGCCATGGCTATTTGCGGAAGTTCTTTTCCGTCTCCAAAAATTCCGAACTTGGCCTTTCCGGTCAAAACTTCTTTTCTGCCAATCAACGAAATATACCGGCTTACCCAACCCAGTTTGAAATCCTTTAAGATTTCCTTCTTCTGAGCTGTGGTAAACTTACTTTTATTCGTCTTTTCTTTTACTTGAGCCATTATTTAGATTTAGTTCTGTAATTTCAGGAAAGCTCCTTTCCAAAAGGGGCAATATTATACGGAAAAGCGCTTTTTTATGAAACAGCTCCCAGAGCGCTGATCGTTCTTTTCACTAAAAAAACCTGTACATTTTGCGTTACAAAAATTATTTATTCAGTAAAACCTCCTTTAGTCATTTTGATTGGATCTAAGGCGTTATCAAGTTCTTCCTCCGTTAAATCAGTCATTTCCTTGGCTACTTCTTTAAGTGCGCGTTTTTCAGCAAATGCCTTTTTAGCAATCTTAGCTGCCAGATCATAACCAATTATTGGATTCAATGCTGTTACTAAAATAGGATTTTTACCCACCATTTCAGCAATTTCTTCTTTTTTAACCCTGATTCGGGAAACTGACCGATCAGCCAGGTTTCGGGTTGCATTCGCTAACAAATCTATGGATTCTAACAGATTGTGAGCCACAACCGGCAGCATAACGTTCAGTTCAAAATTTCCGGCCTGTCCGCCAATAGTTACTGTAGCATCATTCCCGATCACCTGCGCACACACCATAGTCAGGGATTCTTCGATTACCGGATTTACTTTGCCCGGCATTATGGAGGAACCGGGTTGAAGTGCTGCAAGTTCCACTTCCCCGATCCCGCTATTGGGGCCTGAATTCATCCAGCGCAGATCATTTCCAATTTTCATCAAACTTACAGCAATTGTTTTTAACTGTCCGCTAAGTTCTACAGGGGCATCAACCGTAGCCTGTGCTTCAAAATGATTTTTGGCTTCCGTGAATGACTCCCCAGTCAATTCAGAAATTTTAGCAGCGAAATTCTTCCCAAAATCTTTGTGTGTGTTAATTCCGGTTCCAACCGCTGTTCCACCCTGTGGAAGTTCGCTCACCCTTTCAAGAGCAGATTCAACCCGTTTAACACCCAGTTCTACTTGCCGGGCGTAACCGCCAAATTCCTGTTCAATCGTAATGGGCATGGCATCCATAAGGTGAGTCCTGCCGGTTTTAACTACATCTGCATATTCTTTTCCTTTTTCAAGAAAGGTTTTCTGGAGGTGTTTAAGTGCGGGTATCAAATTCTTTTGTGCGGAACGAACGGCTGCAACCCGAATAGCCGTTGGAATCACATCATTGGAACTTTGGCCGTAGTTGATGTGATCGTTGGGGTGAATGTTTACATCCAGGTTTTTCTTGAGTTCATTGGCCCGGTGAGCAATTACTTCGTTGGCGTTCATATTGGTGGATGTACCTGAACCGGTTTGGAAAATATCGATCACAAATTCTTTGTCGTGCAGTCCGTCTATAACTTCTTGTGAAGCCGCTTCAATGGCACTCGCTACTCCTTCATCCAAAAGGCCTAATTCTGCATTCACTACAGCAGCCGTTTTCTTCACGAATCCCAAAGCCTCAATAAAATCACGGCTAAATTTAATACCGCTTACCGGAAAATTATCGTGTGCACGCTGGGTTTGAGCTCCATAAAGAGCACCTTTTGGAACTTTAACTTCACCCATGGAATCTTTCTCAATACGAAATTCACTCATCTTATTTCTCTGTTCTTTTTAGTTGATGATTTATTAGCCAATAATGGTACTCCGGTGTATATAATTCGGAGTGTCATAGAAAACCTGACAATTTTATTCTTAATACACGATCAAGTCTTAAAAAGATAAGGAAAAAGTATGTAGATGTTGTGAAATGGATGTTAAAATTGAGGTAAATTCCTCACAAATAAGATGAGCCGGTATTAGCAAATCCAGAAACAATAGAAGATCCAGGAAAAGCCTGGATTCCCGTTATAACTTTTTAGAGTACATCCGGTAAGTTTTATCAAGACTACCGCCAATTTTTTCGGCAACGCGAATCATTTCGGTGTTGGATTCCAGTATCCAGCTAAGTTCGGAGATGGTTTTACCCTGGGTTTCCAAGCCGTTTTTTATAGATCGCTGATGTAATAAGGCATCAATGCCCCTGCCCTGATATTCGGGGAGTACCCCCATTAAAGCTGTGCGAAGGCTATTTATCTTCTTTTTACCCAAAAGCAGTTTAAAGATCCCAAACGGAAAAAGCTTGCCGTTCATTGTTTTGAGTATTTGATTGATATTTGGCAATCCAATTGAAAAAGCTACCGGTTCCCCATTAATCTCCGCAACATGGGCATAATCGGTATCAATAATCATTTTCAGATCTTTCCCTAAGGCTTTGAATTCAGCCTCACTAAGGGGGATAAAACCCCAATTATTTTTCCAGGTTTGATTATAAATTTCCCGCACAATTTTAATTTCAGAATCCATTTTTCTGAGATTTACAGGTCGAATTTCCAAATCCGGAAGCCGGTGTTTCACGATTTCCATTGCCCGGTTCATGCGGTCTACTGCTACCGTTTCGGTATCCACGATATAGGCATACATATCCATTTCTTTTTGGAAACCTGCATTCAGGATCAATTCATCATAATATGGATAATTATAAGGCATCAGGATATATGGATCTTTATCAAAACCTTCGATCAAAACACCAATGGTATCCATCATCCCCGGATTAGCGGGCCCCATCACATCGTTCATACCCTTATCCCGAAGCCAGTCGGATGCCACACGAAATAACAAATTTGCTGTATGCTGATCATCAATACAATCAAAAAAACCAAAATGGCCGGTTTTGGTTCCATGATATTTGTTGTAACGGTGATCAATAATTGCCGCGATTCTCCCAACTTCTTTATCGTCTTTTTCTGCCAGAAACAGTTCGATCTCGGCGTTTTCATAGAAGGGATTTTTTTTGATATCAATCAGTTTTTTCTGATCCATTTTGAGCGGAGGCACCCAATGCTCTGCTCCCTCATAAAAGGAATACACAAAATTTGTAAATCGTTTCCTTTCCTCTTTACTCGAAACGATGGTAACCCCGGAACTATTCATACAGTTTTTGTGAGATTAGAAAATTAATCGATCATGGAGTGACCATTTCTGTCTATAACTCCGTGCTTTATTCCAACTTTTCGGAATGCAGCAAGAATTTGATCCAGATGTTCATCTGTGTGGGTTGCCATATAACTGGTTCTAAGCAATGACTGCCCCTGGGGTACGGCAGGGGGAACAACCGCATTGGTATACACTCCTTCTTCAAAAAGATCTTTCCAGAACTTGAAGCAATTCATCATTTCACCAATTACGACGGGAATAATCGGACTTTCGCTGCTCCAAACATTAAACCCTAATCCGCGAAGTTCTTTTCGCATATAGTTAGCAATTTCTTCGAGCCGCTCAAGTCTCCATGGTTCTTCTTGTAAAATTTCGAGCGCTTTCAAAACCGTAGCCACATTTGCCGGCGGCATAGATGCACTAAAAATATGGGCTGGCGAATGATGCCGGATATATTCAATAACTGATTTATCACCCACTAAAAATCCACCCAGCGATGCAAACGATTTAGAAAATGTACCGCTTATTAAATCCACCTCATCTTTTAAACCAAATACTGAAGCAGACCCACGGCCGCCGTCACCAATAACACCGATAGCGTGTGCATCATCTAAATATAGCCGTGCATTAAATTCCTTGGCAAGCTTCACTAATTCAGGCACTTTGGCAAGTGTACCAGACATAGAGAAAACACCGTCGGTTACAATAATCTTACCTGCTTCGGGATCAGATCTTTCCAGCATCTTTCTAAGCTGATCCATATCGTTGTGTTGATATCGAACCGTTTTGGCATTAGATGCCAGCGTACCCATTACAATACAGGCGTGGTTATCTTTGTCTGAAAAAATAATGTCGTTGCGATCGGCTATGGTTTGGATAGAGCCTTCATTGGTCTGATAACCTGTGCTAAAAAGCACACATCCTTCCTTGCCCATAAAGTCTGCAAGTTTTTTTTCCAGTAGTAAATGACTATCTAAAGTGCCATTCAAATATCGTGATCCGGTACACCCTGTTCCGTACTTTGTGAGGGCTTCTTGTGCGGCTTTTATTGTTCTCGGATCATTAGTAAGCCCCAAATAATTATTGGACCCTGCCATAATTACCTGCCTGCCTTCAATTTCTACGATGGTTCCATCAGTAGCTTCAAGTGGCTTAAAGTACGGATACAGCCCCATTTCTTTGACTTCATCCGCTTTTGTGAAATTAAAAGCTTTAGAAAAAATGTCTGATTTTGTGGCGCTGGATTTTTGGTCAGCCATTCTGCGATTCCTTAAGAGAGATTCTAAATAAACAGCGAAATATAGCCAGTATTAAATATCATTCAAATTTTCGTTAATAAGTTATTAACGGCTGGCTGCTGATTTATAATTTTCGATTATTTCCTTAAGATAAGAAATATATCGGTCTGCTACTGAATTCCATGAGAAGAATTCTTTTACGTATTTGCTGCTTTGCTTTCCAAATTCCCCAGGGTTACTTGCTAACACCTCATTAATTTTTCTTGCAAATGTTTTTGAATCATGAACCGGAATTTTAAAGCCATTTACTCCATCCTTTATCACATCCTTAATTCCTTCCAAATCTGAAGCTATGGCAAAAGTGGATGCCAAATTAGCTTCCAGTAAAACTATACCAAAGCCTTCCATATCTCCTGAAACCGGTATATTCGGCATAATAAAAATATCAGCTGCGGCATAGGCATGTTTTAGAAGCTCGTCTGGCTGGCGGCCTGCCAATATAATTTTATGTGTATTGGGTGAATTTGATACTACCCCATTTAGGCGCTCATGTTCAGGCCCGTCACCCACAATCAAATAATATATTTCAGAATTTATTTTTGGCAGCACTTCACGTATAAACCAATCATGACCCTTTCGTTTTACCTGGCGCCCAACGGTTAGTAAAAGTCCCTTTCCACTCAGGTTTACATCAAACTTTTCCTCTATTATTTCCCTGGATTTATCTTTTGCAATGCCAGTTTCAAAATCCATTTCATGAAATCCATTTGGCAGAGCTATACCCTTATCCGGGTGCATCCCGCGTTTTATACATTCAGCACGGGTGGCTTCGGAAACTGAAATTACTCCATGCAGGGCATTAAAAACCTTAGGTACTAAATTCTGATAAAAGCCATTAGGCATTTTAACATCCCGCCCGTGATTGATCGTAACCATGGGGGTATCAATATTTTTTCCGGCTAATAACGCCAAACCTCCCGTTACCATCGATGAAAACAAGATTACATCCGGATTGAACTCTTTTACAATTTGTGGAAGCTTAAATTTCATTCTTATCAGGAAAAGAGCTGTTCGCCATTTTATTCCATTCCACGGAGCTTGCTGAATAACAGTCATTATTTCGATATCCGGCCTAATTTGAAGCTCTCTTACCAATTGCATACTAACGCGTTGCATTCCTCCCATATTTGCTAACGGAGCATCCTTTGGCGGGTGTAAATGTGAAACGTATAAAATCTTCAAATTTTTAAAAAATTTGGTTTTAGTGTTCGAACTACCCGGGCTTTTACGTTATAGTTTAAACATGTTTCTTTTTTTCGTCAATCAATCGCTTATACTCATCAAATAGCATATTGAAATGATCATCCATGGTGCCGATGTTATTATTAGCTGCTATTAAGCTTTCTTTAACTAATTCGTTTCTATCCCGGGAAATAATTTTAAGAATTGCCTCTTTTAATGTTGAAGCATCACCAGCCTTAAATATCTCTGCAAATTTTGGGTTGGCTATATCGGCCGCCCCTCCTCTTTTTGGAACAACAACCGGAAGCCCACTACAAACGGCCTCGGCTACAACAATTCCGTAGGTCTCTGAAGAAGAACCGTGCACAAAATAATCGCATGAGGCCAGGATATCAGCAAGCTTTTCGCGATTTTTAGTAAAACCTTTAATTTTAATGCTTTCAACTCCCTTAGCCTTGTATTCAACATATTTCCGGAATGGCCCATCTCCATATATTAAAAGTGCTATTGGCTTTTCCTTTGCTGCGGCTGATATTCCTTCAATGATCGTGCCTAATCTTTTTTCCGGATGATGACGGCTTATTGCAATAAATAAATGGGCCGATTCCGGTAATCCAAATTCAGAAAGCAATTCAGCTCTGAGTTTTAAATCTCGCCTTTGAGGAGAAAAAAAGCCTTTATCAATACCGAAGGGAATCGGAGTGGGGTTGTGGACCCCATGTTTCTGAATTCGATTAGCTAACCATTTTCCACTTACTATAGTAGCATCAAATTTGCGGCTTAGTTTTTCAAGATATTTCCAGTAAAACCCAAATAATCTGTCAACCCGCCCTATTCCTAATAAATTACCCAAAAAAGTATGAGGATAGGCCGCAACCGGATCCTGATGAAAGATAAATGTTTTTACCGCATCGCCTTTCCAGCGGCCTGCAAACCAACCGCCCGTCCAGGGGGAGGACCCTTCCACAACATCAGGTTTTTCCTGATCCAGAATTTTATGTACCGCTTTTTCTCTCCATAAAATATTGTAGCGCCAGTCTACCGGCAGCCGGGGCCCTTTTACCCAGATTACCCGTCCGCCATGTCGTTCTTCTTCTCCCCAATCTTTACCAGGGGCAATTATAACAATCTCGTGACCTTTTTTGCTTCCTGCTTCCAGTTTTTGATTGATATATGTTTTAACTCCCCCACCCTGATCAGTATAAAATTCGGCCACATCTACAATTTTCATATACTAATTAATTTGTTTAAAAATAATTGTTTGGCACAGGCTGCTTTAATGCTTCTTTATAATAATTCAGGAGCTTCCTGTTTATTTCATCCCAATCATACTCCAGGGCTTTTTTGCGGGATGCTTTTTTCATGTTATCTCGAACTGATTTATTTGATACGATCAGTTCTAATTTTTTTGCGAAATCAGTTTTATTTTCGGGAATTGCAAGGTAGCCATTCACACCATGTTCAACTAATGATTTACTGCCGGTTGCATCTGCTACCACGCAAGGCAATCCGCTGCTCATAGCTTCCAATGTCACATTTCCAAAGGTTTCGGTATGCGAGGGAAACAAAAATATATCACTGCTTGCATAGGCTTTTGCCAGTTCCTCACCTTCAATAAAACCGGTATAATGTGCCTCCGGCATCACTTCTTTAAGCTCTGGTTTTGCTGGTCCGTCACCTACCACAAGCGGCTTTACATTTTTATGATTTGCCGCCACACGCTGAACACAATGCCGATAGGTGTCAATTTCTTTCTCCCAAACTAAACGCGACACAAAGGTAACCACGATGTCGTCTTTTTTAAATCCAGCTTTTTTTCGCCACTCATCATCTCTCTTTACAGGCGAGTATAATTTTGTATTAACCCCACGAGCCCAAATTTTCATATTAGATCTGAAACCATGAGCTTCTAACTCATCAATCATAGATTGGGATGGCACATAAGCATGGGTGCATGAATTATAGAACCAGCTTAAATATCGCCATGAAAGAAATTCAATTGGGGTTAATCCGTAATATTTGAAGTAACTGGTAAAATGCGTGTGATAGGAGGCAACTACCTGAAGCTCATTTTTCTGCGCCCACTTTAATGCTTTATACCCACCGGGATCGGGTGTGGCTATATGCACGAGCGTTGGATTAAATTTTTTTAGCTCTTCCAGTGCTTCTACAGAAATACCGCTGGTAACCCGGTATTCTCCGCGCCCGGAAACCGGCATCCTTATCGAAGGTAATTTCACCAATCTTCCATTATGGTCAAGTTCGGGGTTTTTAATAGTGGGCCCAAAAACCAAAACTGGAATTCCCTGCTCCTCTAAAAACCTGACTAACCTGTTTAATGTAAGGGAAACACCGTCTTTAATATGATTGTAATTACCCGTAAAAAGGGCAACTCTTAATTCTTTCATAAAAATTTAAAAGCACATGGCAGATTTGTATCTTATTCGTTCTGCAATGATCGTTATAATTTTCTCTTTTTTATAATTCTAAATAATCTTTAAATATAAGGAAATTAATGAAAGCCTTTGTAACCGGAGGGACAGGTTTTATTGGAAGTCATTTGGTGGAAGCACTTATTAATTCACCTGATTATACAGAGGTTCGTTGCCTGGTCCGGGACCGGGAAAAATGGCTCACCGGTTTAAACTTCAAAAAAATTTCCGGTGACCTTCAAAACCTGAAAGCTTTAGAAAAAGGCGTAACCGGAGCAGATATCCTGTTTCATATTGCAGCTATAGTTAAGGCCCCGAATAAAAGAGCATTTACACAAGCTAATGTTGATGCCACAGAAAACCTGGTGCGCCTGGCTCAAAAAAAAGGCGTCAAAAATATGGTCATATTATCCTCACAGGCGGCAGCCGGTCCAAGTAACGGTTCACCAAAAACCGAAAAGGATCCGATGAATCCTGTAAGCATGTATGGCGAATCAAAAAAGGAAATGGAGCGGCGTATAAAAAGTGCCGCCTTTGAGAAGGAAAGCATCAAGATCATTCGTCCGCCAGCGGTTTATGGCCCCCGTGAAGATCAGATTTATGATTTTTTCAAAGCTTGTTCAAAAGGCATTTGTCCCATTATAGGAGACGGGAACAATCCCCGGGTTTCTTTGGTGTACGTGAGTGATTTAGTTAACGGTATTATGCAGGCATCAAAAAAGACTGATCCTGGCATTCATACTTATTTTATTTCCGGTGAGGGAACGCATTCCTGGAATGAAATCCGGGCAATTACTTCCAAAGTGTTGGGTAAAAAAACAATCCCACTGAAAATAAAACCGGGAATGGTAAAAAAAGCAGCAGGAATTATTGAAACCGTTGCATCATTATTTGGGAAGTATCCCGTTATAAACCGGGAAAAAGCAAACGAACTGATTTTAGAATGGACTTGTACCTCCGCAAAAGCTCAAAAAGAATTAGATTATCATCCAAAGGTTTCTTTAGCCGAAGGAATTTCACGCACCATTCATTGGTATAAAATGCACAATTGGTTATAGCGATATGAATTTTACTTCAAAGTTTACCCTGTTTTTTACAATCATATTTTGTTTTGGTCTTAAATCCGCTGCTCAAGAACAACTTACCCAGGATTATAGCCGGCTCATGGAAATACCCGGAGTAGTAGAAATGGAATCGTCTGCTGCTCATCTCTATGTATTATCGGAAGATGAAGGTTTGGCTGTATTTCGCGCTTACCCCGATTCCTTACAATGGCTTTATACTTCATCAGGAATGCAGCGCCGGGGAGACCGTATGTTAGCAGATATCCGGTTCGCTTATCTCTTTGGCGATTCACGAAGACTTACCGTTCTCGAACCAACTTCGGTGCTTGGGGTCTATTCCTCTACCATACTCCCTGCTAAACCAACAGCGGCGGCACGGATCAATAATAATCTTTACATAGCCATGGCGAAAGAAGGCTTGGGAATGGTTTCACTGGAATCACCGGAATCAGTAGATTCTGAAGTTGAAATGATTGCACAAAATGAAATTGGACGTAACTCGGTGCTGGATATCAGGTCAACTAACTTTAGTAAACAACTTTTTGTACTAACCGATAAACCTGGCTTATTGGTTTTTAATCAGGTTAACAACCAACTGCAACTCTCTGAACAAATTTCGCTGCGTGAACCACTTATTAATATATTTATTGATGGGGAAGATGTTTGGGGAAGCACCCGGCAAGGTGAAATTTTTGAGATCAGGTCTTCGGGAATTGGTAAACGCATGGGCATTACCAATGAGCCCTTACAAAAAGTGTTGACATGGAACGACCGTTTATTTGCAAGAACAAGATCTGGCCGGGTTTGGACATCAACAAAAGGTGATGTTCTGGAAATATGGAAAGATGACACCAAAGCCGGCAATATTTTCGCCAAAAGTACCAACAAACTTTATATCTCAGAAAATGATAAAATTTCAGAAGTGATTCTCCGGAATCAATCCCTTGCAACTGTTCAAAAAACTGATTACTCATTTAAAATCAAACCCATACCTAATCAGGTAATCACCTATCCAAGTCCATTGTTATTAGCCTTACAAATGGAAGGAAATTATCCTGCCAGCCAGGTTGAATTCTCATATCGTTCGAATGCAGATAATGCTAAAATTCGAAAACAAGGATTCTACTGGCAGCCTACCGTAAATCAGGTGGGTAACTTTTGGTTTAATATTGTGGCCAAAAATGCAGCTGGAGACTCTGACAGCACCCGTTTTGTGGTTGATGTACGGTCTTTCAATTCACCCCCGCGATTCACACCGGTTCGCTCAACTTCAATTGCAGTAAACGAAGAATATAGAATTCAGTTCAAAGCCACAGATCCTGAAAATCCCCAAAGCTCCTTGATACGATATATTGGAGTGGATTTGCCTGAAGGATCAAATATAAATGAAAAAACAGGGGCTTTTAGCTGGACTCCCACTGAGCGCCATATTGGTGAAACTACTTTCAGAATAATTGCTACCGACAGGCTTGGGGCAGCTTCTTCTATGGATGTTACCCTGAAAGTGCTTGATATCTCGCGCGACAGTAACTGATAACTGGCCGATAACAAAAATTTATTACCGTTTGCAAAACTCCGACTTCTCCAATCAATTACTGAACTGGTATAAAGATCATAAACGGGAAATGCCGTGGCGGGGTGAATTAGATCCATACAAAATCTGGGTTTCAGAAATCATGCTGCAGCAAACCCGGGTTGATCAGGCCTGGCCTTATTTTCAGAATTTTATGTCTCTATTCCCTACCGTTTATGAACTGGCAAAAGCCGATCAGCAACAGGTTCTAAAAGCCTGGGAGGGCCTGGGATATTACAGCCGGGCAAGGAACTTGCATGCTGCATCTAAAGATGTTGTGCAAAATTATAATGGCACTCTTCCCAAAAATTATGATGAAATCATCAAGTTAAAGGGTATTGGGCCTTATACCGCGGCGGCTATAACAAGTATTGCTTTCAATAAACCCAATGCGGTTGTAGATGGGAATGTGATACGTGTACTTACCCGCTTCTTTGGAATTGAAGAAGACACTCGCAGCAGTAAAACCCGAAAGCAGGTTCAGGAATTTGCCAATCAGTTGATTGATGAAAAGAGGCCGGGAGATTTCAATCAGGCATTGATGGAGCTTGGATCTGAGGTATGTACTCCCACAAAACCAGATTGTCAGGCTTGTCCGGTTCAGTCGGGTTGCATTGCGGCTAAAATGGCCAAGACCGATGTAATTCCCTATAAATC
>JBBDLQ010000128.1:0-3209 GCA_040878765.1 Balneolaceae bacterium | reverse complement strand
TCTCCCCGCTTGACTTTCCCTTTGTAATGATTAAATTGCATTAGTTAACACTGTTAACCAGAAATACATTATGAGTGAAGAAGAAGTTTCGCTAAGGGAAAAAATACTCGATATAAGCCGGCACCTGATGTTTGAAGAAGGATATAAATCACTCTCCATGCGTAAAATTGCAAAACAAGCGGATGTCACTGCCACCAGTATCTATCTTTATTTTGAAAATAAAGACCACCTGTTGCATACACTTATAGAAGAATCGGTGGAAGACCTTAGCCGGTTTATCGAAGAAAAGTCCTTACCTAAAGCAGATACCCTCGAGCGATTTAAAGCTATAATTACAGGCTACGTGGAATTTGGGATCAATAATCCCGAGAAATATGAAATTATATATATGGTCCGGCCGGATGCCATGGCGCGGTATCCCAAAGAGAAATTCCGTAAAACCCGGCGGTGTTATGAGCTCTTAGTGGAAACCATCGAACAAGGAGTTGCCCAGGGATTGATGGAAGTAGAAAAACCCGTGGTAGCAGCCTATTCTATTTGGGCACAGCTACATGGCATAGTGTCGGTGGTATTAGGAAAGCGGCTCGACAGCCGGATAGGTGAACAACAGTTTATTGAGGAATCAGTTGAACTTGTAATCCAGGGTTTTTTGAGCAGGGCGACTGTACCATAAATACAAATAACACTGCAAATTTTGTTTAAACGATCATTTTAATAAAGGATAACATCATGGAAGCGATTATGGAATTATTTGGATTTTTTAGCGAGCTGCCGTTGTGGGCATCAATTGGTTCGGCAATAATACTCATGTTTATTTTCGGCTATACCGGAACACCTTTGTGGTTATGGGCGGTTGCCGGATATGCAGGGTTAATCGGACTTGATGCTCCGAATTGGTTGTTCATTGCCTTCACGGTTTTAGTGATTTTATTTATTTTAAAACCCATTCGGCGAGTAGTTATTAGTGTCCCGATTATGAAGCTGCTCGATATGCTCAATTTCCTACCCAAAATATCCGAAACGGAACAAACTGCCATTGAAGCCGGGAATGTGTGGGTAGAAGGGGAGTTGTTTTCAGGGAAACCCAATTTCAACCGTATTCTCGATGAACCTTATCCTGAGTTAAACGAAGAAGAACAAGCTTTTTTAGATGGTCCCGTGGAAGCGCTTTGCGAAATGGTTACCGACTGGGACGTGATGGTCCGAAAGGATTTCACGGAAGAAGCCTGGGAGTTTATGCGCAAAGAGAAATTCTTCGGGCTCATTATCCCCAAAAAATATGGTGGACTTGAATTCTCGGCCACCGCACATAGCGCAATTGTGGCCAAATTAGCCTCCCGGTGCGGACCGCTTGCAACAACAGTTATGGTCCCAAATTCACTTGGCCCCGCAGAATTATTACTTCATTATGGAACCGAAGATCAGAAAGACCATTACTTACCCCGCCTTGCCGTTGGTAAAGAAATGCCCTGCTTTGCTCTTACAGAACCCAATGCCGGTTCGGATGCAGGAAGTATGAGATCGGAGGGCATTGTATTTAAAGGAGAGGATGGAGAGTTGTTTCTCCGGTTGAGTTTCGATAAACGCTATATCACACTGGCCTCCATTTCAACGGTTGTGGGATTGGCATTCAACCTGAAAGACCCGGATCACCTGTTGAGCGAAAAAGAAAACCGGGGCATCACCTGTGCACTCATTCCTTCTGATACCGAAGGAGTGATATTAGGCCGCCGTCACGATCCGCTAGGAATTCCATTTCATAACTGTCCCGTAAACGGCAAAGATGTAGTTGTTCCGATCGATGCCATTATAGGCGGGAAAGAAGGAGCCGGAAATGGCTGGCGTATGTTGATGGAATCGCTGGCTGTAGGCCGCGGAATCTCGCTGCCGGCACAAAGTGTGGGGGGCTCAAAAGTAGCCACGAGGGCAATTGGAGCCTATGCAGCCATACGTAAACAATTTGGATTGAATATTGGAAAATTTGAGGGCATCGAAGAACCGATGGCAAGAATCGGCGGCTATACCTATTTAATGGAAGCCGCCCGAAGATATACCACCGGCGGACTCGACAGTGGTCAAAAGCCTGCCGTAGTTACCGCCATTGCCAAATATAACTTCACCGAATTAGGACGGGAGATCGTCAATGATTCCATGGATATTGTGGGAGGAGCAGGAATTTCCCGCGGGCCACGAAACATCTTCGCCAGCAGCTACACCGCCATGCCGATTGCAATTACTGTGGAAGGCGCCAACATCCTCACCCGGACACTGATGATATTTGGTCAGGGCGCCATTCGCTGTCATCCTTATGCATACAACGAAATTGACGCGCTCATGAATAAAGATGCAAAGAAGTTTGACGATAACTTCTGGAAGCATATCGGTCATGTGGTAACTAACAAAGTGCGGGCATTTTTGCTTAGCATCACTCGCGGTTTATTAGCCGCCTCACCGGTAAGCGGTCCATCGGCTAAATATTTCCGAAAACTGGCATGGGCCTCAGCCTCCTTTGCTTTCTTTGCCGATATCGCATTGGGTTCATACGGCGGAGCCCTCAAAATGAAAGAGAAAATCGGTGGCCGCTATGCCGACATTCTCAGCTACATGTACCTGGCTTCCGCAACGCTCCGGCGTTTTGAAGCAGAAGGGCAGCGGAAAGCTGATCGTCCCTATTTTGAATGGGCAATGGAATACAGTTTCTGGAAAATTCAGCAAGCTTTTGAAGGCATCCTTCGAGAAATAAGAGTACCGGGTATAAGCTGGGTATTTCGTCTGGCAGGTGTATGGTCAAGGTTAAATCCTATTGGGACCTATCCCTCTGATAAACTCGGACATAAAGTAGCACAAGCCATGCAAACCCGCGGCGAAGACCGGGATCATATCACCAGCGGAATATTCCTGCCAAAAGACAAAGAATCAGCTATTGGGCGGTATGAATACACCATGGAGCTCAATGAAAAAGCCTGGCCGGCATTCAAGAAATTATACAAAGCCATCAAGGCAAGGGAACTCCCAAAAGAGCCATATCTTGAAATCGCTGATTTGGCAGTACTAAAAGGTATACTCACCAAAGAAGAAGGCGAATTAGTGAAGAAAACCGAGATCGCCCGAAACGATGCCATTCAGGTGGGTGAATTTACCATGGATGAGTACATGAATGAGACCCCCAATAAACCTTACGGTGATGGACAACCCCTTGAAAAAGATGC
>JBBDLQ010000127.1:10956-20435 GCA_040878765.1 Balneolaceae bacterium | reverse complement strand
ACTCCGCGTGAAATCTAAGTTCAATTAATTCTATAATTGGAAATCTAGCTATAAACCTGAATTCTCCCGAAGGGATGCCCTGGGCCGATTTATACTTTCGATAGTAATAAATTGCACCGGCCTGAAGGCCGGAGCAATTGGTTTTTTTAATCGAGCTCAGCTTATATAGTTTTAGGATAATTTAGACAATGCCGTTTCAATGCGTTTCAGCACCTCCTCTTTGCCAATCAGCTCTAACGCCGGGGTTAGATCCGGGCCAAACCCTTGTCCGCTTACAGCAAGACGAAGCGGCATCATCAGTTTTCCAAAGCCAACCTCATGCTCTTCAATGGTTTCCTTGATCTTATCTTTCAGTTTCACGGATTCAAACTCTTTATCTGAAAGATGTTCAATTTTATCACGATAAGCTTTTAAAAGCACCGGGCTGTCATCTTTCCATTTCTTTAGTGCATTCTCATCATACTCCTTCGGAGCTTCAAAAAAGAAAGCGCCCATGCTTACAAATTCATCTACTTTTGAAACACGCTCATGTAGCAGTTCAATCACATCAGTCAAAAACTCATCACCTGGAATCTCAAATTTAGATTCCTCAAACAGCGATCGTACGCGTGGTTTCAATTCATCCACTGAATGCTCGCGAATGTAATTTTCGTTGTACCACATCAGTTTTTTATAGTTGAAAACCGCACCGCCTTTGGAAACTCGATCAAGAGTGAACAGCTCACATAGTTCTTTAAGTGAATGGATCTCGGAATCGTCACCGGGACTCCATCCCAAATATGCCAGGAAATTGACCAGGGCATCCGGTTCGTAATTTCCGGAGATGTAATCTTTGGTGTTTACCGGAATTCCTTCACTTTCGGCTTTGCGTTTGGAAAGTTTACCGCCACTTGGACTCATAATTAAAGGCAAGTGTGCCATTGTTGGTGGTTCCCATCCAAATGCTTTATAAAGAATTATATGTTTTGGGGTGCTGCTCAACCACTCTTCTCCCCGGATAACATGCGAAATTTCCATGGTGTGATCATCCACGACATTCGCAAGGTGATAGGTCGGCATACCGTCTGATTTCAGCAATACCTGGTCATCCAATCCTTCGGTATCAAAAGAAACATTCCCGCGAATTTCATCTTCAAACCTGACGTTTTCTTTTCTGGGAACTTTAAGGCGAACCACATATTCGTCACCATTTTCAAGTTTCTTTTCCACTTCATCCTGAGGAAGCGTAAGGCTGTTTTTCATAGACTGACGGGTAATTGCATCATATTTCGGCGAAGGATTGCCGGATTTCATCAATCGCTCGCGCATCTCCTCGATCTCCTCAACGGTATCAAAAGCATAATATGCATGACCTTCTTCAATCAATTGCTCGGCATATTTGTGATAAAGGTCTTTGCGCTCACTTTGCCTGTACGGTCCAAAATCCCCGCCTTTGCCGGGTCCTTCATCAATTTCCATTCCTGCCCATTCCAGCGAATCGATGATATCCTGTTCGGCATCTTCCACATAACGGGATTGATCAGTGTCTTCAATCCGCAGAACAAAGGTTCCCTTATGGTGACGTGCAAATAAGTAATTGTAAAGTGCGGTCCGGAGTCCGCCAATGTGTAAAAATCCGGTAGGTGAAGGCGCAAATCGTACGCGAACGCTCATTTATTTTCTCTGTTTTTAAAATAATTCAAATTCAAATTTAATAGCTCCCAAAGATAAGAAATTTTAAATGCTAAATTTTGAATGTTGAAATGGGTAAGTTTCAATTCAACATTCAAAAATTTAAAATTCAATATTGCGCCTCGCTTTACTCCAACCCCAATTTGCTCCAAATTTGTATGACCTGTCTGCCATGCTGAAAGCAGATTTAATTGTATGGGAAGATGTGGAAAAATGGTCGCGTAAAGGACGATCACACCGGGCACAAATACGCGGACACAATGGACTTCAGTGGATAAATCTCCCGATTATGACCGAGGATAAAATTAAAGCTATCAAAGATGTACGCATCGATCATTCCCGTGAATGGCTGGAACCACTGTGGAACGCTATTTATCACAATTACCAAACAGCCACCTATTTTGATTTATTTGCAGATGAACTTCGTAATGATTTTGAAACAGCGGCTAAATTTGAAAAACTCCTCGACTTTGATCTTTATTTTTTTGAGCGCATGACCACCTATCTCGAAATAGATCTTCACCCAAAACTCTCCAGTGATATTCCTGAATATGATACTTTTCCCGATGAATTTATAAAGAATATCGGGATCCACACTTTATATTTGGAGCATGAATCCAAGAACTACCAGAGGCAAACCGGTCAGGCGGTGAGTGCCTTAAAAAATCACCCTGATTATCCCCAGGCAGCCGAAGGCTTTGTTCCGGGGTGCTCACTCATTGATTTATTACTGAATTGCGGGAAGGAGAGTTTTAAGGTATTGAATAAATTGGATCCTTCTTAAGTTTAGGATTTGTAAGGCGTCTAATCTGGTTTGATAAGTTAGTTCTCTTAGGACCCTATCTCTATCTCTTTCCCTCCGGCACACCTATAATAATTTCCCGACCTTGGCACCGCCGCAAAGAAAGAGGACGCCTTATTGAGAAAAATGGCAGTGAAAGCATTGGGGTCATAAAATTTATTTTTTGCAGTTGAATGGTGATAGCACATCAAAAACTACTACAAGCACTCCCTCCCATACAAGGCGCAGCCGCAGTTGGGAGGGCAGGGGTGGGTCGTTTCGCCAAGGGCTCATATGTCATAATTTCCCCGATTGCTATAATTTTATCCCCAATAATTTCTCCAAGCAAATTCTGCTTTTGTTCCGCTTTCAAAACTACCCCACAATCCCTATTATCTGCCATGCAAGAAAAAACGACTGATCAAAAGATCAAACCAAAATGGCTGAAAGACTACACCGCTGTAGCCGTTTTAGGGGTATTTTATATTCTGCTCTTTCTGTGGTTCACTTCAACCTTCAACCTGCCCTAAATGAGCTGGATTGACTGGACGGTTTTAATCGCATTCCTTGCCTACACTATTTGGGATGGTACGCGTCGCGGAAAAGATTCCTCAACAATCGAGGGTTATCTCCTTGCCAACCGTTCCATGCCGTGGTGGGCGGCCGGACTTTCGGTGATGGCAACACAGGCTTCTGCCATCACTTTTATAGGCACAACCGGCATTGCGTATGTAGAGGATATGCGTTTTGTACAGATCTACCTCGCCATTCCCTTTGCCATGATTTTTATATGCATTTTCCTGGTTCCCTTTTTCAATAAAATGCAGAATTTTACGGCTTATGAAGTGCTTGAAGAGCGCTTCGGTTTAAAAACAAGGCTGGTTACCAGCGGGTTGTTTCTTATTTCACGCGGACTCGCACTTGGTGTGGTAATTGCTGCTCCTTCCTATGTTTTGGCTCTTTTACTCGGACTCCCTCTCTACCTTACCATTCTTATTATCGGGATTATTGCCACTTTCTACACCACTGTTGGCGGGATTGCGGGTGTCATAACCACTGATGTAAAGCAGATGATCATCATGATGTTCGGCCTGGTTTTTTGTTTTGGGCTAATCTGGATAAATCTTCCGGATGAAATAGGATTTGGCGGCGCACTCTATCTAGCCGGTAGTTTGGATAAGCTCACGGCCCTGGATCTGAATTTTGATCTAACTGAAAAGTATAATATTTGGAGCGGTGTGATTGCCGCTTTCTTTCTGATGGCCTCCTATTTCGGGACCGATCAAACCCAGGTTCAACGCTACCTAACCACCGATTCCGTCAAAAACGCCCGGAAATCACTGTTACTAACCGCCTATGCAAAAGTGCCCATGCAGTTTTTCATCTTACTGCTTGGGGTGATGTTATATATATTTTTCATCTTTAATCCGGCTCCGGCATCTTTCAGAAGCGTAGAACCTGTAGCTCAAAATGAGCAACAACAAATTGCCGAGCAGAAAATACTCAAGGATTATGAAGTCGCCCATCAATCGCGCAGAACAGCTGCTTTTGAAGCCGTAAAAACCCGGGATGTTGAATCCCAAAATCTTTTCGTGGAAACCGACGCAGCCATGAATGAAGCCAGAAATGCGGATTTAGCCCTGCAAGCTGAGATTCGCCAGGCCGATGTAAACGATACGAATTATATCTTCCCCTATTTCATTCTCAATCACGTTCCCATTGGTATTATTGGGCTGATTGTAGCTGGAATCTTTGCAGCCGCCTTAAGTAGTATCGATAGCGAATTGAATGCCCTTACCACGGTTTCCATTGTAGATTGGTACCAGCGCCTTAAGGGTGATTTACATACCGAAGCTCATTATGTGAAATCCTCACGCGGCGTTACTTTTTTCTGGGGGGCCCTGGCAACAGTTTCAGCCTTACTTATGGGCGAAACCCGATCCATTATCGAATTGGTAAACCAAATTGGAAGTTATTTTTATGGTTCAATTTTAGGCGTGTTCATTCTCCTGCTTTGGGTGAAACGTGCCACCGGAACCGGAGCTTTAACTGGCTTAATTTCAGGTATGTTGGCCGTTTTTACCTTCGATCGGCTTTTCTTCAATGCCACAGCTAATGATTATTCCTTCTTCTTTCCATGGAGTCAGGTTCCTGATGGATATGCCAAGGCTATCGAGTTTTTGTGGCTGAATCCAGTGGGCACTTTCGTAGTAGTGGTAGTTGGGATTGCAATTAGCCTGATTTGGCCAAAGAAAAACTAAAATCATAAATACTCCCTACTCCCAAAATAAATTTATATAAATACTGCTTAAAGCAGGATGTATAAAACCACATAAATATGCGGTTCTATTCATATAATGATTGACTATTATTTAGCTTACTATTTGAAACCTAAATAATTTATTATGAAATATCTTTTTTACTCAATAGTCGCATTTTTAATACTGCTTTCACTAAATAATTGTGATAACTCGGCCTCATCAGGGGGTACAGATGAACTTAAAGGAACAGTTTCTGGCTTGGTTGTGGATGCTTCATCCAGTGTACCTATTGCCGGGGCTACTATTCGGTTATCCTATATTGACGAAGATTTTGTGGACTCTGTTGTAACAAATCAATCTGGACGTTTTTCCATTAAAGATGTCCCTGTAAACAGTGCACAAATTAAAATATCGGATGATGATGATGATGCCTCTGTAGAATTCGGTAATTATCCCTATAGCTTGCATATCGAAATGCCAGACGGACAACCTTATCGATCTCAATATGTGTTTTATCCTATATTTTTAACTTTTTCAGCAACTGGAGGAGATGGTAATATTGATAATTTGGTATCAAGTATATTGCTTCCTATATCAAAAAGGAATGTCACGGTAACCGGAAAAATCCTTGACAGCGATACCCACACTCCGGTTTCCGGCTTAAGAGTGCAGGCGTATACCGATTCCTTTTTCGGTGATGCACTGGACCTGGGTATTGGCTTTGATAATGAAATTTTACTTTCAGAAACTACAACTCAAACCAACGGTCAATTTCAGTTTGATGCCATTGAACAAGGCTCGGATATCTATTTCAAATATCTAGACAGAGCCGATTCAACAAGAATTATAGATGGTCAAAGCCCCACGTACTCCCTTCCTTTTACCGATTCAGGGGAAGCATATACAAAAGACGTGGGCGAAATATACACCTCAGCCACCGATCATTCGAGTATATTTTATATTTCTGAGATAAACCTGGAAAATGGGGACGATATTGATATTAACTCAGGAGTTTCATTTCAATATAATTTCAGCAAACCCGTAAAACAGACAAATTATACTGATGATACAGTTCCATTTGATATAAACTCAGGAACCATGATTGATGATATCCTGCTTTTCGAAGTTTCCAGTAAGGCAAAAGATGCCGATGGTAATTATGAAATTGATGTAGAATGGAGCAACGATTATAAAACACTTACCATCACTCCTATCGACCAAATGCTTGATGCGTATAACTACCGATTAAACACTTCAGCTTTCCTGAGTACCATAACAGATAATGAAGACAATTCACTGACTTATAATTCATCAACCTTTGTGCAATCTGCTGCCGAAGCCGGAGTGATTGATTTTTCAACTACCGGTGATGAAAGCGCCCCTGCAAACCCAAATGTTTCAGTTCGGCCTTATACTCTTAATTGGGATGGTGGTGATGTAACATTAAGATGGACCGTATCAACTTCAGGTGCCGAGATTGCTTACTATGAGGTTTACACACGTAAAGATGATATCAATTTTACTAAAATGGGTACCATTGATGCTTCCACTGCTTTTAATAATGTAGTTGAAGCAAATATTGCTACCGGCCTACTAGTAAAACGAGAGCAATCTTCATACGACACACCGGTTAGTCTTGAAATCAAATTAAAAGCTGTTTCTAAAAATTTGGTTAAGAGTAATTTCAGTAATACGGTAACAATAAGCGACAACGTAAAACCCGGATTGCAAAGCGCGGGTTATTCTAATGCTGACAGCACCATAACGGCTACCTTTTCTGAACCAATGGATTTTGAAACCCTAGAAAACACATCACGCTACCAAATAATTGATAATTTTGGTGATCCGGTTCAGGATATTTCTATTACCGACATCCGATTGGTTTTCTCAACTAATGGGATTACTCAGGTTGAGCTCCACCTATCTGAGCAAAATAATACGGTTACCAATTTCCGGTTAATAGTTGCAACTTCTATCACTGATATAAACGGAAATGGAATGGATAATAATGACGAGGATGATAATTTTACCTTTAACGAGGTTGATATCAACTAAATCAATTAAACAGTAATTTAATTAAAACCCTCAGAATTAACGTAATTCTGAGGGTTTTTTAATGGAATCTTTTAGTTAAAATTTTACTTATCAGACACCCCAATTTCCCCGTCTTCCCCAAACTTGGAACCTACCGGCGGGCGGTATTGCTGAAACGGAATTTTTAACAGGTTCCCGAGATTTTGATTTTCCTCTGGATTCATATGTGTATCTATTCCATATTTTAATTCTTTTATATTTTCTACCTGGGCAAAGGTGCCAAACAAGCGATCCCAAATAGCAAAGATATTTCCGTAATTAGTATCGGTTAGAGGCTGGGTGTAGTGGTGATGTACTTTATGCATTAATGGGGTTATGAAAACCCAGGATAATGCCTGGTCAATTTTTTTGGGCATGTTGATATTTGCGTGGGTCAAATGTGCAAATAGTGCGGAAATACTTTGATAGAGAAAAACGATCCAAATTGGAACTCCAACAACGATCACTCCAATTATCGTAAATATCATTCTAAATACTGCTTCACCGGGATGATGCCGAAGGCCTGTAGTCACATCTACGGTAGTGTCACTATGATGAACGAGGTGAAATTTCCACATCCATTTAATTTTGTGTTCGATCCAGTGGATAAGGTAAGCTCCAAAAAAGTCGAGCAGCAATACCCCGACAACTGCCTGTGCCCAAAGCGGCATTTCAACCCATTGTAAAACTCCAAAGTTGTTAGCAGTAACATAATTTGAAGACCATACCAAAAGGCCGGCAAAACCAAGGCCTATCACAACAAAGAATCCATTCAGAATTAAATTGATGGCAGCATGGCGAACCTTTTTATATCCAAATTCAAAAAGCGGAAAAACTCCTTCAATCACCCAAAAGAGAAATATTCCTCCAATCAAAATACCGGCCCTGAATGCTGTTGGAACGTTTTCAAAAAATTCAATCAATGATTCCATATCCTAATAAAGTAAAATGAATGTTGATACGCACAATCCTTAAAATAAAAAACCCTGCATAAGATTTATATGCAGGGTTTAAAAAGCAAATTTGAGTATTACTTAATTTTTAGGATCAAGAATATTTTCGATGCTTACTTTTGCATCTTCCAGGTGTACCCTTGTTGCCCGATCGAAACCACCGCTTCTTAATGCACGATCAATATCGCGATTCAGAATATTAAGCTGGTTTCTGACAATAGGGCGAATATCTGACTGGCCAACATTTATTGTGGGACCAAACCAACCACCACCAACTTCTTCCGCTTCCATCAAATCTTCCATTTCGTCAATATAAGCACGCTGAAGATTTCTTCGGTGTACATCAATATTTTCGTTTAATCGAACTTCGCTGAATATACCGTTACGCACATCATCCATCATTTCAAATGCGGTATAGGTATCTTCATCAGAGCGTTTCTCAAAATCAATGAGCCGGGCAATTCGCTGTGCACCCACAAGATTTGATAGAACTCCTGCTTGTGCTCTTCTGAACATTTCGATGGCAGTAGCCTGATTTACACGATCAATTATTTCATCGTTAAACGCCCAGGTTGGAGAGCTAAATGCATGTTTTTGTAAAAAGCTCATAGCACGACGTTGAGTAGCTTCGTCAACCGGTTCATAAACTACGCCATTCTGATCATAAGTTTTATGATTTTCATAAACCCCGCCAACATTGCTAAGGACATGCCCCATGTAGCGGTTCCACTGTCCGATCACATTGCTATATAATTCGTTCAGATCTTCGAAGTTTTCTCCGTCTTTTTCAATCCAGTCAATGAGGTTTTCAGTGATAACCTGAAGATTGGCGAGGCCAAGTTCTCCGGCTTCCATGGCATCGTTGGTCAGATCTTCATTTTGAGAACGGGGATCGATCTTACTTCCGGTTTGGCGACCATAGAAATAAAGGGGATCATCAGCACGTTCAACAGTCCATGAATTTAGAGTTGCTTCGATCTCCTCGTCACTCATATCATTAGGGAACCATGTATATCCCCACTTAGTATTCCATTTATCATAGGGACCCACAGCAGGATAGAAGCTGGTTACCCCATCGCCAGGCTGTGCCACGTAATTGAATCGCGCATAATCCATAATTGATGGAGCAGTACCATTTTTTGAGGTAAACTCAGGATCTCGCAACTGTTCAACGGTATATGCATAGCTGGAACCAAAGTTATGAGGGAATCCTAGCGTGTGTCCTACTTCATGAGCAGAAACAAAGCGAATGAGTTCACCCATAATTTCATCATCAAATTCAACACCACGGGCATCAGGATTTGCCGCCGCAGTTTGAATAAAGAACCAGTTTCTCAATAAGTTCATGACATTATGATACCAGCCAATGTCACTTTCCAGGATTTGCCCGGATCGGGGATCATGTACATGAGGGCCATATGCGTTTTGAATGGGTGATGCATAATATCTGATCACAGAATATCTCACATCTTCCGGGCTAAATTCCGGATCTTCTTCCTTAGTTGGCGGCTCCTTGCCTACTATTGCATTTTTAAATCCTGCGGCTTCAAAGGCTACCTGCCAGTCATTAACACCCTGTATGAGATATTTTCTCCATTTCTTTGGTGTAGCGGGATCAACGTAATAAACAATAGGATTTTCCGGTTCTACCAATTCTCCCCGCAGATACGCTTCTTTATCTTTAGGAACTAATTTCCAACGGGTAATATCCCGAATCACTTTTGCTTTCTGAGCATTATC
>JBBDLQ010000127.1:9545-10856 GCA_040878765.1 Balneolaceae bacterium | reverse complement strand
ATAATTGGTTCGAAATTTGAATTCCGGACGGCTTCGTAAATCGGCATCGTATCGGTTGCTACATTTTCGAATGAAACGTGACGCAATAAGATTTTTTTATCTTTCTTTTCCCAGCGAACTATTTGGGTATTTAATTTCTCGCCGCCATAGCCAATATTATCAGCGGTTTTTGCTACCCGGGTTACCAATAGCATTTCGCGCCCTAACAGGGCATCAGGAATTTCATAATAATATTTGTCCTTAACTTTATGGACATCGAAAAGACCTTCATCCGAAACAGCGTCTTTTGTGATAACCTCACTATATTTTTTCATTTCGCCATCATCAGCTGCACCGCCTCGCACTCCGGATGGGGATTTACCTGAATTTGTAGCTGATTCCGTAGCTTTACACCCTGCTATTGCAAAGGTAAAACTCAGTAACACTACAAATAACTTTGCAATACTAAATTTTATGTCGTTCATATTTTTATCTATTCTTAGTTAGTTTAATAAGCGATACAAAGTGAGGCTACTTTTCACCGTAATCAAGAGATTAGATTCTCTGTAGTGTAAAAAGATTATAAGTCCGGCTATATTACCTTAAGTATTCCACAAACCAGCCTTCTGTCCAGTCAAGCACTTCAGATAATGGTTTTGGGAAATCCTGATTTTCAAATGGATGAGCGGCACCATAGGTATGTGTGCCATTTGAAACTAAACGAAGCTCTTTATCACGGGCTTTGCAGGCAATATACAATTGCTCAGAATCGGTGTATGGAACCGATTCATCATCCCTGCCATGTATAAATAGTGTAGGTATCCGTAACTGTTTTACCTGTTCTATTGCTATTACGCGCTCTGCATTTTCGATTGAGTCTTCATACACAACTTTTCCAACCTTCATTTTTTGTCCGGTTCGGGTGTTTTCAATTTCAGTATAACCCTGATTTTCCCAATCCTTTTTCATCTCATCAGTCCAGCGCTTGCGATAATCTGCCACTGCAGACCATGTAACCAGACACTGAATGGCATCATATTCAACAGCAGCAGCTATGGCGGTTTGCCCACCTCTTGAGTGTCCTAACAACCCAATAGTATCTGTATTAATATTGGAATGACTATCAGAAATTTCACCATTTTGAAGTGCATCAATTACCGATCCAATATCATCAAGATCCTGGGAAAAGGTTTCCCGTTCAAATAAATCCATTTCCGTGAATTCCGTCAGATTCTCCCCAATGCCATTCAGGGAAAAATTCATTGCAACAACGCCAAAACCAGCCCTTGCTAATTCTTCACATACATCCGGAAAGGGACCCCAGTCTTTAAA
>JBBDLQ010000127.1:1882-9445 GCA_040878765.1 Balneolaceae bacterium | reverse complement strand
GTTTCGTGATACTCCACCATGCGGCGAATCATCCGATTTCGTCCATCAAATACCGATATCTGAAACATATTAGGAACATCCACAAACTGTTTTACCATACTGGCTTTTGCTATTCCGTCTTCAAGTTCAACTCCTTTAAGATACTCTTCCAATTGTTTTTCACTCAGGGCTTTTTCCGTTTCCACCTCATACGTTTTACGGACACTATAACTTGGATGCATTAACCGGTGGGCTAAATCTCCGTCGTTTGTCAAAAGCAGTAAGCCTGTTGTATTCCGGTCGAGCCGCCCTACAGGATATACCCTGTAGCCAGTGGCATCTTCAATTTGATCCATAACCGTAGTGCGGTCGCGTTCGTCATCGGTTGTGGTAATCACGTCCTTAGATTTATGTAGTAACAAATAAACAAAAGGTTCCAAACTCAGGTTTTGCCCATCTACAACCACGCTGTCTTTCCTGCGAACTTTAGTACCCAATTCCGTAGTAACCTGACCATTGACCTTCACTTTACCAGCAGAAATATAGGTATCGGCTTCGCGCCTGGAGCAAAACCCAGCATGTGCAATAAACTTATTTAGTCTTATTTCCTCCGTTTGCGAATAGTTCTGATCAACCTTTGTTGGCTTTTTATCATTTTTATTCTTGTTATATCCTTTATTGCCAGTGCGCGCGTTGTTACTCATTCTTCCTCTTGGGTTTTATCTTTTCCATTATCTTCGGGGTGAATTTTGTCTTCTGCATCCTCATTTAAAGCAGGTTTAGGGGCTTCACCATCTTCCGTATTTTCATCATCCCCATTCTTTTCCCCTTCATCCATCTCTTCCATCATCAACTGACGTTCCATCAGCAACTGCCGGTGTTCAGCCATATCATCATCTTTCAATATTTCATCAATTTCACGTGGTTTAGGTAATTCATCCACCGAATTAATACCGAAATGCTGAAGAAAATGTTTGGTGGTTCTATACACCAGCGGTTTACCCGGACTATCCGCCCTTCCTGATACTTCAATAAGGGCCTTCTCCATCAATTGCCGCAGGATATATCCGGAATCTACACCTCGAATCTGATCGACCTCCGGCTTGGTTATTGGCTGGCGGTAAGCTACAATAGCCAACGACTCAATAGCCGATTGTGATAATTTCCGGTAAGCATTCTCATGCTGAAAAACACTCAGCCAGTAGTGGTATTTCTTTTGGGTAACAAACGCATAACCCCCGCCAATTTCCTCAATCCTAAAACTGAACCCATTTTCATCATACCGTTCATTCAGCTTTTCAACAAAGTCAGAAACGGTATCCTGCGTAATCTCGATTTGTTCTTCATTTTCAACAATTAATTCACGGATTTTAGAACCGGGAATGGGTTCATCACTTGCAAATATCAGGGCTTCAATCACTGAAGAAAGCCGGGTACCATCAATAAATTCATAATCATTTTTCATAATCTAACCGAAAATTCTGGCTGTTTTATTAAAGAGCAAACTTACACAATGTGAGCACCACCCAACAAGAAATAAATAAAAAATATCATTTCTCATTTTTAAAACCACAATATAGCTATCGTTTATAGCAATTCAGGGTATTTATGTCTTTTCTGATCACTCGATATCCCAATAAGTGAAATATTTCTTTGACTAAAAACCGGGCAATTCTCAAGTCAACAATAAAAAAACCTTCTCTTACTTTATCTACGCCAGGAAACAAGTGCAAATAATTATTTATAAAACTATCCCTGAATATTGTGGAAAACTCCAGCCACAAAGGTGAACGGGCGTTAAGTATAAAAAATCCGTCATTACCCCTGCTTTGATAAAGTGGCATAAATATTAACCCGTTTACAAAAGCATAAACAGGTTTTTCATTTTCATAAGCTAAAAGTTCACCCTTTGCTACCGGGTCAAAATTGCGGTATCCTTTTTTCATTCTGAATTCACTGGCATTTTCTACATAGTGATGGTAGGTGATTTCATAATATTGATTTGAAATCTCCGGATCATCACTCAGCACATCTTCATAAACATGCAAATCAGCCAGGCTCAAATGAATGATGTCGGTATAATGTAAATACTGCCAAAGAAAAGCTTCCATACGATCAGCTGAACCAGGGGCAGTATGTCCGCCTGCTTCAAAACCAATTGCGGGATAACCCAAATCATTTATAAAACTCAACAGGGTTCCGTGTATCGATTCCTCAATTCCCAAAATTTGTGGTACCGGAAACCAAGCGGCAATATTTCTATTTTCAAGTGTGTCGTTAAACAGGATAAAAGAACAGCTTTCGGCAGAGGTAGTATGCAAATCAATAAAATGAATCTCCCTGTTTGTTTCCTGACACTTCTCAACGATCTTATTTACCGTATTCAAAATATCTTTCGCTTCATCCCATTCCTCAAAGTCGGTATTAAATGCAGGGCCGGGTTTAGTGATGTCATTCCAAATCCTGTTCAAATCTCTATCTAAATACCTGTATCCCTTTTTTATGGCCTTTCGGTTTCCGCTTATCATATACACCGACCCATTTAATGGCTGCATCATTCTGGATAGTTGATTTGACAGGCGTCTGCAGGCATAAATTCCGGCTAATTCATTTCCGTGAATTCCCGCAAATATTACTATGACCGGACCCACCTCCGATTCATGCCTCCATATTATCCTTCCTATATGATCTAACTCCGTATCCAAATCAGCTTCAGGCTGTTTCAACTCTGTACTCAATAAAATATTAATGGTTTAATCTTTATTATTTTTTAAAGTAGTTAGCAGGCGAATGGTGATATCCATGAAATTACCTTCCGTTATTATACCAACTAACCGGCTGTTTTTGATTACCGGCAGGCAACCAATTTTTTTTTCTCTCATTATAGCCATGGCTTCCATAATTGATGCTTCAGGATGAATAGTAACCGGATTTCGAATCATGATACTTGAAACCGGTTGTGTGCTTTCATCACTTTCGGCATTTTCCGCAGATTTTGAATACTCCCTTAAAAGCTGTCGCATGGTAATCAGACCAATCAAATGCTTTTGATCATCCTCTACCGGAAGATACCTGATCTGCCTCCAATCCAGCAGATTAGCAACAAATTCCAGGATATCATCCTTTCGTACAGTGAAAAGATCGGTGGTCATAAATTCTTCCACCATCAGGTTAGACGGCTTCCAGTGTTCCATCCCCTCAAATTTTGCCAGCCCCCATTTGTGAATAGGCTCCCCTTTCTTTTGATTTTTGATCATAGCCTCGGTAATAGCCGAAAGTGTTTGTTCGCGGTTACTTTCTTTAATCAGGTTGCCATACGATTTAACCACCCAGTAGGAACCGGTTTGGGCAGATTCCACCCGCTCTTGAATTACGCTGAGATAAGTATCCACATCAGCGCTATCAATATTCGCCTTTTCTAATCCATTTCGAGCAATGGGCAACAGCTCTTTTTTGATGAGATCTACCGCTGTCAACTTGCGGTCTTTGGTCCAAATTAATTTGGTATCAAGTCCCATTTTAGAGGCTGCAAAGAAATTCATCCGGGCGTTATCGAAATCCATTTCTTGGCTAATATCCGGATACTCATCTTCAAATCCATTTAGTAAACCCAGCCAAAAAGCGGCATTAGCCACTTCATCCACTACCGTTGGCCCTGAGGGGAAAACCCTGTTTTCAATACGCAGATGTGGTTTGCCATTTGAAATTCCATAACATGGCCTGTTCCATCTATAAACTGAAGAATTATGTATTCTCAATGCCATAAGTTCCGGCACTTTCCCTTGATCAATTAACTCTTCAGCATTTTCTTCAACATCGGAACTAAGCATCACTCTATAACGGGAAAGATCTTCTTGATAAATATCGAGGATACTTCCTTTCAGCCATTCATTACCAAAAGTTACCCGTGGACTCGAATCCCGCAAATGCTCCCCAACCTGCCGGGTATCAATAGATTGATGAAACAGGGCAACCCTGGTTTCAGCCCAAAGTCGTTTTCCAAATAATATGGGTGAATTCACTGCACATGCCAACACAGGAGCGGTAACAGCCTGTGCAATATTATACCGGTTCACAAAATCATCCGGTTTTACCTGCAAATGAACCTGAAAACCGGTATTGCAGGCTTCCAATAAAGGAGAATCAAATTTCATGCGTAATTCATCCATTCCCTGTATACGTAGCTCGAATTCTTTTCCGCGCAGCCTGTTAATGGCTTCACAAAGTGCCTCGTATCTTTGTAATGGAGTAAGATTTTTAATATCCACATCCATTTTACGAATGGTTGGCAAAATTCCGGTAAGCAAAATATCGCCGCCTAATCCCTGCACTGTTTTTCGTACTTTTTCTACTTCATCTTGCAGGTTATGCTCCATTTCAGATAAACAATTTCCCTTAAACTCCAGCGGGTTCATATTTATCTCAAGATTGAAACGGGCAAATTCCGTCGTGTAATTACCCTCTCCCAAAGCCTCAAGCACCTCTAATGATTTTGGTAATACTTTTCGGTGGCCATCAACCAGACACAATTCCTGTTCGGCACCAATACGAATTGTATCAGTTTCAAACATATCGCCATCAAGCATTTTTTTAAGTCCCCGCATATCGCGAAGTACATGCTTCATAAAGGTTTGAACCTGTTCGTTATTGTCTGCAAGCCTAACGCGCGCTTCTCCCATATTCAGAATATTTATAGTCCTAAGGATGAATACTTAAATACCAACTTTGTGCAACCTTTTGCAAGTTTTTTAAACAGATCATTTTAATGAATGGCATCCACATTTACATTCACTCTGACTGATGAAAATTTCCCTTTTATTTCTGCCTCGTAAACCTTCATTACATTCTCTAAAAGTACTTCAATATAACCTGCACCTTTGTTGGGTTCAATTTTGAGTGTTACTTCCCAAATAAATTTTTTATTCATCCAGGGAATGGCTGCCGGTGAGGGTCCTAAAACGGGTATACCTGGCACCACCTTTTCAATTGCTTCTTTAATAATATGAGCCGCCATATTTACTTCGTGATCTTTGGTAGATTTCAATTCAAATTGAATCAGACGAGAATAAGGCGGATAATACAAAGGTTTACGGAATGCCATTTCCTGCCTGGCAAAGCCACGGTGATTGTGTTCTTTGGCAAACTGTAGTGCCGGGTTATCAGGTTGACGGGTTTGAAGAAACACCGTTCCCGGTTTATCACCCCTTCCCGACCTCCCGGAAACCTGGCTTAATAATTGATACATGCGTTCCGTAGCCTGAAAAGATGGAAATGCGAGTTCGGTATCCGCATTAATAACACCAACCACCGTTACATTAGGAAAATCGAGACCTTTAGCAACCAATTGTGTACCTATCAGAATATCTGCACTCCCATCTCCAAACGAATTTAGAATCCGCTCGTGTGCTCCTTTTCGGGAAGTGGAGTCTCTGTCGAACCGGATAATATTTGCTTCCGGTAATAACTCTTCCAATTGCTCTTCAACATTTTGAGTTCCTGAACCCTGAATTTTCAGGTTTGTTGATCCACAATGTTCACAGTTGGTGTCTTTCCGCCTTGAATATCCGGAATAATGATCCATCAGCAAGTTTTTGCGTTTATGAAAAGTAAGGCTGACAGAACATTCCGGACTTTGAGGTATATGTCCGCAATCTTCACACTGCAGGTAACTGGCATATCCTCTGCGATTGTACAGTAAGATAATCTGTTCCTCTTTTTCTAATGCCTCTTCCATCGCCATAAATAACGGAATGGCAAATTCACCTTTCATGGCTCCCTTGTACTGTTTAAGGTCCAGTATTTTTACTTCAGGCAAAACTGCATCCGCATGGCGATTTTTCAATTCAAGTAATTCACACTTTCCTTTTGCTGCCATATTCAATGCCTGCATACTCGGTGTCGCAGAACCCATGATGATGACCGCACTATTCATTTTTGCCCGGATTATGGCGGTTTCACGGGCATGA
Source organism: Balneolaceae bacterium (assembly GCA_040878765.1). Lineage (GTDB taxonomy): Bacteria > Bacteroidota > Rhodothermia > Balneolales > Balneolaceae > Gracilimonas. The sequence continues at coordinate 3,500 of JBBDLQ010000127.1, read as the reverse complement.
TATCTTGGCGCAGGATCCATTTGCTTATAGGAGCTGTCGTGCTCTTCATCCAAAATTATCAAACCCAAATTTTGAACGGGTGCAAAAATCGCCGAACGTGGCCCTATGGCAATATTCTTTTTTCCTGAATCCAGGTCTTTCCAGGCTTGGAGACGTTCCCGGCTGGTCATTCGGCTGTGGAGTACGGCAATTTTATCCCCAAAAACCCGGTAAAATCGTGACACTGTTTGGGGTGTCAGTGCTATTTCAGGGACTAACACTATGCCGCCTTTCCCGTTTTCAACAACTTGCTTTAAAGCATGTATATATACTTCCGTTTTCCCGCTTCCTGTAATTCCAAATAACAAAAAATTGGCGAATTCCTGATTCGATAAACAATGACTAATTTCATAAAAAGCTTTTTGCTGATCATCATTTAGCTTCTTGATGGACTCAGGATCATATTCCAGATGATCCATTTCAGATCTCTTTTCAACTTCCCTGAAGCTGATCCAACCTTCCTCTTGCAGTTTTTTTAAGGTATAAGAAGTAAATATAGATTCTTCACTAATCTCAGACTGACGTACGGGAAGTCCTGTTTCAACTAATTCCTGTAGCGCAGAAACCCATTTCAGATCCTTATTAACCTCTTCATTTGCTAAAAAATCCAGTGCTGTTTTTTCATCTACATCTGCAGCCCAGATCCATTCCCGTTCGGTTGCCACGGTAACTTTTAAATCCGGTTCTTCCCAAATTTCAATGATTTTATTTTTTAGCAGATCCGAAAATACTTTATTTAAACCTGTTCCTTTCCACCGCTTTTTAGCTTCGTCCAACGTAAACTGGTTCTCTTTGATATCTCCCAATATTTCCCGCTGGTTTTTATCTAGTTTTTTGAAGTCTGCAGATTCTGAAATTTTGAGATATTTCCGGGATACAAAATTTAGTCCGGCAGGTAAAGCAGCCTGTATGGTTTCTCCCCAACTAGCGTAATAGAACCGTGAGATCCATTGGGTAAGCTCAAGCAATTCCTCTGACAGAATTGGTTTTGAATCGAGTACCTGACGAACGGGCTTGGTTTTAAATGTCGGTTTTTGCTGATGAATATTTACGATGACGCCAATTGCATAATAATTGCGAAAGGGTATCCAAACGCGCTGACCCGCCTGAACGGAATGTTCAAGTTCGGTTGGCACTAAATAGGTAAACTGCCTCCTCATAGCTGCCGGCAATGCTACATCAACAAAAGTGGACAATGTGTACTCAGATTATTCGATTAATTTTAGATGGAAAGCTTATCCAATTTCGTAACCTGAATCAACCTTTTTTAAAAATCCCGATTTATAATACAAGGAGTAAGTAAATCAGAATTATTAAAACGGGTAAACTGAATACAAGTCCTCCTCTCCAATATGCTGTTCTTTTCTTCATAACCGTCTCCATTCATTCTTTATTTAATAGCCGCTTATCTAATTTTAATTAAAACATTCTTTAATTGCACCGCATGATCATGTCAAATTGAATATTGAATAATGAATATTGAACAGATGAAAAATCGAAGTGCTTACATCATATTCATATTCCTTTTGGCCGTTTGTATACTTTTGACAAAAATTGATATTAATTCCTCACATTCATT
>JBBDLQ010000127.1:0-1782 GCA_040878765.1 Balneolaceae bacterium | reverse complement strand
ACATGGTTGGATTTTATGGGTTCGGAATGATCGAGGTCGGCAATGGTACGGGCTACTTTTAGGATTCTGTCATAGGCGCGGGCTGAAAGCCCCAGGGAGGTGATGGCCTTCTTGAGAATGGAAGAACCGGCATCATCCAGTTTACACACTTTACGAACCATACGGGTATTCATTTGGGAATTACTGTACACTCCTTTCATTCCCATAAACCGCTGTGATTGAATTTTTCGAGCCTCAATTACACGTTCTCTGATGTCCTTAGACGACTCCCCTTTAGCTTTCCCTGAAAGTTCTTCATAACTCACTTTATGAACTTCAATATGCAGGTCAATTCGATCAAGCAGCGGTCCGCTGATTTTACTCAGATATCGCTGCATTTGCATAGACGTGGTTCCATTCATTTCCTGCGGATTATACCAATCGCCGGAAGGGGAAGGATTCATAGAAGCCACTAACATTACGCGACTGGGATAGGTTACACTCATCCGTGCCCGTGCAATCGAAACATTTCCATCCTCCAGGGGTTGCCGCATAACCTCCAGTGCGCTGCGTTTGAATTCCGGAAGTTCATCCAAAAACAAAACTCCGTTATGTGCCATCGAAATTTCACCGGGCATGGGAATGCTCCCTCCACCTACTAATGCTACATCAGAAACGGTGTGGTGTGGTGAACGAAATTGTCGTTTGGTGATGAGTGCTTTTCCGGATTCGAGAATCCCTGATACGGAATGAATTTTCGTTGTTTCCAGTGCCTCTTCTAATGTTAAAGGCGGCAGAATGGTGGGTATTCTCCGTGCCATCATGGTTTTACCGGATCCAGGCGGGCCTACCATAATAACATTATGGCCTCCCGCAGCAGCAATTTCCAGGGCTCTTTTCACATTTTCCTGCCCGCGAACATCACTAAAATCAAGCGGATTATGTTTTCCATTCTGATGAAAATATTCCTGCACATTACTGCGGAGTGGCTCCATACTGCCCCGATTTTCCAGCCAGTCCTTCACTTCATTCAAGTGTTCAAAGGGAAACACTTCCAATTCTTCCACTACCGCAGCCTCCCCCCCGTTTTCCTTTGGAACTACCAGGTTTTTGAATCCTTTTCTTTTGGCTTCAACAGCAACAGGAAGTACACCTTTTACGGGACGAATTTTCCCATCCAGGGCTAATTCTCCCAACATAACCGTTTCATCAAGTTTATCGGTGTGAAGCTGCCCCGACATATTTAGTATTCCAATGGCAATCGGAAGATCAAACCCGTTTCCTTCCTTGGGAAGATCGGCCGGAGCCAGGTTTGCGGTAATCCTGCCTAAAGGATAGTACGAGCCGGTATTTCGAATGGCAGCCTCAACCCGGTCCCGTGATTCTTTGATTGCCCTGTCCGGTAATCCCACTAAAAAAAACTTGGGCAGTCCATTGGTATGATGGGTTTCTACGTCAATGATCTTTGCATCTACCCCTACGGTAGAAGCGCAATAAACTCGTGATAGCATAATTTATACCTGAATCTTTTATTTTATCTTTACGTAGTTAGAGCGGTGAGAAAGCAATTCCTTACAAAAAAATTTCATAAATCTTACATATCATGAAAAAAGAAGAAGCTAAAGACAAAGCAAAAACCATCTACCAAGAGATTCAGGGCGGTGTTAACGAAGCAATTAAACAGATAAGAAACCTGATCAAAGAAGGGAGCGCCCGTAAGCTTATCATCAAGAATAAAGAGGGAGAAGTAAAATTCCAGACTCAACTGGCATTTGGTGTTTCAGGAGTAGCTTTAGCGGCAGC
>JBBDLQ010000126.1:1534-3233 GCA_040878765.1 Balneolaceae bacterium | reverse complement strand
GTGGGCAATGAGGGACTCGAACCCCCGACCCCCTCGGTGTAAACGAGGTGCTCTGAACCAACTGAGCTAATTGCCCTTATAAATCAATATGAAACTCCTTCAATAAATACGTACAGTGTAAACGAGGTGCTCTTGCCGAAGGCATCCCTTCGGGAGAACCAACTGAGCTAATTGCCCGTGTGAAGGGCGACAAATATAAGAACATTTCAAATGCAGACAAAGAAAAATCGAAGCCGATCTTGATTTATTAGTTAACACTGTTAACTTACGAGCCAAACCAAATCAGATTTCATGAATACCAATATTACCAATTTAAAAAATGCCGTTTTTGTGGACGGCTGCCGAATACCCTTTCAGCGCTCCGGAACCAACTATAACGACCTGATGGCTTATGATTTGGGGCGTATGGCAATTGAAGGATTGCTTGCCCGAAATGCCGTTGACCCTTCCGCCATAGACCGGGTAATTATGGGTACGGTTATACAGGAAGTTAAAACCAGTAATGTTGCCCGTGAAAGTGCCTTGGGGGCAGGTATACCAAATTCTGTTCCGGGATTTACCACAACCATGGCATGTATTTCCTCAAATCAGGCGATAACAAGTGGAGTGGATCTAATTCGAACCGGCCAGGCTAAAATAATCCTGGCAGCCGGAACCGAGACCATGTCAGATATCCCGGTTCGGTTCAAAAAGAAATTCCGGCAAAAAGTACTGGAAGCCCGTAAATATAAATCGCCGCTCGACTTCCTGAAGTTTTTCAAAGGATTGGGTTTCAAGGATTTCCTTCCTGAATTACCGGCTATTGCGGAATTTTCGACAGGTGAAGTGATGGGTGAAAGCGCCGACCGGATGGCCGCACGATTTGGTATCTCCCGCGAAGATCAGGATGCTTATGCGCTCCGTTCGCATCAAATGGCCGCTAAAGCTACAAATGATGGTTTACTGGATGAAGAATTAATTCCTGCTAAAATCCCGCCAAAATTCGATGTTGTAAAACATGATAATGGTTTCAGAGAAGATACTTCTATGGAGAAATTGGCAAAACTCCGGCCGGCTTTCATTAAACCACATGGAACAGTAACCGCTGGAAATGCTTCTTTTTTAACGGACGGAGCTTCAGCCAGCTTCATTATGGAGGAGCAAACTGCCCTGGAATTAGGATTGAAGCCTAAAGCCTATATCCGTGAATATAATTTTGTGTCACAAGATCCCGGAGAGGAACTCTTGCTTGGCCCGGCCTATGCTATTCCAAAAGTGTTAGATGCCATGGAGCTTTCGCTTGATGATATGGATGTAATCGAACTTCACGAAGCCTTTGCCGGTCAGGTTTTATCTGTACTAGCCGCTCTTGATTCTAATTCATTTGCCAAAGAAGCTTTAAATCGTGATAAGAAAGTTGGCGCAATTCCAATGGAGAAACTGAACACACTGGGCGGCTCACTTTCATTAGGGCATCCTTTTGGGGCAACCGGCGTTCGGCTTGTAACCACAGCCGCAAACAGACTCATCCGCGAAGACGGAACTTTTGCCCTCGTTTCCGCCTGTGCAGCCGGTGGACAGGGGCATGCAGTGGTACTGGAGCGTTATCCTGATTAAACAAAATTTCATCCTCCGGTAAGGGCGTGATGCATCGCGCTTATCGAAGGATTCATTTACAAACATACACCATGAGCTACCTAAACATCACCCACAAAAATTC
>JBBDLQ010000126.1:0-1434 GCA_040878765.1 Balneolaceae bacterium | reverse complement strand
TTTTCGCAAGCCCGCAAAAAAACCATGGGACAGACCAAAGGAAATTATCCGGCTCCACCCAAAATTATTGATGCCGTTGAATATGGATATAAACATGGAATTGAGAAAGGCCTTGAAAATGAATCCCGATTATTTGGTGAATTAGGAGCCACACAGGAATCCCGAAACCTGGTTAATCTGTTTTTCGGCATGACGGCCTCGAAGAAAATCCCTCAAAAAGATCTGGTAAAACCGGTTCAAAAAATTGGAATATTAGGTGCCGGATTGATGGGTTCAGGTATTGCTGAAGTTAGTATAGATAAAGGAGATTACCGGGTGCTGCTGAAAGATCAGTCTATTGAAAATGCGGCTAAAGGTGAACAGGGAATTTGGAAATCGCTGAATGAAAAAGCCCAAAAACGAATTATTTCGGATTTTGAACGTGATCAAACGGCCAGCAAAGTCACCGGTGTGGATTCTTACAAGGGATTTGAATCCGTTGACTTAGTGATTGAGGCTGTTTTTGAGGATCTGGATTTAAAACGTAAAATCGTGGCAGAAGTTGAATCTGAAACCGGGGATGAGTGTATATTTGCATCCAACACTTCCTCTCTGCCCATTTCTGAAATTGCCAAGGGGGCCAAACGTCCTGAGAATATTTTGGGGATGCACTACTTTTCTCCCGTTCAAAAAATGCCTTTGCTTGAAATCATTACTACCGATCAAACTGCAGATTGGGTCATTCAAACTGCTTTTCAGGTTGGGGTAAATCAGGGGAAAAATGTAATTGTGGTAGGAGACGGCCCTGGATTTTACACCACTCGTATTTTAGCTCCTTATATGAATGAAGCCATGCTTTTGCTTGAAGAAGGAGCCTCTATCGAATTCCTTGATAAGATTATGAAAGATTTTGGGTTCCCGGTAGGACCAATGGCCCTGTTCGATGAAGTTGGGATTGATGTAGGAGCCCATGTGGCCGAAACCATGTCGCCCATGTTTGCCAAGCGCGGTGTGGATACCAATAATAAAGCACAGGAGCTGTTGGATGCCGGTTACAAAGGGCGTAAAAATAAGCGGGGAATGTATAAGTATTCATCCAGCAAGAAGAAAGAAGTAAATACTGAGATCTATGAATACTTCGGCGGGTCCAACCGAAAAAACCCCGATAAAGAAACGGCACAACTGCGCATGGCTTTGACGAAGATCAACGAGGCGGCCTGGTGTCTGGAAGAAGGAATATTAAAATCACCAGAAGATGGGAATTTGGGAGCTATTCTCGGCTTAGGATTTCCTCCTTTCCTCGGCGGACCATTTCGTTATATCGATCAAACCGGTGTCCAAAATGTGGCAGATCAGCTGAATGAGTTTAGCATGAAATTTGGGCCGCGTTTTAAACCAACTCAGATCTTATTGGATTATGCAAAGGAAGGGAAAAGCTTTCATAAATAATAAACA
>JBBDLQ010000125.1:14869-20517 GCA_040878765.1 Balneolaceae bacterium | reverse complement strand
ACTATTACAATTATTTAACATAGTATTTAGAAACTATTTAAGGCAATATCCGTTAGAATAAAAACAAGTAGCAATTATACCCGATATCATAATGCTGAGAGTATTTAAAAAACGGAAAGTAGCTTTTTCAACATAGTAGCTCTCAAATTTAGATATCGGGTTTTTTTATGGCCCCGGTTAGGGTAATCAAATGATTTTAAATTTTCAATCCCATAAGGTATCTCTGCATAAATCGGCAAATAATCAAATTTAATAATGATTTTTGACTATTGATCTGCCAACATGCTCGCTCAGTTCTGGCCTCTTAATTTTCATAATTCATCTAATCTTTAAAATTACGGTGTATTTCTAATTTGACATTTGATCAATTGAAAATTACAATTCAGAAGCTAATCTCAAAAACTCATAGTTAGGGAGGATACGTTATGAATGAAGAAACATTTCTCGATGCCGCAGAAAGCGGTGACTCAGAAACCATCATTGAGCTTCTCAATGATGGAATAGATGTTAACACTAAAGACAATCACGAAAGAACAGCATTATTAAAGGCGGCTAAACATGGCCACCTGGAAGTAGTTGAACATTTAGTAGTTCACGGTGCAGATGTAGATCACCGGGATAACCGTGGGACTTCAGCTTTATACTGGGCTTCTACAAATGGCCATCATAAAATTGTACAATTTTTAATAGATCACAGCAGCGATGTGGATGTTCATGATGATCGGGGATGGTCGGCAAAAGATCAGGCAATAACGCATCACCACTATGATGTCGTTGAATTATTGAATGCAGCAGGCGCGCATTAAGAGTATCAATCAATAGTATTTAAAATTATTTCAGACCTGTCGGTTATCCGGCAGGTCTTTTTTTTGATTGTTGGTTTACTTTGCGTAAATCAAAAATATAGTTGGACGTTTATGAAGGTCCGGTATTTTGGAAGATTTCCATTCTGACACCTCACAAGAGATGATCTCTTCGGTGGGAAGGGTGATGTCGGTAGCTGTACAAACTCTTGTAGCGGACGAACAGGTAGTTAACACATCTTTTAAGAGTTCATTATTTCTATAAGGGGCTTCCATAAAAATCTGTGTACGGTCGTGCCTGCGCGATTCCCCCTCGAGCTGAGAGATCATAGATGTACGCTTGTTCTGTTCTAATGGCAGATAACCGTGGAAGGCAAATTCCTGCCCGTTAAATCCTGCCGCCATAAGTGCCAGCAGGATGGAAGACGGACCTACCAAAGGCACAACTTTAATCCCGTTTTGATGAGCCATCTTAACCAACTTTGCTCCCGGATCAGCTACGGCGGGAGCCCCGGCTTCAGAAAGTATTCCGGCATTTTTGCCAGCTTTCAGGGGTTTTAAAAATGAAAATATTTCCTGATCCGGAGTATTTTTATTCAATGGATAAAAATCAATTTCATATTCCGGAATAGTGTCTCCAACCCACTGAAGGAATGATGTAGCACTGCGAATATTTTCAACCATAAGTACATCCAGTTTACGCAAGATGCTTAAGGTGTATTCCGGGATCGTATTATTTTCCGGGGTGTTTCCAAGAGTGGTTGGTATCAGGTATAAAGTGCCGGCCATTAATCTACTCGTTCAATTTCAAATTTTTCGTCATTTTCATCTATAAGTTTTCGGCGAATATATCTATTCACAAAAAAACCAAATATTCCCAAAACTATTAACCCGGTAAAAGCCACACTCATATTATATAGCGAGGTGCTTTTTTGAATTTCAAATGTTGGGTACAGCACTATTTCCTGGAAATTATCTTTTTTATAGCGAATGGGAATAACCGGACTTTCCATAATTTCCTGTGCCATTTGTACGGATAGTGATAGGCGTCGGGCAATAACTGTATCCTCTGCTTCAAACTCAATATCTACATAACCATTACTTTGGGCAGCAATTTGTTTGATATCAAAATCAGTTACTTCAGCCAGATAGGTGGTCCCATTTTCGAATGTATCAATGGCACCCCGGTAGACCAAACCTTGCTGCACGGTAAGGAAAAGAAGGTAGGCTGGAAGTAACCAATAAAGGTATAAAATCCGGTAGTTATTCATTGTGTTTCACAATTTCTGTGTTTGTAGTTTCATATAGAGCGGGATCCCAAATCAGGCGCTGCTGGTAATCTTCGTGCATGTGGTTAGCCGACATGTGAACCCAAAAGCCCACCGGTAGTTTATCAAAATAGACGGCCTGAACCGATGTGTGTCCGTCATAAACAGAAGTTCCAAAATCGATGCCCCCCAGTAATCCCATCCGGTTGTCATAAATTGCTCCGTAATCTTCAAAATGCCGCATAATTGGTTCAGAACCCAAAGGCCAGCGCAATTTAGTTTTTACCTGCTCAGAAACCGGGGCTGAAATAAGCTCATTATTCAAAAGCTTCGTCATTAAACCAGTCAATTCATTAGTAGTAGCTTTAGGGAAATATTCCAGGGCATCCCGTTCCTGCATAAAGGTCAGTGAAAGGCGGTCGTCATCAAATTGTTTTTTTACTTTTTGGTTGAAATCAGGATCATCTTTTAGTTTTGATGCAGCTTTGATGGCCTCATCCGCAAATTGTTCATACCCCCCTTTATCAAGTATGGAAGTATCGTTGAGAGATGGATTTATCCTCGTATAAATGCCGCTAAAAGGAAGAGGCAGGGAAGTTATGGGCATTTCAAGACTACTCATCAACTGCCGGATGTTTTCCTCTCCCAGGCGAAACCAAAGATAATCGGCAGCCACCAAATCACTGTTTTGAAGCATGGCCTTTACAACATCATCGAGCGGTGTATCGCCCTCCTCAAAAGCATCCACTAAATTTCTATGATTATTTTGGCTTATCTCCGGCAGGGCAAATTTGGTGATTTCACTCAGTCTTATTTTTTCATTCGGGTCGAGCGCTCCCTGCAATACCTGTCGTTCATATTCAATGAGCAAAAATAAATTAGAGGTAGCGCCTAAGGCTCGGGGAACATCAGCCTGATAATAGATACCGGAATCGGGGTCATTAACATTAAAGGAGGTAATAGAAATCCATTCCGGATGCTCACCTATAAATTGGGTAAGCCCTTTAAGAGAATAGGTATTTTCAATGTATTGGCTTCCCTCTGCCATACCTTCTTCATTTTCAAATAAGGTTTTAAAACCGGAATAATTTAGCCCGATAATTAGTGCAAAAACAATCGCAGCTGCGGCCAGAAAAGTGAATAGGAATTTAAGTGCTCTCTTCAAAAAACAGGATGGATTTGGATTAAAAATTATTCCCCAAAGATACGAAGAAGAACATAGCTTATCCTGTAAAATAAATTTTTAGAATGGGTTTATATTTTATAAAATTCATTTTTTTACTATTGCTAAAATTCCGTTCTTTGTTTGCGTGGGAATGTACCTCAAGACAAATAATAATATTTAATTACTTTACATTTCAATGAAGAACCCATTTCGCCGAAATGCTCCTGAGAAAAGGTCTGTATTATCACAAAGAAAAGAAGGATTAGGAACATTTGGAGGAGTTTTTACCCCATCTATTCTTACGATTCTTGGCGTTATTATGTACCTCCGGTTTGGATGGGTTGTTGGTAATGTAGGATTGATCGGGACTCTTTTAATTGTAACTATTTCTACGAGTATAACTTTTTTAACAGCTCTTTCAATTTCATCTATTGCAACCGATCAGCGCGTCCGTATTGGGGGAGCTTATTACATGATCAGCCGATCGCTCGGTATTGAATCGGGAGGAGCAATAGGTATTCCGCTCTACATTGCTTTAGCGCTATCTGTGGCTTTATATACTGTGGGGTTTGCAGAAAGTTTGGTTAGCGTATTTCCCGCTTTAAACATGAAGATAGTTGGAGTAACTACAACAATTGGCGTTGCATCTATTGCACTTATTTCAGCGAAAGTAGCCATACGTGCTCAGTATTTTATCATGTTTGGAATTGTTTTGTCGCTGTTATCTTTGCTCTTTGGTAGCCCGATTGAACAATCAAATATTGAAATGTGGGGAGCTTCAGAACAAAATTCTGAAAGCTTTTGGATTGTGTTTGCGGTTTTCTTTCCTGCGGTAACGGGAATTATGGCTGGTGTTAATATGTCAGGAGATTTGGAAGATCCATCAAAATCCATTCCCCGTGGTACCTTCTATGCAATAGGAGTTGGATATTTAATTTACATGAGCTTGCCTATCATACTTGCTAACCGTGCAGATGCTTTAACGCTCATTGAAGATCCGCTGATTATGCGGAGAATGTCGTACTGGGGTGACGCCATACTTATTGGGGTTTGGGGAGCTACATTATCGAGCGCAATGGGCAGTATTTTAGGTGCCCCACGGGTTTTACAAGCTCTTGCACGAGACGGTGTGCTGCCGCGCTGGCTAAGATGGCTTGGCCGGGGCGATGGAGAGGACGACTCTCCCCGTGTAGGTACTATTTTAACTTTAGCCGTTGCTGTGGCAGCAGTTTGGCTCGGAGATTTGAATATCATTGCTCCAATTTTAACTATGTTTTTCCTTACCACATATGGTGTTTTAAATATCACTGCAGGAATAGAACGACTGTTAAATAGTCCGTCTTTCAGGCCCAAATTTAAAGTACACTGGTTCTTTTCTTTGGTGGGGGCATTAGGTTGCGTGGCGGTCATGTTTTTGATAAATGCTTTAGCAACCGGCATTGCATTTTTATTTGTAGTATTAATATTTCTTTGGCTGCAACAGCGGGAAATGAAGGCAGCCTGGGGTGATGTTAGAAATGGAATTTGGATGGCCATAACCCGTGCCGGTTTGATGCGGATTGGGATAAACAAAGAATCCAAAACATGGCGCCCGCATCCTCTGGTACTTTCCGGGGCGCCTACTAAGCGTTGGCACCTGATTGAGCTGGCTTCCTCCTTAACACATAACAGGGGAATTTTAACAATTGCTACCGTGCTAACTAGTGCAAATATCAGTGCTGAACGCAGAAAGAATATGGAAAGCAATATCCGTGAATTTTTAAATAGCAGAAGTGTTCAGGCATTGGTTCGGGTAACAACAGCACCGGATGCATTTGTAGGAGGGGAGCGTCTAATTGAGTCTTACGGCCTGGGAGCATTGGTGCCAAATACCGTGATTTTGGGAGACAGTGAAAATGAAGAACACCGGCAAAAGTATTGCGATATGATTGCCGGTTTTCACAATCAACATCGTAATGTAATGGTGGTTCACCAAAATGAAGAAAAAGAATATGGTAAACGGAAACGCATAGATATTTGGTGGGGCGGTTTAAAAGGAAATGGTGGCCTTATGATGATTTTGGCCTATCTTCTTCAAAGCAGCAGAAGGTGGTGGGATGCCGAAGTACATCTTAAAATGGTGGTGGAAAATAAAATGGCTGAAAAAGAGGCAAGACAAAACCTGGAAAGATTAGTGATTAAGATCAGAACAGGTGCCAACCCCGAAATCATCGTATCAAATGGCCGGCCTTTTGATGAAATATTACACGAATCATCCAAAGATGCCGATTTGGTATTTATGGGTATGGCTGAACCGGATGAAAATTTCAGCAAATATTATGAAAGGGTGCAGCAACGGTTAAAAGATTTGCCAACTACAATAATGGTACTTGCAGCTGAAGAAATTTCGTTTGGTGAAGTACTTATGCAGCA
>JBBDLQ010000125.1:0-14769 GCA_040878765.1 Balneolaceae bacterium | reverse complement strand
CAATAATGGTACTTGCAGCTGAAGAAATTTCGTTTGGTGAAGTACTTATGCAGCAAGATAATTTCCAGGAAGATTAAGGTAACTGTTAACGGTTTTTGTGCCAGAACTGAATTATGATTTATTGAATACCCAACCTACCTATCATATTATCGAAAACGAACGCTCCGAGGACTTCGGACGCTCGGAGGATCTTCTTTTATACCTTTCAAAAGTAAATCAGTCGATATTTCTTTCGAATACAATGATATGGTTAAGTACTCAGGTATAATTACAAACCAGCAACGGCCTGCATCATAAGCGCACATACATAAGCACCATAGGTTCCGAGAGCATATCCAAGTACAGCAAGTAATACCCCAACAGGTGCAAGTGCAGGATGGAATGCCGAAGCCACAATTGGTGCCGAAGCCGCTCCCCCAACGTTAGCCTGACTTCCCACCGCCACAAAGAAAAACGGAGCTTTGATAAATTTCCCAACACTCAGTAAAATAGTCACGTGAATAAGAATCCAGACCGCTCCGATTACAAAAAATCCCGGAACATCCAGCATGGAGGCTATATTCATTTTCATCCCGATGGTCATTACAAGAATGTAGAGAAACAAACTCCCGATTTTAGAAGCACCGGCGCCTTCAAGTGTTCGTAATTTGGTGAAGGAAGCAATCAACCCGCCGGTGGTGGCAACAACAACAATCCAGAAGAAACTGGAATTGAGGCTGAGGTCGGCTAAGGCCGGAGCATTTTCATCGATCCAGGGGGCAATGGAATCACCGGCAAGGTGGCCCAGGGCTACAATCACAAAAGCCACGGCAATGATCTTGGTGAAATCAACCAGGGTAGGAACACGGGCAATGTCAGCCTGATAAGCAGCAATTTTATTTTTAAGCTCGGTGATTGCAGAAGAATCAGCTTTAAACCATTCATCCACCCGGTCAGAAATTCCGGCACCATATAACAGGAAGGCCATCCAAATATTTGCCACGATAATATCAACGGTTACCATCGCTCCAAATAAATCTGTGCTGGGTTCAAAAATTTCCAGCATGGCCGTTTGGTTGGCTCCGCCCCCGATCCAGCTTCCTGCTACGGTTGCAAGGCCACGCCAAACTTCATCTGCACCGGTTCCTCCCACAATTTCAGGACTGATGGTTCCCACAATCAACATGGCAATAGGACCACCCAGCATTATGCTGATTGTTCCTGCTAAAAACATAATGACGGCTTTAGGCCCCAGGTTTAAGATTCCCTTTAAATCAATACTCAGGGTTAGCAGCACTAAACTTGCAGGCAGCAGGTACCTGGAAGCGATGTAATAGAGATTTGAATTTGCTTCAGAAACAATACCGAAGGTAGTGAGCAAAGAGGGGATGAAATAGCACAAAAGCAGTGATGGAACAAACTTATAAAATTTTCTCCATTTGGGATTATCACTGTGGGAGGTGATAAAAATCCCGGCAAGAATCGCCATCAAAAGTCCAAAAGTAACCGCATCGCTGTTAATTAATACTGAATCCATATTCTGAATTTGAAGCTGTGATTAATTTTCGGTTGAGGATACGAAATTCTGGGCAATGTGGCATTTTTTGATTTTTGTGCGGATTACCTAATCTCAAAAATCACAAAACAATTACCCAAATACCATACATCTATTAACCAAATAAATAAGGTATTTGCTATAAATGTCTTTATTTTCAAGACTCACTCAATTCATTCATCGAACCAACCTTATTTAACAAATGATCGTATCCAAATTTGGAGGCACCAGCGTGGGCACTTTTGAAGCCATGCAGCGCAGTGCCAAAATTGTAGCGGCCGACTCAAATCGCCAACTCATTGTAATTAGTGCAACTTCAGGAACCACTAACGACCTCGTCGCCCTTTCAGAGGCCGAAGTTGATTCGACTTTACGGGAGGAGCTGTTAGTTAAAATTGAAAAACGTCATTTAGAAATTATCAAACAATGTCAGGCTTCAGAGGAACTCGAAAAGACTTTTCAAGCACAATTATCCGAACTTCGAGAGCATCTGGATTTTTCCGGACGCGATAAACGATGGAAAGACAGTTTGTATGCCTTCGGGGAATTGATGTCCACCAAAATATTTGTGGAAATCCTGAAAGAAAATGGGGTGGATGCCCAATGGCTGGATGCAAGAGAAGTAATGAAAACAGATTCCACTTTTGGTAATGCCGATCCTATTCTTGTTTCTATTAAAGAAAAAACGGCAGAACATATTAAAAAAGGGAATTATTATTTAACCCAAGGTTTCATTGGTTCGGATGTATTTGGAAACACCACCACACTAGGCCGGGGTGGCAGCGATTTCTCTGCCTCATTATTTGCCGAAGCTGTTGGAGCCGATACCCTTGAAATCTGGACCGATGTAGCCGGTGTGTTTACCACTGATCCCCGCATAGTCCCGGATGCTTTCCCCATTCATGAAATCAGTTTTGATGAAGCTGCCGAGCTTTCCGTTTTTGGCGGTAAAGTCCTTCATCCTGCAACGCTAAAACCAGCCATTCGTGGCGGTGTAAATGTACGGGTAGCTTCCAGTTCCGATCCTGAAAAACCAGGAACCTATATTGTAAAAGAAGCGGAGGAAAAACCTTCAATTCGGGCTATTTCACTCCGGAGAGAACAAACCCTGCTGACGGTAAATAGCCTGGAGATGCTTCACCAGCACGGTTTCCTGGCCTATTTATTTAAGGTATTGGCCGAACACAAAATTTCTGTTGATTTGGTAAGTACCAGTGAGGTTAGTGTCGCGCTCACCCTGGATACTGCCGTAAATGCTGCCAATAAGGTAGATCTTACGGGCGAAATAATTGAGGAATTAGAGCGATTTGCAGAAGTGATTGTGGAAAAAGATCTGGCACTTATTGCACTCATTGGAAATGACCTCCAAAAAACTTCTGGCATTGGCGGACCCTTGTTCACAGCCCTTGAAAAGTATAATATCCGGTTGATTTGCCATGGAGCCAGCCCGAATAACCTTTGCTTTTTAGTGGATCATGATGATGCCGAGGAAATAGTACGCATGGTGCACAATAAGTTTATTAAAGGTTAAAACGGGATGTGCGTTGAAAGTATAAATCTATCTGTTAATAATAATGCTCGATCTCTGATATCGACAGAAGAATTCGTTAAGCTGAAATAAAGTCTTTGTAATCCCATATCTTTAAGACTGAAATTTTAATCAAAAATAGATATGAAAATAGCAGTCATAGGAACCGGTAAAACCGGTGGAAAAGTAGTGGAATTGTTAGGAGAGGAGCTTGCCGTAGCTTTTGATGAAGACAATCCGCCTACAGTAGAAAAGTTAAAACAAGCCGAAGCCGTCATCATTTTTGTTCCGGGAGATGCCGTACCTGATGTAATTGATACTGTTATCGAGTCCGGAATTCCCGCTGCCTGGGGAAGCACGGGCTATGAATGGCCGGATGATTTAGGGGAGAAAGTAAAAGCCAAAAATACCAAATGGGTATTGGCTTCTAATTTCAGTTTGGGAATGAACATTATCCGAAAAAGCATAGAAGCTATTTCAGCCGGTTCTTCTATTCTGAAAAATCCGGAATTTCACATTCACGAAGTGCACCACATTCACAAAAAAGATGCACCAAGCGGAACGGCTCTTTCCTGGAAAGATTGGCTGAATAAAGAAGCTGAAGTTACTTCCGCACGAGAGGGTGATGTGAAAGGAATTCATGAGTTAACGATGAAAACAGGGAATGAAGAGATAACCCTCCGGCATAAAGCCTTAGATCGTGCATTATTTGCTGAAGGTGCCATTTGGGCGGCGAAACAGTTGGTAAACAACTCGAAGATTAAAACCGGAATTTGTACCTTTGGGCAGTTATTTGATCAAGTTATGGAGGAACATAAATAATGGAAAAATTTCCACTTTGGACGGCCATCGTCACCCCAATGAATGCAAACGGGAGCGTGGATTATAAAAGCTTTGAACAGTTACTCAAAAAGCAGGAAGAGGCCGGAAATGGGGTGCTGATTTTAGGCAGTACCGGAGAAGGATTAAACCTGAATGAAGAAGAAAAAAGGGATATTGTAGAATTTACCAAGGAGCTGGATCTGGTAGTTCCCTTAATGGTGGGAATAGGTGGGTTTAATTTACCGGGACAGGTAGATTTTATTCACTTTTGTAATGAAATAAAACCGGATGCTTTGTTAATGGTGACTCCGCTTTATGCCAAACCCGGCCCCGAAGGTCAGTTCGAATGGTTTAGTGAATTGATGGCTGAAACCGAAATTCCAAGTATGCTCTATAATGTACCATCCCGAACCGGAGCCAAGCTCCACCCAAGTGTTCCCGCCCGGCTTTCCCAGGAATTCGATCATTTGTTTGGAGTAAAAGAGGCAAGCGGAAGTGTGGAGGAATTTATCGCATTCAGAAAAGCGGCTCCTAATGTTAAATTCTATAGTGGAGATGACGCAATAACCCCCGAATTTGCAAAAGAAGGAGCGGTGGGTTTGATTTCGGTGGCATCCAATGTTTGGCCCAAAGAAACTCACAGGTATGTGGAAATGTGTCTGGATGGTAAAACGGAATCCCTGTCTCCGGTTTGGGAAAATGCAACAAAATTGCTTTTCAAAGCACCCAACCCAATACCGGTTAAAGTTTTACTTCAGCAAAAAGGGTGGATTGAAAATGATACTGTACGCCTGCCGCTTTCATTAGGGGATATTTCGGAGGAAGTGGAAGACACTCTGCAAAAAACGGATACTGATATTGCAGAATGGTTCAAAAAGTATCAATGAATATCAAAATTGAATTAATAAAATAAAAGGCAACGAATGAATTACGAAGAGGTATTAGATCAATTAGAAGAAGGGACAGTCAGGGCTGCCAATAAATCGGAAAATGGATGGGCAGCAAATGTGGAAGTGAAAGAAGCTATTTTAGCTTCCTTTAAAGATGGAGAAAATGCTTCATACGAAGGTATTTATGAAGGATTTGTAGACAAACATAATTTACCCCCAAGATTTTTTGAGCCGGAAGATGGAGTGCGTTTGGTGCCCGGCGGTTCTTCTGTTCGTCGCGGTGCTTATGTGTCGTCCGGGGTTATCATTATGCCGCCTGCATACATAAATGTGGGTGCCTATGTGGATGAAGGATCTATGGTTGACAGCCACGCCTTAGTGGGTTCTTGTGCACAGATCGGTAAGAATGTTCACCTTTCAGCTGGAGTACAAATTGGCGGGGTTCTGGAACCGGTTGGTATGAGTCCCGTTATTATTGAAGACGACTGTTTTGTTGGAGCCGGTGCCGTTATTGTGGAAGGAATATTGGTGAAAAAAGGGGCTGTTATTGCTCCGGGAGTAACACTATCAAAAGCTGTTCCGATTTATGATATTGTTAACAAAAAAATGCTGGAACGTGGAGCCCCAATCCCTGAAAATGCAGTTGTAATTCCGGGAACCCGTCCTGTAAATAACGAATGGGCGAAAGAACAAGGCTTAAGTATGGAATGCCCGATTATTGTGAAATACCGGGATGCGGGAAGTAATGCTTCGCTGGAACTGGAGAATGCTTTGAGGTAATGGTGTTACGGTGTTTAAGTGTTACAGTGCTATGGTTAGTAAACCTTTAGCACTGTAGAAAAACACCATTAACCAACAGCCAACGCTTTATTTGCCACGGCCAATCCCTTCACAAAGGCTTGAATGGAAGCTTCAATGGTATCAGGTGAGGCTCCTTTTGAAGTAAATTTATGCCCTTGTTTTTCCAGTGTAAGTGTAACTATAACAAGAGAATCGGTATCAGGGCTTAAAATTTCTACCTCGTGATTGATTACATCGAGCGGAATGAATGAATCGGTTTCGGCTTTAATGGCAGTCAATACCGCATCAATAGGCCCCACACCCTGATCTAATGAAATTACCTCTTCACGATTTCCAATTTTAAGTTTTACGGCCGCACTTACCAGTCCATGTTTGCGCATGGTGAGTTTATAATCTACTACTTCAACGGGATATTCCAGGTCGGCATCTTCATTATAAACCAATGACCTAAGAACACGGATTTCCTCTTCCTTAAGCGTTTTACCCTTTTTGTTGATGTTATTAACATACTCATCATAAAGTTTGGCATGCCCCTCATCCATGCGCATGTTTTCGTAGCCGGTATCCCGGGTTTGACCCCAGCTATTCTTTTGCATTTCCACAAAGCCAGATTCAATGTACTGTTGAATGCGTTCAAGTTTCGGAGGAAGTACAGGAGAAGAAAGGGAATATTTTGCCACAATATGGGAGCTCTTGAGTCCCGTTCCGGTTAACACAAACAGGCATTTTTTGCCCTTAAAAGTTTCCAAATTATTTTTAAATGTGGCAAGAGGAATTGCACAAGCCGGTTCCGTAAAATAACCTTCCTCAACCGACATCTCTTTCATGGATTCAAGAAGTTCATTCTCGCTGGCGGTAAATGCCAATCCATCTGTTTCTTCAATCCCCTTTAGTACTTTAAAAAAATCCAGCGGATCGCGAACGGCCACTGCATCAGCCATTGTATTTACCTGGTCTTTGACGATCTTTTCCTTTTTGAAAATCCCTTCAACAACCGGTGAGCTTTGTTCGGGTTGAACGGCTACAAACCGGGGGATCTTATTAACCAATCCGGCCGCTTTCAACTCTTTATAGCCTTTATAAATTGCGGCAAAATTGGTCCCGGCGCCTATAGGTATAAATAAGTAGTCAAAATCAGTATTTCCCTGTTCATACAGCTCATAAGAGAATGATTTTTGTCCTTCTTCTCTGAATACATAATCACCCGCAAGATAATAATTACCGGATTTAGCAAACTCCCTGCACAGCTTTTCACAAATCATAAAATCACCTTTTATTTTGATGATTGTGGCATCATAAATGGTTGCCTGTGCTAGTTTTACTTCCGGGGTTTTTTCAGGGACGAACACAAAACACGGAATTTTGAAATAACAGGCATATGCAGCTACTGAGGCCGCCATGTTACCGGTTGAAGCCAGGCAAATTGCATCTGCTCCAAGCTCTAATGCTTTTTGAACTTCAATATAGCTGCCGCGGTCTTTAAAGCAGCCGGTGGGATGTTCAAATTCAAGTTTGGCGTATAATTCGGCCCCATACTTTTCAGATAATCGTTCGAGTTTTTTGAGTGGGGTATAATTGGTTTTGAGCGGATCGGGTAAAATGTTCTTAAGTGGATATTGAATACTTTGCTCAGAATTGTTGTACTCGATGGTAAGAACTCCCCCGCATTTTGTGCAATAGGTGCTGGTCTCTCGTTCATCATTTATTTCACCGCACATAATGCAGCTCATTGTATAACCGGAATTGGTTGCTTTCATTCTAAAATTATGTTGGGATTCACTCAAGCCATATGAAATGGAAGTTATTAAAAAATAGTTAAAAAAGCGCTTTTTCAGGCTTTTTGCCTAAAGTGGCAGCAAGATGATTTCTTCAAAATCGAGATCTAATTCATTAAGTACCGGTGCGGCAATTTCTTCAATTTCCGCTTCGCTATAATCATTCAAACCTTCCAGTTTCACATATAAGATTTCGTTCTGCTCATCAATGAAAAACTGCACATCATCCGACTCAAAAATTTCTTTCAGAGTTTTGATCAAAAATTCCACATCTTCTATAAAAGCTTGTAATTCGTCTTCGGTTGGTTCGCTCATATTATGTAGGTTATTAGCTTAGAAATTCAGTCTTAAATCTATGAATAAATATTTGGTAAAACTTTCGGAGATTTCTCAAAAACCTGAGCGTTTAATTATTGGGTTGATGTCGGGTACATCTTTGGATGGCCTGGATATTGTACTCTGCAGAATAACCGGCGATGGGGAAAATGCCAGGATCGAAGTTTTGGAATTTCTTACACATGAATATTCCAGTAAACTGAGAAAGCAGTTACGTAATGTTCAATCCAATGAGAATACTCCAACACGGGAGCTTACATTTCTGCATTCTGAACTTGGTTTGTGGTATGGAAGTAAAATTAATGAAGCCATAAAATTATGGAATTTGAGCCCGGATAAAATTGATCTGATTGCCAGCCATGGACAAACAATTTATCATGCTCCGGCTGAAAGTAGTGATGAACTAAGCGCCACACTGCAGATCGTGGATGGCGATCATATTGCCCAAAAATGCGGGATAATAACGGTGTCTGATTTCAGGCAAAAACATACAGCCGTTGGGGGACAAGGAGCGCCACTGGCTGGAATTTTTGATGAGATATTGTTTCGGGATGAGAAAAAAAACCGAATGCTATTAAATCTGGGAGGGATCGCAAATTTCACTTGGCTACCCTCAAAAGAAAGCGGAAAAAAAGTGATTACCGGCGATACCGGTCCGGCAAATACGCTGATTAATGAAGCTATGCAAAAATACTATGATCAGCCTTTTGATAAGGACGGGAAAGTTGCTTCAAATGGAAATGTACACTCCGGATTTGTTAAGTATGTTTTATTGGATCCGTATTTTAGCAAGAGCTTCCCAAAATCTACCGGACAGGAGGAATTTCGGCTTAGTTATATTGAGAGCCTAATGCAGGGACATGGAATATTACTTTCTCATGATGACCTGATTGCTTCACTAACAGCAATAACATCACATAGTATAAGCCGTGCGGCAGATGAAATTACTGGTGATCAGCATTTTGAGTGCTACGTGAGTGGAGGTGGAGTTCATAATAAATCACTAATGAATGATTTGAAAAACCAAATTTCTCAAGCTGATTTCATTTCATTCGAAAAACTCGGAATACCTTCAGACGCTAAAGAAGCAACCATGATGGTCTATTTTGCAAATGAGTTAATTGCAGGGGAAGGATTTATCATCCCAAGGGTGACAGATAAAAAGGTGCATTTAGGGAAGATTAGTTTGCCTGATTAAATATTTTAAAATTCAAGATTCAAAATGAAAAATTGGGATTTTGAATCTTAGATCATCACTCTCAGAACATTGATTTTAGGATTGAAGGTTTAACATGATTTTTCTTCGTGAAAATCCGCCAATTCCGTGTCATCGGCGTTCTATTCTGAGGTCTCTTCAAGAGCTAAAACTAACACTTCAACTACCCGAACAATTTGCTCTTTAGAAATAACCAACGGCGGTAAAAACCTCACCACGGAACCATGAGCCGCATTTGCCAGTATTTTGTGCTTAAACATTTCATCCACAACGGGTCGGGCAGGCTTATTTAATTCCACACCAATCATCAACCCCAGTCCGCGAATATCTTTTACGGCTGGATTTCCGCTCAATTTCTCTTTTAGCAGTTCCATCATGTAAGCACCCTTTTCGGCGGCTTGCTCTACAATTTTTTCCTCTTCGATGGCATCCAGTGCAGCGCAGGCTACGTGGGTTGCAAACGGGTTTCCGCCAAAGGTTGTCCCGTGATCTCCAAATTCTAAAGCTGAAGCGACTTCTTCCTTCGCCATAATTGCCCCGATAGGAATTCCACCTGCTAAAGCTTTGGCGGAAGCCACGATATCCGGCATCACATCAAAATGCTGATAAGCATAGAATTTACCGGAACGGCCCACTCCACACTGCACTTCATCCAAAATCAGCAGAATATTAAGTTCATCACATAACTGACGGGTTTTGTTTATGAATCCTGCATCAATCACATTCACCCCACCTGAGCCTTGAATGGTTTCAAAAACTATTGCAATTGTGTTTTCATTTGCCGCTTTTTTCAAAGCTTCAAAATCATTGAATGGCACATGTTCAAATCCGGTGGGCATGGGGTCAAATCCTTCTCTGTAACTTGGCATTCCCATAGCAATGGTGGTTACCGAACGGCCGTGGAATCCTTCACTAAGCGTAATGATGTTTCCGGATTTACTATTTTTCTTTCCCCATTTTCGAGCCAGTTTTACACAGCCTTCCATCGCCTCCACGCCGCTGTTGCAGAAGAACACGCGATCCAATCCGGAAACTTTCGCCAGCTTCTCTGCCAGTAAACTTTGCGGCTCATTATAAAAGAAATTGGAGGCATGAAGCAGCTTCTCAGATTGCTCCTTAATGGCTTCCACGATTCTCGGATGGCAATGCCCCAGGTTATTTACGGCTAGTCCGCCAAAAGCATCCAGATATTCATTGCCCTCTGTATCCCAAACCAGCGCTCCTTTTCCATGCGAGAGCGTTACCGGCAGGCGGTTATACACCTGGAAGTGATATTGTTTTTCAAGCTGCTGTGCTTTGTTCATTTGGTTGTTGGTGAATAGTGTATTATTTGATATCAATGAATTGGAACCGGCGGTTCCGGCATGCATTCCGAACGAGACGTTCGGAACGAGGCAAAAAAACTTCAGGAGTTAAACTCTTGCACATCCTGATTCTCGTTCCCAACCGCTGGTTGGTAACGCCTGCCTGAACCTATGGTTCAAAAGTAGTGAATTAAGCCTGATAAATTAATTCTGTAAGGAATTGTCCCGAAGTCCCTCTAACTGTAAAAAAATAAAAGAGAAAAAATGGGACGAAGCCGGTACAAAATATACGAAGAACATTATCCATACTTTATTACAAGCACGATAAAAGATGGATTGCCTTTACTCTCTAATCCTGAGTTAGCGAGAACCGTATTGGATAGTTTCGTGTTCCTTCAAAAGGAACGAAAGGTAACTATTTACGGATATGTAATCATGGAAAATCATTTTCATGCTATTATAAAAGGAGAAGAATTGGCTAAGAAATTGAGACTGTCAAAATCCTACATGGCAAGGGCAATGGTTGATATTCTTAGACGTAATGGTAACCAAAAGCTGCTAAAACAGATTTCCTTCCGAAAACTGAATCATAAATTGAGAAGTGATCATCAAGTTTGGGAGGAGGGGTTTCATCCCAAACAATTATTCAATGATGAGATGGTGGCACAGAAGCTGGAATATATTCATCATAATCCGGTAGCAAGAGGTTTTGTGGACCGACAGGAACATTGGCGGTATTCATCAGCGAGGAATTATTTGTGTGAGGAGGGTTTGATTCCGGTCACCATTTATGCAGGATAGGTGGCGTTACATAGTGGAACCAGAGGTTCCGGCATGCATTCCGAACGGGACGTTCGGAACGAGGGGAATGAGGACAGTACAAGCTCACAACATTTATTAAACTTCCCAACCCTCACGGTAAGTTCTTCCCACAAACTGATTGGCCTCTTCCAGATTAGTGATCCCCATATTTTTTCCGTCCCACAACAATTTTTTCCGACCGTAATATTCCATCTGTCCTTTGTCGTTTTCACGGCGGAGCATATAACTTCGGATGGCAAGATTGCCCATCAGTACAGTTTCAGTCATCGGGCCGGCGTAATCAAAGGAAGAAGTCAGGGCTTTGTGTTCATCACTGTCAAAACCGGCTTTACAGGCATCCACCCACTTTCGGTGATGGCCATATTCCGGTTCATCATTATCCTCTTTTTCGGGACCGAAATTAATGGTTCCATCATTCAGGTAAAGTTTGGGCATCAGCGGTGAGCTGTCATTGATATTAGTAGATATTACTCCGTTTTCACCTATAATCAAGACACCATTGGCACTATTATGTCCGCCCATATCGTGATCGGCAGGGATGATTTCAGGCCGCGATGGTTTGATACCGCCATCACTCCAGGTCATTTTAACAGGGGCTTTGGTTTTATCTGTCGCTTCATAATGCATGGTGATAAAAGATGATGCCGGGCATCCTTCCGGGTGATAATCGGGTGTCCACATTTGTGTATAAATGGTGCCTACACTGCACTCTGCATCGGTTGGGAATGTGAGCCCCAATGTTCGGTAAGGGATGTCAATAAGGTGACAACCCACATCGCCAAGGGCTCCGGTTCCGTAATCCCACCAGCCACGCCAATTAAATGGATGCAGTTCAGGAGTATAAGGCCGGTATTCGGCAGGGCCCAGCCATAGATCCCAATGTAATTCTTCGGGTTTTTGATTCGGATTGGGTTCAGGCATGGCAAAACCCTGCGGCCACACCGGGCGGTTGGTCCATACCTTCACTTTAGAAATTTCTCCCAGAACTCCAGAATCTACCCACTCCTGTACCATTCCCAAAAGAGGATTGGAAGCTCCCTGATTGCCCATTTGTGATACAATCTGTTGTTCTCTGGCCATCTCGGTTAGCAATCGTGCCTCGCGAATATTATGGGTCAGGGGTTTTTGCACATAAACATGGATTCCTCTTTCCATCGCGTATTTTGCAGCCGGGGCGTGAACATGATCGGGTGTTGAAATGGTAACAGCATCAATATCTGTTTCCTGATCCAGCATTTTCCTGTAATCGTTGTATAATTTCGCATCAGGGAATTCTTCAATGGTCTTAGAGGCCGAACCCGAAAAATCTACGTCACATAAAGCTGAAACCCGTTCTCGCCCATTTACCGATGCGTTGCGGATGTCGCTTGACCCTTTGCCTCCGGCACCGATGGCAGCCAGATTCAGCCGGTCGCTTGGAGCAGTGTATCCAACTCCGCCAAGTACATGACGGGGCACAAAAATGAATGAGGAAGCGAGGGCGCTTGTTTTGATAAATTTTTTCCTTGAAATGGATTTGGATCCTTTCTTTTCGTTTTCCATGATGTGATAATTTTTGTTGGTTAATAATACTATAACCAGTGTGTACCGAATTGCACCGTATATTTTAAAGATTCAGCAATATTCAATAAATCAGGTAAAAATAAAAATAGCTTCTTTAATTTTGGTTGAGTCCATTGGAGTAAAAACAGATTCAGTTTAACCAGATTAATAGGGGAAAGAGGAGACGCTTTCTATTGCAAGAGATTATTGATACCCGTAATATTTATGCAGTAGAGTTGATGCTATACAGGGAAACCAGTGGTTCCTGAATGTGTTCTCAAGATGCCCGCGAGAAGTTCGGAATGAGGGTAATGAGTACAACGAGTTCAATAAATAAACAGCGGTTAAGTTGTCCAAATATAGCTACGGGATTTATCCCGTGGTGGCAGAGTACCAAATAATTGAGTCCTGTAAGGACATTCCAAGGTATAGCTAATAGGTGTATTTTCGGATCATCCCGATGGGATTGGGTGTTGTTGGTTTTTTACCCCTGACTGAAGTCAGGGGCTATATTTGGGCGTCCCTGGCGGGACTGTGACCAATTAACTATTTCCCTTTAACCAACTTTTATGCCCGAACCTCTGTTTCTAGAAGGTTGACTACCAGAAAAATCGAGATTAATCACCCAATCTTTCTTACTTGATTCGAAAACCGTATGGTCATGAAATATTGTCCCGAATCTCCGTTTTGACTTTCTCCCAGTCGGTGTAACTTACTTTACCTTCTTTAACCGCATCTCTTCTTTTTTGTAATTCTTCACAGTGCCATTGCGGCGGACTATAATTGGCAGAAGCAGTAATATCAGCCCATAATTTTTCCATAAGCTCGATCTTTTCAGATAAGGAGAATTGATCTATGGCGACTGATGATTTCATAACAACGGCAATCTACTATTTTTTGATAGATTTTCAAGGATGAATTATGTGGATGACAGGTTTAATCCTGGTTGGTATTTATGCAAGGTAGCAGCCGGTATTACACGGGGGAGCCAGAGGTTCCGGCAGGCATTCCTGCCATTGACATGCCTTGGGCAGAATTTGAAGTTCGGAACGAGGTTATTTTGAATCTATGATTTTTTGAACCGTATTCTTCAAATCTTTAAGGTCAGTAGTAATCACAACCCAAACCATTTCAAGGGTAACCCCAAAATATTCATGAATAATAATATCGCGCATTCCTGCAATTTGTCTCCAGGGAATATTTGGATGGGAAGAACGAATTTCTTCAGGCAGATTTTTTACGGCTTCTCCGATGATCTCAAGCCTTCTTAAAACGGCATCCTGCTTTTCGATGTTTTGGTAGAATTCTTCTTCCGAAACATTATCAGTAAACTGTTCAATGAGCTGTATACTCTCAAGAATATCTTGCAGATACACTTCAGGCTTGCGTTCGGTCATAATACCTGAATCTCATCTTTTAGAATATCGTCTTTCAGGGCAGGTTTTATAGCTCCATATTCCACTAAATCGACCTCCATACCCAAAGCATCCTCAAGCTCCTGCCGAATTCCGATGAATTTCAGCAAGCTGATCTTTCCATCAATTTTGACGAGCAAATCAAGATCATGGACAGCCGATTCATTCCTGGCAGCCGACCCGAAAATACCGGCTTTCTTGATACCATGTTGCTCAAGAATGGGGCGGATAGTCTTTTTTATGAATTCGAGATTTTGCATAGATTTGTGTAATTGTTGTGTGAATATAACAAAATCTTAAGGTTTTCAGATTTCCGAATTAGAAAAGGATTGATACCGATTAGTATTTATGCAGGGTAGCCGGTATTACACAGGGGAAGCAGGAGCTTCTCGGACTGCGTTTCGAAGATAGAATTCGCAACGAGGAAAAATCCCGGTAGGGATGACCAAATATAGCCACGGGATTTATCCCGTGGTGGCATAGCACCAAGTATTTGAGTTCTGTAAGGACGTTCCAACGTATAGCTAATAGGTGCATTTGCGGCCTATCCCGATGGGATTGGGTGTTGTTGATATTTTTACCCCTGACTGAAGTCAGGGGCTATATTTGAGCGTCCCTGGCGGGACTGTGACCAATTAACTATTTCCCCTTAACCAACTTCAAGCCAATCCGCCCACGCTCCAAATCCAGCGTCAAAATCTCCACGCTAATAATATCTCCAACACTTATTACATCGTGAGGATCTTCGATCTTTTTATTTTCAGCCATATTGGAAATGTGAAGC
>JBBDLQ010000124.1:14155-20688 GCA_040878765.1 Balneolaceae bacterium | reverse complement strand
CCCAAAAGCAGCCAGGCACTTCGCCCTGAAACCACCGCTGAAAGGGCGACCACCAATCGGTTCATCTTTCGTCCGCCAATAAAGAATTCGGAGATTCCTTCCGAAGAAAAGCGTGCAGAATAGATACCGATCCCAAACAGGATGATAAGGTAACCGATAAATGCAGCTAAGACATAACCGCTGCCGTCTTCGATTGTTATGGTGTTGAGTTCATCCATGTCGGAAAAGTGAGAATTTTGGATGGAAATTTCCAGCGGGGTGCTTATAAATCAGAATACATCCGGCCGTACTGTGTTGGGCAATATTTGCCATATCTTTCAGGCTGAAATTGCAACAAATTATTTTCACGAAAAAAATAAGGGCGGACAAATCTGTCCGCCCTGCGTTTCTTAAATTAAATATAGAGATGATTTAATCACGGGAAAATGCCCATTTGCTCATACATGATGCCAATTTTGTTAATGGCATTTATGAAGGCGGCGGTACGAAGGTCATCTAATCCATGCTCGTTTCTGATTTCGACAATTTGATGATATGCGGTAATCATGGTTTCTTCGAGTCCGGAATCAACCAGGTCATATTCTCCCGCACCTTTAGAGAGGTCAGCCAGTTCAACTTCTGTAAATTTGCGATCAGAGATATTTTCGATAACCGATAGAATTTTTTTGAGGCTTGTTTCATCAAATCGTTTACTAAGCCGGCCGTAGCGAACATGCTGTATATCTTTGAGCCATTCGAAATACGACACAACCACACCGCCGGCGTTTAAATAGGAATCGGGGAGAATAAGTGCGCCGCGATTTTTCAGGATATCGTGAGCATCTGCAGTAGTTGGGCCGTTGGCAGCCTCAGCAATAATTTTGGCTTTTACATCAGCAGCATTATCGCCGGTAATTTGGCTTTCAAGGGCAGCAGGAATCAAAATATCGCATTCTGCTAACAAGGCATTATCACGTTCTTTTAGCTCTTTGGTATTCCCAAATCCAATAATGCTGCCGGTTTCTTTTCGGAATGCCATGAGTTTTTCAAGGTCAATACCTTTTTCATCATAAATGGACCCTTCAATTTCGGCCACACCTACTAACCTGGCACCGGCCTCGGTCATATATTTTGAGGCATGATACCCCACATTACCAAGCCCCTGAACAATAAAGGTTTTTCCTTCAACCCCGGTTTCAAGGCCAATTTTATCCATGTCTTCTTTTATATCGCAGGCTTCGCGGATTCCAAAATAAACCCCACGGCCTGTAGCTTCTGTTCTGCCTCTTATACCCCCTTGCTCAATGGGTTTCCCGGTTACACAGGCTTCCGAATTAAGGTCGTCGTGCATCTGACGATAAGTATCTAAGATCCACCCCATTTCTCTGGCACCAGTTCCATAATCAGGAGCAGGCACATCTACGCCGGGACCTATAAATCCCTTTTTAACAAGTTCATAAGTATACCGGCGGGTTATTCGTTCAATTTCACTTATGGAATATTCTCGGGTACTGATTTTGACACCGCCTTTGGCGCCCCCGAATGGAACATCAACAATGGCACATTTATAAGACATCAGGGCGGCAAGCGCCATGGTTTCATCTTCATCTACCACATGGCTGTACCGTATTCCGCCTTTGGTAGGAAGTTTGTGATGGCTGTGTTCTACCCGCCAGCCTTCAATAACTTCTATGCTTCCATCATCCCGCTCGAGAGGAAATGTAACATGATATACGTTGTTACAGACTTTGATCTGATTAAGAAGACCTTTTTCAAACCGTGTATATTTGGCTGCTTTATCAAAATTTAAGTTGACCTGCTCATAGAATTTATAAGTGGACATTGTTCTTGCTCCTTTGATAGTTGATTAAGTTCCTGATGGTCGCAATTATATTACAGATAAACAAGGGAAAATAGTGCTCAGAAAGTTACAGGAAGGGCAACATGAAGATGATCGGCAGAACCAACATGGCGGAGGGTATGTAAGCCCATAATCTCCAGGGAAGTTCGTAACATAAAATTCCGAAACTCATTTCGTCCGGCCGTCCTCAGGTCAATAGCATGTACATAACCGGATTTTTGCCGAAAATGGAGGGAATTTTTATTAAGGGGAATGCCCATTCCTGCATAATCTTCCGGCTGCTGCTGGATATCGGTTACTACCAGGTCGTTGTCGGCAAGAGTTGTGGTTGCAACCGCTACCCTGAGTATAGGATGCAAAGAGCGATACACCTCCCGGATGTCATCACTTTTGGAGTTGACGGATGAAATATAAAACACTCCGTAACAACAAAAAGCAATGACCAAAGCAGCTGTTCCGGAAAAACTGAATTTAAGCAGCATTTTTTTGTTGGATATTCTGCGAAACAAAATGAAAATGTAGAGAAGTAATAAGAGTACCGTGGCAACAATTCCGCCGCTTAAAGCCAGCCATCCATTCCAGGAATAATGAAGATTTAAAAATATGGAGGTTCGTATCAGTAAAAAGAAAGGAAGGATGCCCAGCCCAAAAATCGTCATTACCCAAAAAAGAATTCTTAGCCAGGCCTTTTGTTTGAAAGGTGTGCTTTGCTTCTGAACGTTTTTCCCCGATTTATTGAGGTTAAGCAGCCAGTCAATATCTTTTTGTGAGATTTTATCCATGCCAATTGAACGGATGAATACCATGAGAGTTACACGCTGCGATAAGACCGGCGCAATAAAAATGGGAAACTTTGAAGAATCACAATCAAAACTAAAATAATTGGTATGATCTCATAAGAGTTTTGGTGAAAAGCTGCCCCAAGCCCAACCAAATGATAGCTGAAGAGAACACCAGAGGTAAAAAGGGCAAACCCATAGGCCCAGGTGGCCCGGGTCCACAGTGCAAAACTGCTTACAAGCGAAGCAACGCCCGCAATTATGGAAGCAGAAAGGACAATAATGGGAAAGTTATTTAAGTGAAATTCAAAAAGATTCCCTGAAATTTGATCAGTTTGCAGCCATCCGATCAGCCGGATGAATTGGTACAAACCTACCAGGAAAAAAAATATTTGTAAGAAAAGGTGAACTCTTCGGTCTTTTACATTCATTCGTAAAATAGGTTATAGTTTGGCGGATTCCTCTACAATACCTAATACCAAACCTTCAAATTTGTTCCCGTAAATTTTAGTGTATTAAGAGGTTTCGGTTTTTGTGAAGATTGGATCATCCTGTCGGAATGTATTCACAATAAAAAGGAAAGCTACTGCGCCAAAGATGGCATAATAAGCGGAACCGGCTAATCCAAATATTTCTGCGATTCCCATTCCGGTTAATGCCCCAATAACTCCGAATGTGAGGCTGGGCAGCATTTTTACTCCTCGCTCTTTGGTAATAACCCGGCTCAGCCAGCCAATGATTAATCCTATAGTGATATGCCCGAGTAAAGTCATGAGTGTCATAATTACCTCCGGTATGTTAATATGTATTAAAATAATGGGGTACGAGCCGGATGCGTTCCAACCATATTCACAACTTTCCCAAAATTAGCATAGATTCACGGCGTCGAAATCATTTTTAATAACAATTATACCTATGAAAAAACTACTAAGTTCATCAATGCTTGCAGCACTACTGTTAATGGGTTGTGCAAATTCCGATCAGGAAATATTTGAAAAAGCCATGGATATCCATGAACAGGTAATTACCCTTGATACTCATGTTGATATCAACGTGAATAACTTCACCGAAGAAACCAATTATACTCAGCGGCTGAATACGCAGGTTGACCTTGTAAAAATGGAGGAAGGCGGACTGGATGTGACTTGGCTTGTTGTTTATACCGGTCAGGATACACTTAGTGAAGAAGGCTATGCTGCGGCTTATGAAAACGCCATCAGTAAATTTGAGGCCATTCACCGGCTCACCGAAGAAATTGCCCCTGATAAAATTGAATTGGTCACTACTTCAGAAGATGTTCGCCGCATTGTAGCTGAAGGAAAAAAAGTTGCCATGATCGGGGTGGAAAATGCCTATCCTATTGGAACCGATCTTTCAAGGGTGGAAGATTTTTATAACCGGGGAGCACGATACATGTCGCTGGCACATAATGGGCACAGTCAGTTTAGTGATTCCAACACCGGCGAAGCGGATGGGGAATGGTTGCATGATGGCCTTAGTGACCTGGGCCGTGAAGTAATTACGGAAATGAACAGGCTTGGAATGATGATCGATCTTTCTCACCCATCCAAAAAAGCAAATATGGAAACCATGCGGCTTTCCAAAGCTCCTGTAATCGCCTCACATTCTTCTGCCCGGGCAATGAATGACGTGAGCCGGAACCTGGATGACGAAGAGCTAATGATGCTGAAAGAAAATGGCGGAGTAGTTCAAACGGTTGCATTCCGCAGCTATGTTGATTCCGAAAAACACGCAGCCTGGCAGGAAGCTTCGCGCTCAATTTTAGAGGAAGAAGCCGCTAAAATGGATTTTAATTTACTTAGCTGGGGAGAAATCCGGGAAATGAACGAGGCAGACAGAGAAAATTATATTGATATGTACCGCACTGTTCAGGATAATGCCGAGCCCAGAATTGAAGCCGAAGTGAATGAAATTACACCTCCGGTAAATGTAGCAGATATGATTGATCACCTTGATTATATGGTGGATTTAATTGGTATCGATCACGTTGGAATAAGCTCCGATTTTGATGGCGGTGGGGGAGTCTATAACTGGATGGATGCTTCCGAAACCTTTAATGTAACCCACGAGCTGGTGAAGAGGGGCTATTCTGCAGAGGAAATTGAAAAACTGTGGAGCGGAAATCTGCTTCGTGTTTTAGACGAAGTACAAGCTGTAGCCGACCAGCTCTAATCCATTTGTTACGACTCATAGCGATTGTGGCAAGTCAGATTTTCACTTAAAATACTTTAACGACTTACCTTAATACGACTCGTGCCGACGCTCTTCGTCGGCACGTTTTTATGTTTAGAAATTGATACTGCCACAAACTTATTAAACCCAAATTATCAAATTGATAAGAATAGTTAGAAAAAGGATATAAATTTTAAACCGGCGTCTAATCTTTTTAACTTTAGGTCTAATTTTAATAAATCAAAGAAAGAGTGATTGCAGAAGCAGATGTCGCAACCGATGTCAAGATTTTAAAAGCCGATTTAAACAATCCTAAACACGCCTCAGATATAGTCAAGATAGTTGACCTTTTTGCCCGCGATCCAATGGGTCAAGACGAACCACTCGAAGAAGAAGTTCGGGTAGATATGATCGCAGAGATGAAAAAAATACCAACCACCATGACCTACATCGCTTACGCCGATGAAAAGGCATTGGGTATTGTAACCTGCTTTGTAGGATTTTCGACCTTCACGGCAAGCAAAGTTTTCAAAATTCACGATGTAGCGGTTCACCCCGATGCACGCGGAATGGGAATCGGAACTATGATGCTGGAAACCATTGAGAAGGAAGCCGAAGAGATGGGGTGTTCCAAAATTACTTTGGAAGTTCGCGAGGACAACCCGGCGCGAAACTTGTATGAAAAAGTGGGTTTTGAATATGGTGATCCCAAATGGTATTTCATGACGAAAGATTTGGCGTGAAGAACATCCAACGTCGAATAAGGAACATCGAAATTTGAAGTGAAGCCTCTTCTTAGCAGAAGGGGCTTTTTTGTGTAATGGAGTTTTTTCAGATATATTTTACCGAATTTTAGGGAAGCTGACACCTATGAAAAACCTCCTCCTAACTCTTTTTGTAATATTCCTTCTGGCATCTTGCAGCCAAGAAAAATCCGGTCTACCTTTTGAAATCGAGCTTTCGCTTACTGAAAACACCGGGCATATTCCACCAGTGCTTGCAATAGTAATGGGAGGGAAATTGATGTTTGAAACTGAATTTCCTAGAGAGCCTAAAGAAGCACCGGCAGCTCTTGTGAATGGAGAAGTAATACATGGAATTATTGATATCTATCAATATGCAAGTCAGGGCTATGCTGCAGGTTTTGTCGACACCACTAATTTTAGGAGAATGAGTGCCATGATAGATTCTGTTGCTATTACCGATGAATGGGTGGATGTTATCTTTACAGTTGCTGTCGGAGAAGATGAACAGGGTGCGTCTATTGTATATGTGGAAGGCAAGGACGGCGAATTTTTGCCGGAGCCATTTTACTTTGAGCCGACAACGGTGGAATTTCAGGATAATCTGTTCCAGGTGATGGAAGCTATAGTTCCAGCCGGATTTGAGTATTACAATGGAACCGATAATATTTGGTTTGAAGGGCAGGCAAGCCTGATATATCTGGCTGATTCGTCACCTTCTGAAAGTATGCAATTATTTTTCGAAAAATTGCGGATGGGAACATGGACGGTCAATGACCAAACTTTTGATGTAGCACTCTCCAAAGAAAGCGCCCCGCCCTATCGTAAAGAGTTATATACGTACTTATATATCGATCTGGATAAGGATGGTCGGTTCGATATCATGGAAGACGGTATGGAAGCCTATCCGGTTACCGAGCCCTTTAATGTTGCCGGAGAAAGCTGGGAGATTACAGATATAGCCATAGACGGAAGTTC
>JBBDLQ010000124.1:12795-14055 GCA_040878765.1 Balneolaceae bacterium | reverse complement strand
GTAACCTCTTTGAAATGTGCCAAATAATTAGCCACAGAATTAATGTTATTAGGCATGTGGTACAGATCCTTTCCAACAAACCAGCGATTCAGGGAATAGGGGATGAATTGGGCATAAGACATTGCTCCGGCATAACTTGATTCCAGCTCAAACATATCCAGTTCATTGTTTTTAACAAAGATGAGCAATTCTTCAAGCTGGGCTTTGGCAAATTTACTGCGGTGACCTTCCGCATACATCGAAACGTAAGCGTTAAATGGATTGTAACTTCCCCTATATCTTCCAAATTCTGATTCAATCCCAATAATTCCGGCAATCACATGCCTGGGGATTCCATATTCTTTTTCGGCTGACTCAAGTTCAGCAGCATACTCCTTCATAAAATCAGAGATCTTACCTTTCTTCCGTTCATAATTGATCACCCGCTGATAATCCTCAAAACTTTCAATTTTGATCTCGGCTGCACGGGTGAATTTTCCCGTAATATCTTCAATCAGTTTAAAACGGGGGTCTTCCAGCATCTGGTTGAAGGAATATCCTTTCTTTTCAAAATATTCGGCCAGTTCCGAAATATTCATTTTCAGCTTAGCCGGATCAGGATGGTGGGTAATGGCCCATGCAGGCAGGGAAACACAAATAAGTAATAGTGTGATGATCGTCTTTTTCATAGTCTCTAGCGGATTTTTTCGCCTCTCTGCTTTAGTATAACAAAACTGAAGGGAATAGAGAATTAAAGATTATTGAATTTTTTGGGGTTGATTGAGTCACCTAAGGCAAATCATTCTGTTCCAACGCAGAGCGTAGAAACAAGATGATATAGAAGCATAGTTGGCTGGATCAAAACAGAATATCGAAATACAATTTGGTGGGTATCTTTACCCTCGCTCCATACGCTCTGCGTTGGAGCGAATATTTCTCAAACGAAAACTTCAATGTTCTATATTCCCTGTTCAGTGTTGAATGTTCATTGCCCTCGCTCCACACTCTCTGCGTTGGAGCGAATAATTTTCAAACGAAAACTTCAATATTCATTATTCCTTGTTCAATATTCGAAGTTCAAAGTAAAAACCCTTACCTTTTAGGGCTTTTAAAAGTCCGCTATGCTCGGTTTCTCTGAGGGTGGCGCCAAATTTCAAAACTATTATCAAAAAGTACCATGGCAAAAGAATTTGATGTATGTGTAATCGGGTCAGGCCCCGGCGGATATGTAGCCGCCATTCGCGCTTCTCAGCTTGGCTTTAAAACCGCAATTGTAGAAAA
>JBBDLQ010000124.1:2755-12695 GCA_040878765.1 Balneolaceae bacterium | reverse complement strand
GACGGCGAAATGATCATCGATTCCGAAAAAGCCATGAAAATGGAAAAGCAGCCTAAGAAAATGGTGATCGTTGGAGCCGGCGCTATCGGCGTTGAGTTTGCTTACTTCTACAACACCATTGGAACGGAAGTTACTTTGGTTGAATTGCAGGATTCTGTAGTGCCTGTTGAGGATAAAGATGTTGGAAAAGAACTCGGCAAGATCTACAAGAAGAAAGGCATCAACGTAATGACCGAAAGCACGGTCGAAAACGTGAAGAAAAAAGGCAAAGGTGTTGAAGTAACCATCAAAACCAAGAAAGGCGAGGAAAAAGTAACTGCCGATGTGGTTCTTTCAGCTGTTGGTGTAACCGGAAACATTGAGAATCTTGGCCTGGATAAAGCCGGAGTTAAAACCGAGAAAGGTTCTATCGTTGTTGATAAGAAAACCTATAAAACCAACGTGGATGGTATTTATGCCATCGGTGATATTATTGGCGCCCCATGGCTGGCTCACAAAGCTTCTCATGAAGCGGTTGTATTGGCTGAGCTGTTAGCCGGAAAAAATCCACACGCTATCAACTATAACAACATTCCGGGCTGTACTTACTGTGAGCCACAGATCGCTTCTGTTGGATACACTGAGCAGCAAGCCAAAGATGAAGGCTATGATGTGAAAGTCGGTAAGTTTCCACTTTCAGCATCCGGTAAAGCTACCGCGCTTGGGCACGAAGAAGGCTTCGTTAAGGTTATATTTGATGCAAAATACGGTGAGTGGCTTGGTTGCCACATGATCGGGTTCGGAGTAACGGAATTGATCGCTGAAGCGGTTGTAGCCCGCGACCTCGAAACCACCGGACATGAAATTATCAGCGCGGTTCACCCACACCCAACCCTCTCTGAGGCGGTGATGGAAGCTGTTGCTGAAGCATATAACGAAGGCGTTCATTTAGGAACTCCCGTTAAGAAAAAATAGGATCACAAATTGCGCTGATTTTCGGATTGGCGCTGATTATGATCAACGAATTTGGCTCCTTTGGGAGCCATTTTTGTCTTGGCAAATAACGCATCTTTGGTCTGACGGCTTAAAGTCCGTCTGACCAATTGTTGAATAAGCATCGATGCCATTTTGCCATCGATCAGATCGAGAAAAAGTCCTCCCTCGAGGAGAGACTTACTCCTGATCATCTTGGTTTATTAATTAGAGCAATGTCGATAAAAAGAGTTGAACTTTACGATTTAGGCAACGCTGCATATCAGCCGATATGGGATCTGCAGAAGTCTGTACAGCAGCGAATTATTGATGAGAAACGGGCTGAGCAAGCGGGGAATTTAGAAGGAAAGCGCCTGGATGATATTCTCCTTTTTGTGGAACACCCGCATGTTTATACATTGGGTAAAAGCGGCAAAGAAGAACACATGTTGCGGTCGATGCTGGAGCTGCAGCAACTGGATGCCGAGTTCATAAAAATTGACCGCGGCGGCGATATCACCTACCACGGCCCGGGCCAAATTGTTGGCTATCCCATTTTAGACCTCGACCGCCACTTCACGGATGTACACAAATATCTGCGTTATCTTGAAGAGGTGATGATTCGTGTTTGTGCCGATTACGGTTTTGAAGCGCATCGAATTGAGGGTGCAACGGGTGTTTGGGTTAATAATGAAAAGATCTGCGCGATGGGTATCCGGTGCTCACGCTGGGTTACCATGCACGGTTTTGCCCTAAACGTGAATACCGATTTGAGATATTTTAATAACATTGTTCCCTGTGGCATTGATGATAAATCGATAACCAGTTTACAGAAACTTTCCGGTAAAGAAATTAATATGGATGAAGTGAAAGAACGGATTGTTTTTCACTTCGAAAATGTTTTTGAAGTCTCCATTTCCAGTAAAGGTTCGCTGCAAGAAGTGGAGCATATTATTTCGTAACTTTGAATTGTAATTAACGACTTAAAAAAGTTGTCACTCTGAGCGCTTAGTTAGATTTAAAGGATAATATATTAAAGGCGAAGAGTCTCAAATTCTAACACTGAAACATTTTTATACTTTGAGATCCTTCGTGGAATACATCGTAACTCAGTTTAAAATTATAAGCGTTCAGGATGACAACTCTTTCGTTGATCAATCCGGATTGGCAAAAATCACTAAAGAAGCAAAATGATTAAAGAACTTCAGGTAGTAGACAAACCCTCCGAAAACCGCCGCCCCGACTGGCTGCGCGTAAAACTTCCGTCAGGAGAGAAATTTAAAGAAGTGGCTGATACCATTCAGTCCAATAACCTAAACACCGTTTGTTCGGAAGCACGTTGCCCTAATATGGGCGAATGCTGGGGAGCCGGAACTGCCACTTTCATGATCCTGGGTGATGTTTGTACCCGTTCATGTGCTTTCTGCGCCATTAAAACTGGTCGCCCACCCGCTGATCTGGATTGGGATGAACCAAAACGTGTAGCCGATGCTGCGGCCAAAATGAAACTAAAGCACGTAGTGCTAACCTCGGTAAATCGTGATGAGCGCAAAGACGGCGGAGCCCCGATATTTGCTGAATGCCATAAAGAAATTCGAAAAGCTATTCCGGGAGTGACAATAGAATCCCTGATTCCTGATTTTCGCGGTGAATGGGATGCGGCACTTCAAATTGTATTTGATACACCGCCTGACGTTCTCAGCCACAACCTGGAAACAGTTCCAAGCAAATATAGAAGAGTACGTCCTCAGGCCCGTTATGAGCGATCGCTGGAACTCCTTCAACGTACTAAAAATGCGGGTATCAGAACCAAAACCGGAATTATGGTAGGGCTTGGCGAAACACGTGAAGAAGTTATAGAACTGATGCAGGATTGTGTAGATCACGGTGTGGATGTGCTTACCATTGGCCAGTATATGCAGCCTACAAAAATGCACCATCCGGTTTTAGACTGGGTTCACCCCGATCAGTTCGCAGAATACAAAGAAATTGGAGAAAAGCTGGGTATTGAGCATGTTGAAAGCGGTCCGTTGGTACGCTCTTCATACCATGCTGAGCGGCACGTTTAGTACTTTTGGTTAATAGTGTAAATCCCATTAATCAATAACTACTAACTGATACCCCATTATTGTAACTTCTGGCAAATAAAAAGCTTATGGTTTCATTATTTATTGTATTATTAGTTAGTTACCTGCTGGGATCTATACCTTCCTCACTTTGGGTAGGGAAGATTTTTCATAGTGTTGATATACGTGAGCATGGCAGCGGTAATGCCGGCACAACAAATACCTTCAGGGTGTTGGGGTGGAAATCAGGTACTTCGGTTTTTATACTTGATTTCATGAAGGGATTCGTTGCTTCCTTTTGGGTAAGTATGTATGCATTTGAAATTGGAAACGGTCCCATTGCACCTCCGGGCTGGGAGGCAGATGCTTTTCTGATGATAACATGCGGATTGATGGCTGTATCCGGACACATGTTTCCCATTTTTGCCCGTTTTAAAGGTGGCAAAGGTGCTGCTACTGCCTGTGGAATGCTTTTTGGTATTGAACCAATATCAATCAGCATTTCTTTTGGCTTGTTTATTATAATTACTCTTACTACCCGTTATGTATCACTTGCTTCTATAACTTCGAGTTTTATTTATCCAATTAGTTTGCTGATTATGCGTTACGGATTCGGATATTATGTAGATGGCAGCATTATTATTTTTGCTACAATTATTGCCGCCGGAATTATCTATAAGCACAAATCAAATATTCGACGATTAATGGATGGCAAAGAAAACAGGGTCAATATCTACGGAAATTCAAAAACAAAAGAAGAAACGGCAGAAAACTTAGCCGAAGCTTAAGTATGAACAAGCGAAATATTACTATAATAGGAGCCGGGAGTTTTGGAACTGCCCTGGCGCTGGTATTAGATACAGCCGGCAATAATGTGCAAATGTGGGCACGGGAAAAGGAAATTGCCGATTCTATCAACCAGTCGCACATAAATCCCTCCTATCTGTCAGATATAAAGCTTCCCAAAGCGATAGTAGCATATAATAATATTAAGCGAAGCCTGAAAGCTCAGGATATGGTTGTATTTGCAACACCCTCTCACACCTTAAGGGAAGTGGCAACAAAAATAAAACCATGTCTTGAAGGCGATGAGATCCTGGTAACGGTTGCAAAAGGAATTGAAAATGATACCTTCAAAACCATGTCGCAAATATTGATTGAGGTGATGGAAGGAGTA
This sequence comes from Balneolaceae bacterium, assembly GCA_040878765.1. Classification (GTDB taxonomy): domain Bacteria; phylum Bacteroidota; class Rhodothermia; order Balneolales; family Balneolaceae; genus Gracilimonas. The sequence continues at coordinate 8,501 of JBBDLQ010000124.1, read as the reverse complement.
ACATATGAGGATAATATCGGTGTATTGTACGGCCCAAGTCATGCCGAGGAAGTTGGAAAGCTAAAACCCACTACTATCGTCGCCGCGGCATATTCAACGCGGACAGCGCGGATTATTCAGGATACATTTTTGACCCCAATGTTCAGGGTTTATATAAACAATGATGTAATAGGGGTTGAAATTGGGGGATCAGTAAAAAATATTATGGCCATTGCTGCCGGCATTGTTGATGGAGCTGAACTGGGAGATAATGCCAAAGCTGCTCTCATTACCCGCGGGCTCCATGAAATGAAACGTATGGGGCTTCTGATGGGGGCACACTCCGATACCTTTTCTGGCTTAACAGGTATGGGCGATCTAATAGTAACATGCACCAGTCAGCATAGCCGTAACCGATTGGTGGGTTACAGAATAGGTAAAGGGGAAAAACTGGATGAAATCATCAAAAGCATGAATATGGTTGCTGAAGGTGTGAAAACCACAAAATCCGTAAGAGACTGGGCTTTGAAAAATAAGGTTGATATGCCCATCACCCATGCAATTTATCGCGTATTATTTGAAAATGTTGACCCGCGGGATGCTTTATATGAACTAATGACCCGAGACCCCAAAGACGAAATTGTAATGTAGGGGTTATGGGTTTCGTGTTGCAAGTTTATTCATAACCTGCAACGCGAAACACGTAACTCGCAACCCTTATCATAATGAAAGACGAGTTTGAATTCTACATGCAGTACTCTGATACGGTTAAAGTTTCAAAGCTTAGCCAAAAAGATCTGAAAAACCTTATTCAAACCGGGGAGAGTAGCTTTCTGGAGTTTAAACACAGTGTTGCCTCACCCGAAAAAATTGCCCGGGAAATTGCCGCTTTTGCAAATACAAAAGGCGGAACCATACTAATTGGTGTAGAAGATAACGGGGAGATGATAGGTGTGGATAGCTATCATGAGGAAGAATTTTGGCTAAATCAGGCAGCAAAGGATGAATGCATCCCTGAAATACCCATACTAATTGAAATGATTCATATCGGGGAACGCGACCTGCTGATCGTGAAGGTACCGGAAGCGAAAGAAAAACCGGTGTATGTTAAGGGAAAGAAGTTTAGGCAGGTATTTGTTCGGGTTGAGGATGAAAGTGTAGTGGCAAGTGATGAGTATGTAGAGGTGCTCAAAAAAAATTACTCAGGGGAAGGGGTGACATTTGAATACGGAGAAAAAGAACAGCAGCTTTTCCGGTTTCTGAATGAATACGGTGATATTACGGTTAGGAGGTTTTCATTATTGATCAGTGTAACAACCTACCGGGCTGCAAAAATATTAGTGAACCTGGTAAGTGCCGGTATACTCGATTTGTTTGAAAAAGACGGCGTTACCCATTATACATTTTCCAAAAAAAGTTCGTAATTTTGACTCGTTCTAAATAAAGGGAGCGATAAATACTATGAGTGTCCAAGAAGATAATTTAGATGATGTCATTTCTTCACTTATTGATGTGGAGGAAGAGGATACCGTTGCATCAACAGAAGAAAAGCTGTTCCAAAAAGAGGAATTAACCGGCGAGCCGGTTATGCTTACCAAAAGGGCTGCCAGTCAGGTAGAAAAGATAAAAAGTGAAGAAGGCCTGGATGAAAATCTTTATTTACGGGTTGCCGTAGATGGCGGCGGATGTTCCGGTTTAAGCTACAAACTCGGCCTTGATTACCGCACCGATGAGGATAATATATTTGAAAGTCACGGTGTAGAAATAATTGTTGCTCCCAAACACCTCATGTACCTGGAAGGCATGCAGATCGATTATCCCGATGGATTGGATGCCCGCGGCTTCACATTTGACAATCCCAATGCCACCGAAAACTGTGGCTGCGGAACTTCCTTTGCGATTTAATGTCCTGTTTTATGGAGTATTATGATCTTAAGCCAGATGACACGGATTTTGCGGATTCATCACTGATTAGTAAATAAAATCAGTATGGAATAATTAAATCTTCAGTCAAAATGGAAAAATGCTTTTTGTCGAGAGAGGCTACCGGTACTTTTAGATAGTTGGCAGTTGCGGCGATAAGTGCATCAGGAATTTCGATACCATGACTCTTTAAATATTTTCGTCTTAGTAAGCCGGCATTTTTTGCAATCACTTCAGTTACATCAACCAATTCAACAAATGTCAGAAACTCTCTTATCTCTCTCATTTCACTTTTACTTTTTACTCCTGCAAATAATTCAGAAACTACAACCACAGATGTAGAGATAGGATTATGGGCTTCTATGAATCTATTTGCTTCTTTATGGCCTTTTAAAAAATCAATAATGATGTTTGTATCAACTATCATCTGATTCTAAACCTAATCTTTTCATACGTTTTCCCCAGCCTTCTCTCATTTCACGTACATCAGGAATATCTTTTTTATCCTTCCAGATGCCGGCGAAGTCCATGATAGATTTTTTCTTCGTTTCTAACTTCTTCTTCACCACATACTCATCTATCGCCTCCCGGATGATATTGCTCTGGGTCGTATTTCTCTCATCCGAAAGTTTTTCGATGGCTTTCTTTTCTTGTTCGGTAAGGTAAATTTGAGTGCGTATCATGGTTCTCTCCAAATATGATGTATACAATATACATCGTTTGGGGATGTGGCTCAAATAAACACCGATAAGGCTGATTGAGTGGATGATCACTGATTTTAATTAACGTGAATTAGAGATGGTATCAATATTAGATTATCATAAAAAATGATCCGAGGATTTCCGCTTTATTCGTGTCATCTGCGTTCCATTCCGATGTCTTATTCACCCTTCTTGGCAATAAGCCGAACACCTCTTTTGAAGGTCAGATAATGCCACGTCCATTCTGCAAAAACACGAAAACGATTTCTGAAACCAATCAGGAAGAAAATGTGAATCAAGCCCCACATCAGCCATGCAAAAAAGCCACTGAATTTGAATCCCCGGATATCAGCCACTGCTTTGGCCCGGCCGATTGTAGCCATGGTTCCTTTATCTACATAGTGAAATGGTTTCCGAGATGATGGTTCTTTCTTGAGGAGATTTCCCAAATACTTTCCCTGTTGTAAAGCAACCGGAGCCAGGCCGGGTAAAGGTTTGCCGTTATCATCTTTAACATGAGCCGCATCGCCGGCTACAAAAATATGATCATCTCCGGGAATGGATAAATCCGGCTCAACCATCACCCTTCCCATACGGTCCGTTTCCAATCCAAGGCTTTTTAATAAGGGGGAAGCCTTCACCCCGGCTCCCCAAATAATATTTTGTGTTTCTATAAACCGGTTTACTACCTGCACCCCATTTTCTTTGATATCCTGAACAGGCGCATCTAACAGTACCTCCACACCCATTTTACGAAGGGTTTCTAATCCTTTTTCCGGAAGGGGATCATCAAAGCCGTTTAAAATACTGCCGGCTGCTTCCACAAGGTATATCCGGGTTTCTTTCGGTTTGATGTTTCTGAAATCTCGCATCATGCTACGCTTGGCTATTTCAGCAATGGAGCCGGCCATTTCAACACCTGTAGGGCCTCCGCCAATTATCACATAAGTGACATAAGGTTTTCTCTTTTCGGGATCAGAAATTTGTTCTGCTTTTTCAAGAGAAAGCAATATCCGCTCGCGGATTTCCAGGGCATCCGAGATCGTTTTAAGCCCCGGCGCATGTTTTTCCCAGCTATCATTTCCAAAATAATTGTATTGAGCCCCCGGTGCTAAAACCAAATAATTAAATGGCAGGATTGAGCCGTCTTTAAGATGAACTTTCCGGCTTTCTTTATCAATTTTAGTGACTTCACCCAATACCACATTCACGTTTTTTTGCTTACTGAAAATGGCGCGTATCGGCATGGCAATATCACCGGGAGAGAGGGCTGCCGTGGCTACCTGATATAAAAGCGGCTGGAAAAGATGGTGATTGGTCTTGTCAACAATAGTGACGTTAAAATCTGAGGAAGCTAATTTTTTTGCGGCTGAAATACCGGCAAATCCGCCCCCGACAATGATTACATTTTTACCCATTCTAGATTGAAATGTGGTTAGCTGTAGATTTAATTTGGCTTAAAAATGCGGGCTATTCAACAGGTTCTTATCGAAAATATCAGACCTCACTTTTAATTCAATTTAGCCTGTGCATCCATTATAATTTTTTCGACCTCGTCTTTCGAAATCACTTCCGTTTTGTTGCAATATTGGCAGACCACTTCCTGCCCTTCACCTTCCATATCTTTCAGGTCATCATAATTCAGCATCGATAGGGCATTCAGGAATCTTTTGCGCGAACAGCGGCAGAAGAAATCCACCGGTTGGCGCGTAAGCTCTTTCACCTTCAGTGGAGATACGGCTTTTGTCATGATTTCGTCTATATAATGTCCGCCGGATAGCATTTCATCAATTGCAGGGAAGGAGCTAAGCCGTTCCTGCAGCATATCAATTTGCCCGTCTGGCGCTCCCGGAAGCCGCTGAATCATGAGTCCGCCGGCTTGGGTAACTTTGCCCGTTTCGTCAATCCCAACATCAATAAGCAAGGCGGATGGAATTTGTTCGGATTGAGCCAGAAAATGGGCCACGTCCGTGTTTACATCACCTTTAATCAGCTCTATACTGCTGGTTCGCGGTTCTGCTTCGTTGTATAATATTTTTGAAAAGGTGAGCACTCCCAGGCCAAGTCCATCACCGAGTTGGGTTTCGGGATTGGAGTAATCCAGTTCGGCTGCAGGATTTTGCACATATCCACGGATCTCACCAACGGAATTAGCTTCGGCTACCAGGGAGCCAATAGGTCCACTTCCATCCATGCGAAGCTGAATACGTTCCTCTCCTTTAAGTTCGGAGGCTAACAACATTGTTGCCGTTAATGCCTTGCCAAGCACTACGGTATTCAGGAGTGAAAGATGATGATTATCCCGGGCGGTTTTAACAACTTTCGTAGTTTTAACAACAGAAATTTTGAAATTACCGTCCGTTGTAATTCCCTTGATAAGGCGGTCTTTGAAATTATAATCGTCAATGTTCATAGGAATATTGGAGTGCTGTTGTCTCTTTTTTAATTTATATCGCCCCAAAGATACGCAGAAATTCAGATTATATTGGACGGCTTGTTTATAAAAACATTAAGCCTGCATTCCAATACGCGCTTAATGTTACAAAAGAATAGCGATTGGGTTAATCAATAAAACGCTTAAAAACTTCTCCGTGTCTGCCGGAAATATTGGCCTTGGAAGAATACTTATTTTTGATTTTTCCAATGGTCTCAATTCTCTTCTCAGCTAAGGCATTGGAGGCTTTATGAGCCGGAATACCATGATCTTCAGAATAATTCAGAATATCGGTGATAGTGGTATAAATGTTTCCGGCATTCTGAAGAGCCCGTTCTTCATTATATCCTTCCAGCTCGCTGGCAATGTTGATGATTCCGCCGGCATTGATTACATAATCGGGGGCGTAAATAATACCTTTATCCAACAGCATCTGTCCGTGTTTGTCTTCTTCATCTAATACATTATTGGCACCGCCTGCAATAATATCACACTTAAACTGATCCATAGTGTCATCATTAATCACCCCGCCTAAGGCACATGGAGTGAAAATATCTACATCCAGCCCGTAAATATCATCCGGGTCAACCAATTCGGCATTCACTTCCTTAGCCAGCACTTTAGCTTTGTCTTCATAAATATCAGAAATGAAAAGCCGGGCCCCTTCCTTTGTGGCATGACGTGCGAAAAATGAAGCCACATTTCCGGC
>JBBDLQ010000124.1:0-2655 GCA_040878765.1 Balneolaceae bacterium | reverse complement strand
AAAACGGCCAAAAGAACGAAACAGAGCTTCTGTTTTATCTGTGTGAGGATCGCCGATGATAACCGCTTTTCCACCACCTAAATTCAGGCCGGAAATAGCCGCTTTGTAAGTCATTCCGCGGGAAAGGCGGAGTACATCTTTGAGGGCAGCTTCTTCGGATTCATAATTCCACATCCGGGTTCCGCCAAGCGCAGGCCCTAAGGTAGTGTTGTGAATGGCAATGATAGCTTTAAGGCCGGTTTCGGGATCAGAACAAAATAAAACCTGTTCATGCTCCTTGTTTCCCAACTCATTGAAAATAGGAAAGTTGGGATTTTGCTTAATCACTTTTTTGGATTCTATTGCAGGTGCTTCAGTCATGTCTGAATATAACTAATTTTGAAGGAGAAATTATTACTGGAACCGCTTCCAAAGCTCCGCATTTATTTACTCATTCTCAACTTTAATACGGTAGATCAAAAAAGATTTGTTATTAATTAAGCCGTTTTGAAGGTGTCTCTGGCGGGAATTATTACTTTATAAAAATTTTATTGTAAGGAATGGGCCCGGAACCGCTCTAACCATATAAACCGACTGTAGGAAAATCAATATTATGAAAGCAGCTTCAAAGAGTGAAATTAAAGGAGCAGCTGAAATAAATACAAAATCAGTATGCTGATTTTCTCCCACGATATTGTATTTTATAAGAGTAATAATAACGCACAGTGCGTTGGCCTGCCGGCTTGGCCGCCGATCAGCCTCTATGAATAAAAATAAAGAGCAAATTAATCATGTCATTCCGCTGGGTTTACGCGCAGCCGGAACAGGAAGAGTTCGTCTCCAAATTAGGGGGAAAACTTGGAATTCCGGACAATATAGCCCGATTACTGGCTATACGCGGTATAAAAACATTTGAAGATGCAAAATACTTTTTCAGGCCAAAGATAGAAAACCTCCACGATCCTTTTTTGATGAAGGATATGGATAAAGGTGCAGAACGCTTGGCGCTGGCCATACGTAAAAGTGAGAGAGTTCTCGTGTACGGCGATTACGACGTCGACGGAACTACAGCCACATCCTGCCTATACACTTTTCTTAAAGAATTTGGGGTTGATGCCGATTATTACATCCCTCATCGTTTTAAAGAAGGCTACGGGATTAATCCGGATGGTATTAAATATGCCGAAGAAATAAATGCCTCACTAATCGTATCCGTTGATTGCGGGATAACAGCTATTGAAGAAGCTAAAGAGGCAAAAGGGAAGGGTATCGACCTTATTATTTGCGATCATCATACCGTAGGTGATGAGATACCCGATGCCGTGGCCGTGCTCGATCCAAAACGCCCGGATTGTTCCTATCCATTTGACGGGTTATCAGGAGCCGGCGTGGGATTTAAACTTATTCAGGGAACCATCGAAAAACTGGGACTTCCGCAGTCTGTTTCCTATAAATTTCTGGATCTTGTAGCCATTTCCATCGCCTCTGATATTGTCCCCATTATTGACGAAAACCGGGTGCTGATGAAAGCAGGTTTGCAGATGATCCAAAGAAGCCCGAGGATCGGGATCAAGTCGCTGTTGGAATTGATTAAAGTCTCCAAAGAAGATGTAAATACCTCAAAAATTGTGTTTTCTATCGGGCCCCGCATAAATGCAGCAGGAAGGATGGGTGATGCAAGTACGGCCGTTAAATTGATGATAGCAGAAACTCCGGCAGAAGCTAAAGCTCATGCTTATGAGCTGGAATCCATAAATTTGCGCCGCCGTGATACCGATTCCAAAACCATGAAAGAAGCCATGGAACAAATCGACAAAGATTTTAACATGGATGAAACTTCAACCATCGTACTGTATAGTGAAAACTGGCACCTTGGGGTAATTGGAATTGTAGCCTCGCGCCTGGTGGATCTATATCACCGGCCCGCCATTATGCTTAGTAATGTGGAAGGCAAAATTAAAGGCTCGGCGCGGAGTATCAAGGGATTTAATATTTATAATGCCATCAAAAAATGTGAAGACCTGCTGGAACAGTTTGGCGGACATGAATTTGCAGCAGGGCTAACGCTGGCTGAGAACAACCTCACCGAGTTCCGCCGGCGCATGAATGAGCTGGCTTATACTGATCTTTCCGAAAACTCATTTGAGCCGGAACTCACTATCGATGCTAAACTTGATTTAGGTGAGGTGGACATGAAATTCTGGAAGCTACTCAGTCAGTTTGAGCCATTTGGCCCCGGGAATTTACGCCCTATTTTTGTGAGTGAAAATGTGAAAGTTAAAGGAGAGCCTACTATAGTAGGAAACGGGCACCTTAAGATGAGGGTGAGTCAAAATGGTTCGGGTGTATTCGATACCATAGGATTTAATATGCATGAATATCTGCCTGCGGTACGTAATGGAAACCCATTTCAGATCGCCTATGTACTGGAAGAAAATAACTGGAACGGCCGCCGGACGTTGCAGCTCCGCCTGAAGGATATCCAAATTTCGAATTAGAAAAACAGCCCCCCGCTGGCGAGAAATAAAAGAAGCGGCAGCTAAGAAGAAAATCTGCAAAAGAAGGTGAAAACATTATTGTATAAAGATGATAAAGGCTTTATCTTTGCCGTCCTTCAATCAAGGGACTGTAGCTCAGTTGGTAGAGCAACGGACTGAAAATCCGTGTGTCGGCGGT
>JBBDLQ010000123.1:0-20893 GCA_040878765.1 Balneolaceae bacterium | reverse complement strand
TTCCTTTTTCCCCTAAGCTCCTTCCACTCAACGGTTGGAGCTTTTTTTTGGTAAAGTATTCCTGAAAAGCCAATCGGAATGTTTATATTACATTCCGTTGTTATAGTAAAACACCAAAATAAGCAGAGGACGTAAAATTGGATTTTCAAAGTTTCCTAAAGGATTATAAACAAAAACTTTCTAGTATATTTTCTGAAAATAATGCAGATAAGAAAACACTTGTACGGGGAATAGAAGAGTCCGCACTTAAGGACATACTGAATTTATCTCCATTAAGTGCCTTTATACCAGAAAATTATGGCGGATTTGGTGGGCACACCGGCGAAGCTCTTTCCATGTTAGAGGCAAGTTCGTATGAATCTTTACCCCTTTCATTAATGATGGGGATTAATGGCGCTCTGTTTCTGCAGCCCATTGCAAATTATGCTAAAGAAGAGGTTAAAAAAGATATCTTTAATCGGGTTATCAATAAAAATAAATTAGGTGGGTTGATGATTACAGAACCTGATTATGGTTCTGATGCCCTTAAGATGCAAACATCTTATAAAAAAATTAGTGAGGATAAGTTTCTTATTGAGGGTACAAAACACTGGGGTGGCCTTACAGGTATGGCAGATTACTGGCTAATTACTGCAAGGGGCTTAAATGAAAAAGGTGACTTGGGAAGAGACATATCTTTTTTTATTCATGATACCAGAAATGGGGGAATCGAGGTAGAAGAATATTACAATAATCTCGGTTTGTATATGCTGCCTTACGGTAAAAATAATATCAGTATTAAAGTTGATGAATCTCATAAACTTCAGCCTAAAAGTACGGGAGTAACCATGATGTTGGATCTGCTTCACAGAAGCCGGCTTCAGTTTCCCGGAATGGGTATTGGTTTTTTACGTCGAATGTTAGACGAAGCGGTAGATCACTGCAAAAACAGATTTGTGGGTGGACAAAGCCTGTTAAATTATGATCAGGTTAAACACCGTATCTCTGAAATACAGGCATACTTCACGGTTTGTTCAGCTATGTGTAGTTTTACCAGTACCAATATACCTTTAGAAAAAAACACTTCTCGCATGGATCTTGAGGCTAATGCCATAAAATCGGTAATAACTGATTTTATGCAGCATGCTTCTCAATCTTTACTACAGCTTACCGGTGCTATGGGTTACCGACTTGATCATATAGCTGGACGTTCCGTAGTGGATAGCCGGCCGTTTCAAATTTTTGAAGGTTCAAACGATATCTTATATCAGCAGATAAGTGAATCGGTATTAAAAATGATGCGAAAGTTGAAAAATAATAACCTCAAGGATTTTCTGAATGATTATCAGTTTACAACACGAGCTTCAGAATATTTTAATGATCATTTTGATTTTGAAATTGACCCGCAAATGCCACAACGCAAATTAGTGGATTTAGGTCGTGCAATTGGCCGGATAATTTCCATGGAATTCACACTGAATTTAGGAGATCAGGGTTTCAATAATGATCTGATTCAAAACGCTGTTATAACACTTCAGGATGAAGTGAATGCGATTATGGAAACCTATAAAAATGGTGGCCAGCCCAATGTTGTAGAGGATTACAATTCAGATAGTTCTTGGTTTAAATATTCATTTGTGAATGCCTGAAAAAAAAATTGTAGTTATTAGCGGGGCTGGAATTAGTGCAGAGAGCGGCCTATCAACATTTCGTGATTCTGGAGGGCTATGGGAAGGATACGATATCAATGAAGTGGCAACAATTCAAGGTTGGGAAAATAATCCTGAAAGAGTACTGCAATTCTACAATTTAAGAAGAAAACAAGCGGCTGATGCAAAACCAAATTCGGCACACTATGCTTTAGCTGATCTTGAAAATGATTTTGAGGTAGTTATTGTTACCCAAAATGTTGATGACCTTCATGAAAAAGCGGGCTCAAAAAACGTATTACATCTTCATGGCGAATTAAAAAAAGCCCGAAGCTCAATAGACCCGTCAATTGTAGTAGATATTGGCGCAAACCCAATAAAAATGGGTGACCGTGCAGAAGATGGCTCACAATTACGACCACAGGTGGTTTGGTTTGGTGAAATGGTTCCCATGATTGAACCGGCAATTTTAGAAGTTAAAACAGCCGATATTTTGATAGTAGTTGGGACATCCCTGGTGGTATATCCTGCTGCAGGTTTGATAGATTATGCAAAACCTGGCATTCCAAAATATATCATTGATCCCTCCAATCCACAGTTATATGATGCTAAAGGTTGGATCCACTACAAAGAAAATGCAGGAATCGGGGTAAAAAAATTAGCAGAAAAACTTTTAAAGGAGAATTAATGACCAGGAAAAAAGCGACAGAAGAAGAAAAAAGTGTATTAGAACAGTTTATGCTTCCTTTCTATCATATTTCAAAAAGGATACCATTATTTCCCGGTAAAAATAATTTGGCTTCGGAAGCTGGCTTATTTGGGCTAAAAGAAGAGGAGTTAAAATCAATCAGGGAAAATTTTGATGAAAATGCACGCCAGGCAGCACTTGAAATCCTGAAAGATGATGACATTGTTGATTGCCTCGATAAATTACCTATGGATGGCGAAGAAACCATCATTGCTTTTGGGGATTCCATCACAGAGGATGCACAAGGTTGGTTTGCCATACTAAAACATGTACTCGAAATATCTACCGAGAAAGCCAATTTCAACTTCATAAATGCTGGTGTTTCTTACAATACAACGGCTGAGGCTTTACGGCGAATTGACCGGGATGTAATTATTCACGAGCCCGACTGGGTTATTATTGCTTTGGGCACTTTTGATGCACAACGGTTGAACATTGCACCGGACCGAACTTTACTGCCACTTTCCGAAACCTGGGAAAATATCGAAACTATACAAACCGTACTTGAAGAACGGGTTAAAAACGCATTGATTTGGATAACTCCGGCACCTGTAATTTCAGAAATGCTTGAAGAAAATCTTCTCTATGATTTCACAATTGAGTCAAAAGATCTGGGGCAGGTTCAGGATTTAATTGCGGGTAAAAGTGGTGCAATTATAGATGCATCAGCTAACAGAATGGGCGAGGGATCACCAAAAGCCTGGAATTATCTTCCCGATGGATTACATCATTCCCTATCCGGACATATTGAAACCGTGAAAGTACTGATAAAGAAATTAGCTGAGCCTAAAAACTAAGCTTTAGATTCACAATATCTATGGTGGGTTTAATGTTTTTGGTGAGAGTTCCCCCATTTGTTTGGTAGGTACTAATTAATGAAGGGGACACCAGGCCAATACTGGTGTTATTGCTAAAGTGAATTCCAACTAAACCATCAGCAGCATTTGGTGAGCTATTGAGAGAAGCAGCTGATTGTGTTATCCGGTCACTAAACATGAAAGCATCCACTATTCCAACCCCAAAACCAATCCATGCCCCAACTGATGAACCATATCTCAGGCCTTCAATCAATGGCTCGTCAGCAACTAACATCACTGAAGTAGCAATGATGGTTCCGGCTGCAGCTCCATAAAAAGTATCCAATAGCACAATAATACTGGTATTATTTCCATCATTAAACAATCCGGAAACTAAAAGCCGGTTTCCTCCTCCCGTACTAACATCATAAGCGCCCATACCAAGGCCATAAAGTGTACCAAGACCTAGCCCAACCTGCAATGGCCTGAAATCAGTATCATTATTAAGGGCCATAGTTGCTCCGCCTAATAACGTGCCATTAACAGCACCATTTAGGGTATTCCCAGCTAAGAGTTCAATAGTTTGTGCTTTAGAAGATTGAGTACCCGAAATAATAACCGCCACACAAAGTAGAAATCCAAATATTGTACGCATTATGCTCTCACAGATTTTAATTTAGCCGAAGTTAGTAAATATTATCAGGCAATACCATTCTTACTACCCCGGATCATTTAATGCTACCGGCAGAACTTTTCCATTATAATACTGATGTCCTGTTAATACAAATTCTGCGATATAGCTTCCCATTTGCCGGGGTGAAACAGGAGCTGCAAATCCCGGGAAAGCCTCGGTAAACATTTCGGTTTGAACCGCTCCAATGCATAAACAGTTTACAGCAATACCATCCTCAGAAAATTCGGCACTTAAAACTTCGGAAAGTCCGGCTACTGCTGCTTTTGCAGCTCCATAGGCCGAAAGCCCTCCAAATTTCAGACTTCCCTGATACCCTGACATACTCGAGATATTTACGATATGACTACCGTCCTTTAATTTAGGTTTTAAAGCCTGAATCAACCTGATAATTCCAAATACATTAACATCCATCAAATTTTGGAATACTGAAATATCAGTATCCATAAAAGCAGCTTTATGTACAGCTCCCGCATTATTGATCAGCCCGTCCAAAGTATCAATTTGTGAAATAGAATCAGCCAGATGCTGCACATCCGAATCAATGGTCAAGTCGGCCGGAACCGGAATGATTTTTCCGGATGCAGCTTCATCCGAAAGTTTCATGAGTTTATCTTCAGAACGTGCGGTCGCAATTACCGTATGATTTCGGGAGGCTAAAATTAAAGCCGTTTCATAACCAATTCCTCTGCTAGCCCCGGTAACTAATATGGTTTTACTCATTATATATTTATAATTATTAATAGAATTTAGTTATGAAACATTTTCAAATGTAAATAGTTCGGTCATCTTATTACAAGCTTGGAAAAAGCGCTTTTTTAGTGGTAAATTTGATTTCATTAAAATTACAAAAAAGTAAGTTAAGGCTTCATGACTACAAAAACTGGTAAACCATTAGTACCCAGTAATATAGAAAACCTAAAGCCCTATGTGGCAGGTAAAACAATAGCGGAAGTTGCCGATCTATATAAACCCAAAAAAATTTCCAAACTTGCCTCTAATGAAAATCGACTGGGTTGCAGCCCAAATGTAAAAATTGCCATTGATGAAGCATTTAAAGTTATACAAGATTATCCCGATCCAATTGCCCGAAAGCTAAGAGCAAAAATTGCTGAACGAAATGGGGTGAAACCGGAAAATGTGTTAGTTGCATCGGGATCCGAAAGTATCATTTCAATTTTGTGTAAGACATTTTTTTTGAATCGGCAAAATGCTATCACGGCTGATGCAACTTTTGTGGGATTTTTTGTTCAGATTGGAGTTAGAGGGGTGAAGCTGAAAAAAATTCCTGTTACAGCCGATTACCGGTACGATGTAAAAGCTATTGCCAGCGCAATCGATGAAAATACTAAAATGGTGTATATCGCAAATCCAAATAATCCAACGGGCACATATATTACTAAGGAAGAATTTGAGTGGTTTATGCAGCAGGTTCCTGAAGATGTATTAGTGGTTATGGATGAAGCCTACTTTGAATATGCCCGCGATATTGATGATTACCCGGTAGCCCTGGATTATGACTATGACAACATCATTGTTTTGAGAACTTTTTCAAAAGCATATGGTTTAGCAGGATTCAGGGTTGGTTATGCTATAGCACCTGAAGAAACCATCAGTAATATGATGAAAACAAAGCTTACCTTTGAGCCGACCACACTGGGGCAAGCGGCTGCATTGGCAGCTTTTAATGATCTTGAATTTATAAGTAAAAGTGTACAGCTCGCAGAAGAAAGTAAAAATCGGCTGTACCATTTTTTTGATGAACACCAGGTCAATTACGTTCCTTCCGTTTCAAATTCAGTATTAATGATTTTACCCACGGAAGAGGAAGCCATTAATTTCACCCAGAAAATGCTGGAACGTGGTGTTATTATGAGAAGGGTTAATGCATTTGGCCTGCCAAATTGTATCCGGATTACAGTGGGTATGTCAGATGAAATGGAACATTTCGAACAGTCATTTTTAGAGGTCACAAAAAAGTAAACAATGCTCTAGTAATCAGCGAATATAATATGTTTAAGCTGATATATAACCAGTGTAATTTTGAATTAAGAAGAACTAAGATTTTATGGCGAAGAAAAAATCGGCACCCAAAAAGAAGAAATCATCCACTAAAATTGATTGGAAGAACGTAGCACATTTAATGCTGACCTCTCGCGCAATGGATGATAAAGAGGAAAATGAACTGGTTCCCAATAAAGAAGTGCTATATCAATTTTCAGCACGGGGACATGAACTGGGGCAAATACTTTTGGGAAGTTTTCTAACCAATAAGTTTGATGGAGCAAGTGCTTATTACCGTTCTCGTCCGCTTTTACTCACGCTTGGCTTAACCGAAGAAGATGCAATGGCTGCCCCAATGGGGAAATCAGGTGGGTATAGCGATGGCAGGGATATTGGTGTTGTTTGCAACAAACCTGAAAAAGATGGCCCTAAAGTTTTGCCAATGGCAGGAGATGTCGGCTCACAATATACCCCCGCAATTGGGTGGGCACAGGGAATTGAATACCGAAAAAACGTACTCAAAGAAAAGGAATATGATAAAGCAATATCTGTAATATTGGGTGGGGATGGCTCTGTGGCAACAAATGGTTTTTGGTCAGCTTTAACTATTGCCACAACTCAAAATCTCCCGGTACTTTTTTATATAGAAGATAACGGGTACGGAATTTCCGTAACAAGTAAATATCAAACACCTGGCGGGGTGATTAGTAATAACCTTCAATCCTTTAATAATCTGAAGATATATGATGGGGATGGAACGGAACCAAAGGAAGCGGCTTCTCTTTTAGAGGAGTCAGTTAATTATGTTCGGGAGCGCAAAGGACCGGCTTTAATAAGGCTGAAAGTACCGCGTTTAAACGGACATTCATTTCAGGATAATCAGGCTTACAAGGATGAAAAGCTACTAAAGAAAGAAAAGAAAAACGATCCGCTAAAAAAGCTAAAAGCCTTTATGGTTCCGGATCAAATCACTGAAAACACGTGGAAATCGTGGGAGAAAAAAGCAAAGGATACTATTGATGAAGCCGCAAATGCAGCCTTAAATCGTCCGGAACCGGATACTTCCAATACTACCAAATATGCTTTTGCAGAAGAAGAGATACAGGCCATTGGCGGACTCGCCCCGGAAGGTTATGAATTTCCACAAACAACCGAACAGCCCAACCCGGAAAAACAACGAATAAATATTGTTGAAGCTATCCGCAGGACGTTAAGACATGAGCTTGAAATCAACGAAAAACTTATGGTTTTTGGGGAAGACGTTGGAATGAAGGGAGGAGTGCATGCTGCTACGATGGATCTACAATCTCAGTTTGGAGTAGATCGGGTATTTGACACTAGTTTGTCTGAAGAGGGTATTATTGGCAGGGCAGTGGGTTTGGCATATTCCGGTTTAATGCCGGTAGCCGAAATTCAGTTTCGGAAATATGCAGATCCTGCAACCGAACAGTTAAACAATTGTGGCACAATTCGCTGGAGAACAGCAAACCGATTTGCAGCTCCAATAGTTGTTCGTATGCCTGGCGGGTTTGCCAAATGCGGAGACCCGTGGCATAGTATGAGTAACGAAGTGTTTTTCACCCATGCCATTGGATGGCAATTAGCGATGCCAAGTAATGCAGAAGATGCGGTTGGACTTTTACGATCTGCAATGAGAAGTAATAACCCGACCATTTTCTTTGAACACAGAAATCTGCTGGATGCGAAATATGCAAGAAAACCCTACCCGGGAGATGATTTCATCGTTCCATTTGGTAAAGCGAAAAAACTCAGTGATGGAGATGATATTACCATAATTACTTGGGGCGCAATGTGTGAACGATGCGAAGAAGCGACAGAAAATATGGGTATTTCTGCTGATATATTAGACCTCAGAACGCTAATGCCGTGGGATAAAGAAGCAGTTTTAAGCTCCGTCAAAAGAACAAATCGTTGTCTTATTGTTCATGAAGATAACAGGACAGCCGGCTTTGGAGCTGAACTTGCCGCGGTACTTGTGCGCGATGCGTTTACCTGGCTGGATGCCCCAGTCGAGCGATTAACCATGCCTGATATCCCTGTTCCTTATAATGTTAAGCTAATGGAATCGGTATTGCCAACAACACAGAAAATTGCAAATAAAGTCGAAGAAGTACTTTCATTTTAGTTGTATTTCCATTTGTTACATGAATCTTTTTTAATTTTGAATTTATAGAGTTTACGAAGTGGATTCTCTACTTTAAAGGCACTCTAAAATTAATTCTCCCCAACTTTGAGACTAGGTACGAAAATCATAATTGGCTTTATCTGTATAAGCTTGCTTCTAGCTTTCGTCGGTTTTGTATCTGATCATTTTACAAATGAGATCCGTCAGGAACAGTTACGATATGTAAATGAAGCTTCGGAAGTTGTAATTCTTACCGGGGAAATGGAAAGAAGCCTTTTTCAAAGTTTGATTTTTCTGAATGGGGTACGGGAGGCATGGGGGGTAGAGGAAAATTATACCAATATTCAGGAATTACCGGCTGTACAGGAATTAACCACAAAATTTCAGGAAGAACTGCTAAAGTTTGAAGCTTCATTTCAAACACTTGAAGCATTATTAGAAAAGGATGATAATTTACCGGAGGATGTAAGCGAATTTTATAATAGTTATAAGTTGTATAAATCGATTACAAGAGAGTGGCTGAACTTGGGAAATGAAGATTTATACAAAGCGAACCTAATGTTTATTAATTCTATAGAGCCATATTTCAGAAATAATATAATACCTGAAATTACCCAGCTTCGAAATTTTGTACTAAACATTCAGGATGAGCGCAACCAAAGGTTAATTGATGCGCTTAATAGGGCTGCTTTTGTGAATAATATAGCCACACTATCCACAGTTCTAATAGCAATATTTTTGGCAGTTTATATTTATCGGTCTATTGCCAATCCCATATCAAAAGTTAGCCGGACAGCAAAAAAACTAGGCGATGGTAAGTTGGATGAGCGAATTAAGGTAAAATCCAATGATGAAATTGGTGAATTGGCCAATGCTTTTAATTCAATGGCTGCTAATCTTCAGAAAAAAACGGTTTCAAAAGCTTACCTCGACAATATTATCGAATCTATTCAGGAGGCACTATTTGTGGTAGATAATGACGGAATTCTTCTGTTTGCAAATTCATCGGCTGCAAAAATGGTTGGCTACGAAATGGATGAACTTATAAAACGTCCCTTAAATCAGATTTATGATCTGGAAGAAATGGAGGATATTTATAACAAGAATAAAGAAAAAAACAGGTCGTTTGAATTTTCACTCATTCACAAAAACAGTAAAAAGATACCTGTATTGTTCTCAGAGTCTGAATTGACGGATAACCAGGGAAATCAGGTAGGGACGGTATCGGTAGCAAGCGATATTTCTGAACGTAAACAACAAGAGAAAGAAATTCGCACTTCACTGAAAGAGAAAGAGGTAATGCTTGCGGAAATTCACCATCGTGTTAAAAATAATTTGGCATTAATTTCAGGACTCCTGCAGCTTCAAAGTTTTAGTGTGGATAATAAGGAGGTATTAAAGGCCCTGAGCGATAGCCAAACGCGTATTCAATCAATAGCCTTGGTTCATGAAATGCTGTATGAAAGTGAATCATTGGCATATATCAAATATGATAAATATGTAAATGACTTACTTCAGGCAATTAACAGCATGCATATTAATATTGATAAAAATATCTTGTTAAGTACGAATGTTGAACCCATTTCAATGACCATTAATCAGGCAATTCCTTGTTCGCTTCTGTTAAATGAATTGGTTGTAAATGCTTATAAACACGCTTTTGCAGGTAAAAAAAATGGAAAGATAAACATTGACCTTGAGCTGTCTGGTGAAAATATTGTAATGACAGTTTCGGATAACGGTACGGGTTTTGAAATAAGTAAATTCAATAATTCGGATACCCTTGGAGTTAAACTTATTAAAACACTTACAAATCAGTTAAACGGTGAATTTGAAATTCGGGGAAATTCAAAGGAAACAGGAAGTATTTTCCGGGTTGAGTTTTTACATGTGCTTTAAAAACTTCTACCAGGCAGCACAAACTCAATTAACGATGTATAGTAACAAATCTACAATATATTCGTAGCCTGCTCTTAGAAATTTCTACTTGTTATCTGATAATTTTTTTATTCACAATTAGGGCAATTCCATACGGTGTTAAATAAACGTTCCTACATATTACTTTTTTGCGGAATAGCTGGCATTGTATGCTATTACCTGCTTCGTCCTGAGATTGATTTTTATGCTTCAGGGCCAATTAGTGAAAGCAGAGATAATACAGAACAACATCTTTCTGTTATAGCGCCCATGCTTGGTTTTTCAACCGATAGTTTGGCAATTATGACGGTAAGACGGCAGCATCACCAATATCTAAAAACATTGCAGGATTCATTGGGAGAAGATGTTAATCCCGCCAAATTAAATAAAAATGGATATCATATTCAAAGCTGGGAAACAGTAATTGGCACACCTAAACAAAGCAATGGTGTTTTTGGCACTATTGATCAGTTGTTTAGTGATACCGGCCGTTTAAAAGTTCATTCCTCAAACTCCGGAAAAGTAATTCGAATAAACACACACCCTGAAAATCCGAACCCAACTTTTTTACAGGGTGATTCGCTGCTGGCAATTGCAAGTGGACTGGTTGGCGGAATTTTGGAATATGATCTGAATTATTATGAATTAACTGAAAATAATTTTTCTGAGGTTTCGAATTCAAATAATGAAGGTCAGAACGAGCAACAAATTTTAAATCGAAGAACTGATTCGGAATCAGTGGAAATCGTTTGGAAAACCAAGAACCCATCTCTACAAATACCAGATAAACTTACACTCAATTTAATACCGGTAGTTCGTGAGATAAATAATGCGGATGGTTTTCAAACGGAATTTGGTTTCAGAATTGAATCTTTTTCAGCACTTGATGAGTTTGAACCTATAAACTTAAATGCCACATCGAAAGAGCATGAATCGGAAAACTTATGGTTTTCATATATACTATTTACTGCTTTATTTGTGTTGGCGATCTCAATTTTTACGATTGGCATTCGCAATATTTTTAAAGGAAAAGCGGAGTGGCGTCGTGCTTTGTTTATATTTTTTACAATAGCATTAGGTATTTATGGTTGGCGTACCATTTTTTTTATGTATTCATATAATCCGTTTTTAAGCAGTGCGGGAATGTTTGGCGGGGTCATCAACAATCTTTTGTTTGCTCTTATAGTTGGCTTATATGCGGCATTAGCATATATCAGCTGGGAAGCACTGGCCCGTTCGCAAAATCAAAATCAACTTAATGTAATTGATGCGTTATGGCAGGGTAAATTTTTTGTCAGTGAAACAGGAGCAGCTTTGGTTCATGGAATTGCAATTGGCGCGATTACCATAGGTGTTATTTCATCAATGTTATTTGTATTAGGTGAAGTTATGATTCAGGCTGACAGCCAATTTGGTTACTCGGAGGCTAGTATTACTCCAAAATTACTTACGATAAATATGAGCTCCTGGACTACTACCTGGCTGGTTTGTCTGGCTCAAATTGGTTTTGTGTATTCTATTTTAAGTCACTGGATTAAACGAGAATGGCTTTCAGGAATTCTAGCAATTTTGATAACGGCTATTTGTATTTCTGTATTGGGCAGGTTATTTGGTACCACAGGCACAATCTTTCAGGATATGTTTGTATACCTGGCGGTCGCAGTTATTTTCACCTATGCCATTAAAGAATTTGGACTACTGACCGTATGCACAGGCTGGTGGTTTTTTACCGTTTTCTTTATGATACAGCCCTATTGGCAATCCTCGTCTATTGATGTTGCTTATGTTGGCTGGGTACAGGCATTTTTGATGGCAGGACCTCTAATTTATGGTTTTATAGCATATCGATACGGGATTTCAGTTTCAGAAGTTGGAGATTATATCCCCGAATATGAAGAACGTATTGCCCAGCACCTGCGGTTTGAAAAAGAAATTGAAATTGCCCGCGAAAGCCAATTTAAATTAATGCCATTACAAGCTCCAAAAGTAAATGGAGTAGATATTCACGGTTTTTTCCTGCCTTCATTCGAAGTAGGGGGAGATTACTTTGATTATGTACTCAGCCATAATGGAGATGGAAAAGTGACAGCTTTGAATATGGTTGTGATGGATGTTTCAGGCAAAGCCATGCGGGCTGCAATGCCAGCCGTATTTACCAGCGGATTGTTATTGTCGCGAATGAAAGATGATATGCCGAACGAGGTGTTATCAAGAATTACTGAACCAATTTTCACAAGAACTGATAAACGGACATTCATAACCTGTGCTATAGCCCGCTACGATTTGGAAACCATGACCATGAGCATTGCTAACGCCGGCCATTGTCGCCCTATATTAAAACGTAAGGGATTAGCTGAATATATACATACACCATCGCCGGCATATCCACTTGGTATTAGGGAAAACGTAGTCTATAAATCGGAAACAATTTCAATGAAAAAAGGCGACTTCTTCCTGCTATATTCCGATGGATTACCGGAAGCAGTGAATTCCAAAGGCGAGCGATTTGGTTTTGAGGAAGTACCCAGATTAATTGAATCTATTGATACCGATGCGCTGTCAGCATTTGAGATTGCACAGGAAATAAAACGAACTGTTCAGAAATTTAGCAACTATCAATTGGTAGACGATACCACTATCATATGCCTGAAGGTTTAAGTATTAGTAAAGAGTTTTAAACTTAAAAAAATGCAACACCTTAATACAATAAAATAAGAATGTTAAGTTGTTGTTGTCATCGTATCTCAAAATTATATAAAGAAAACTAAATAATAGAATATGGCTCAAGATCAAAACTTTGATTTTAATGTACCGCCGCAATTTCAGCAGATATCAAAACACATCCGGACTATTATAGGTGGATTGATTTTATTGTTGCTGGGATTTACAACTTTCTTCACCGTTGATCCGGAAGAAGTAGGAATTGTAGTGCGGCTGGGTAAGTATGTAGAAACTGTGGAACCGGGATTAAATTATAAAATACCGTTGTTAGACCAGGTTGAAAAAGTGCCGGTTGAACGTCAGCTTAAACAGGAATTTGGTTACCGAACAATACAATCAGGCGTTCAATCCCGCTATCAAAAAGCAGGATATGAAAATGAATCTCTGATGCTAACCGGAGACCTTAACCTTGCCGATGTAGAATGGGTTGTACAATACCGTATCAATGATCCTTATAGTTACCTGTTTAAGGTGAGGAATGCAGAATCAACATTATCGGATATTTCTGAAGCGGCGATGCGACAGATTGTTGGAAACCGAACGGTAAACGAAGTACTGACCGTTGGCCGCGCAGATGTTGCCATCCGCGGACAGGAATTGATTCAGTCGTTGGTTACCGAATATGAAATGGGAATTACTATAGAACAGGTTGTATTGCAGGATATCAA
This sequence comes from Balneolaceae bacterium, assembly GCA_040878765.1. Lineage (GTDB taxonomy): Bacteria > Bacteroidota > Rhodothermia > Balneolales > Balneolaceae > Gracilimonas. The sequence continues at coordinate 7,573 of JBBDLQ010000123.1, read as the reverse complement.
CCCGCCAAATCCCGTTAAGCCATCCTTTAACGCTGTCAATGAAGCTCAACAGCAGCGGGAAACACTGATAAATCAGGCTAAAGCAGATTATAACCGGGTAATTCCTCGTGCCCGTGGTGAAGCACAGGAGACTATTCAGCGAGCTGAAGGTTATGCATCACAAAGAGTAAACAATGCAGAGGGTGAAGTTTCCCGATTTAATGATTTATATGCAGAGTTTATAAAAGCTCCTGAAGTAACAAAACGACGAATATTTTTAGAAACTATGGAAGAAGTAATCCCCAAAATGGGCAAAAAAATTATCACGGATGAAAGCGGAAGTAACGTGTTACCCTTATTACAAATGCAGTTAGATGGTGCACGAACAACATCAACCCAAAATAACGGAGGAAACTGATGAGTCAGGCTAAAGGAATTATTATAGCAGTTGTTGGTTTAGTGGTTTTCCTCACGGTGATTGATGGTTTTTATACCGTGCATGAAACAGAGCAGGTTATTATCACACAATTTGGTGATCCTGTTGGAGAAGCAGTGGTAGCACCTGGATTGAAATTTAAAATTCCGTTTATTCAAAAAGCGAATTTTTTTGAAAAGAGATATCTGGAATGGGATGGAGACCGAAATCAAATTCCAACCAAAGATAAAAAATTCATATTTGTAGATTCTTATGCCCGGTGGGTAATAACGGATCCGCTTCAATTTTATCAGCGGCTTGGTAATGAACGTGGCGCACAATCACGCCTGGATGATATCCTGGATGGAGAAACTCGCAATGCAATTGCTTCTCATAATTTGCTGGAAATTGTCCGAACCAGTAATCGTGAACCTGACACAACAGGAGCGCTTATGCTCGAAATTGTGGAAGATTCACTGGAAGACATTGATGTAGGACGTGAAGAGATTCAGGAAGATATTCAACGATTGGCAAACGCCAGGGCTTCTGATCTAGGAATTGCAATTTTGGATTTTCGGATTAAACGCGTCAATTATGTAGAAGAAGTTCGCCAGACGGTTTACGACCGAATGATCTCTGAGCGAAATCGTATAGCTGATGAATTCAGATCTGAAGGTCAGGGTGAAGCCTCCCGTATTAATGGTGAAAAGGAAAGAGACCTTGCACGCATTCAATCTGAAGCATTCCGTGAAGCAGAAATTATTCGTGGTGAAGCAGATGCGAGAGCAGCGGCTATTTATAACTCGGCTTATAACCGAAATAACCAGGCCAGGGATTTGTACTCTTTTATCCGTTCAATGGATGCTTATACCAAAACATTGGATAAAGAAACCAATCTAATTCTCTCAACCGATAGCGATTTCTTCCGTTATTTGAACAGGATTGATTAAAGCGTTTAAAACTTGATTGTATTTTTTAAAGCACGGGTGATGAGCTCGTGCTTTTTTTTGGACCAAAGTTCTGCCATTATTCCTTCGCCTTCAAAAATAATTGCACTACCCGTAATTCATCGTATGAAACTTCTTCATTCAGTGCATCAAAAACTGGACGCAGCATTTCGGTTCCATGTTCATCAAAAGCAAGCATTACTTTTTTAAGAACCGGTTTCTCAAGATTTGAAATATCAAGAATAGGTTCGGCGGGTATGGAATGGCCGGCATCAACAAATTTTACCAGGTTTCCAACTACTGTTCCATCTTTAACATCGAACGTTGCAGCTATTTCGGAAATGCTTTTCCCTTTCAGAAATAGTTGTCCAACTTCATAAGGGCGACTGTTTTTTCTGAGCTTTTTTTGAACAGTAGCCGAAGCAGGAATTGGTTTGGAAGATTTGGATCGTTCTTTCAGGTCACGAGGTTTGCAAAAGTTAGCAATCACACCGAGGAAATCAGTTCCGTACTTTTTGGCTTTTGCCCGTCCCACGCCATGAATTTTGAGTAAACTTTCTTTGCTTTGCGGATAGTAGTAAGCCATTTCAATAAGCGTGGTATCCCCAAAAATAATGAAAGGCGGAATATCTTGATTCTGAGCCATTTCCATTCGTTTTTCCCTCAACAGCTGAAACAATTCCTTATTGAAATCCAGCGATTCGATATCAGACTTAGACGATTTGGTTCTTGTTTTTTGAGCCGGCTCTTCAATCACCCCAAATACATCCTGATTTCCTTTAAGAATTTCCTTGGCTTTTGGAGTGAGCTTCAAACTCTTATACTCAAATTCCCGAACAATGATGTCCTGTTTCATCAGCTCCCGGTACACCTGTTTCCATTCCGGCCGGCTGAATTCATTGCCGATTCCATAGGTCGAAAGTTTATCATGTTGGAATTTCAGCACTTCCTTTCGGCGTGACCCAAGCAGGATATTCAGAATGTGATTATAGCCAAACCGTTGCTCCGTCCGCGCCATAGTGGATAGGAATTTTTGAACCGGAACCGTAATATTTTCCTGTTCAGGAACATCGCCGGTGCAAAAATCACACATGCCACAGTTTTGCTCGTTAAAATGTTCTCCGAAATACTCCAGCAGTTTAATTCTCCGGCATTGATGCGCCTCCACATATTCCATCAGCTTTTGCAAATGCAGTTCGGCAACCCGTTGTTCATCGGGATCTTCTTTTTGGTCAATGAAATAGCGAATCTTTCCGGCATCACCGTAACTGAACAGAAACAGGCAATCAGATTGCAGTCCATCCCGTCCGGCGCGACCAATTTGCTGGTAATAGGATTCAATATTCTTCGGCATATCGTGATGAATCACAAACCGCACATCTGGCTTATCGATGCCCATCCCAAAAGCAATTGTAGCCACAATGATGTCCACTTCATCCCGGATAAACGCATTTTGATTTTGGGTACGCTCGGTTTCACCAAGCCCCGCATGATATGGAAGTGCGTTAAATCCATTGGCGTTCAAATCTTCAGTCAGCTCATCCACTTGTCGGCGCGAAAAACAATAAATGATACCCGACTCGCCTTCATGGCGTTTTAAAAAATTCACCACTTGTTGCAAAGGATTGCTTTTGGTGACTACATCCAGGTACAAATTTTTGCGGTTGAAACTCGCAATGAACGTGTTGGCGTTTTTTAACCCGAGAGAATTGGCAATATCTTTTTGAACGCGAGGGGTGGCCGTGGCGGTTAAACCCAAAGTAACGGCGTTATTAAATCTATCGGTTACGTCGGCAAGCTGCCGGTACTCGGGCCGGAAATCATGCCCCCATTCCGAAATACAGTGTGCCTCATCAATAGCCACACATTCTACATTCAATCCCGAAAGTAAATTCAGGACCGAGCCCTTCATTAAAGTTTCAGGCGCCAGATAAAGCAGGTCTAATTTATTCCTGCGGATCTGATCGAGAGTGGCTTCATACTCCTGCGGCGAGAGCGAACTGTTTAAATAGGAAGCCGAAATCCCATAGGCGGTAAGCTGGTCAACCTGATCTTTCATCAGCGAAATAAGTGGGGAAACCACGATACTCAACCCATCAAAAACCAGGGCCGGAATTTGATAACAGAGGGATTTCCCCCCGCCCGTAGGCATGATGGCCAGCGTATCCTGTTTTTGCAGAACATTTTGAATGATGTCTTTTTGCAGCGACCGGAATTCCTCAAACCCAAAAACCTCATGAAGTATCTGTTCCGCTTGTTGAATGTCCGGCATGGTATCGGTTGGTGTATCTGAATTATTCATCGTCTTTTTCTAAGGTAAGAGCAATGAAACCCGAATTCCTTACAAATTTTTTTGAGAAAGTTACTTTAGGCCCCTAAATCACGAAAGTAAGAAATGAGGTTTGGTGCGTAATGAATACAAAAGATTGGAACGCAGATAAAGCGAATTTGAGGATAATCACGGATAAGGTAATATTGAAAAACCTGCCATCTCGTACCCTCTGCTCTGCCCCGCAATGTTTTATAGAGGCTCCGTCTCCAATTATTGATTTGCCCCACGTAGCATTATTCAGCGAGAAACTATACCGCTAAGTTATGGTTTTCCTTAGTGTAGCAGTTTGGGGGATAGATAGTATATTATGCCGTAATTTAGTATAGTATGAGGCGGAGCCTCCGGGGCAGAGCCCGCGGAACGAGATTAAAAATGACACTTTTAACCACCAGAAAAATAGGTAATGAAAATAGCTCCGGTCTTCAGGCCGGTGATAAGTCAAGAGACAGGTAAACCCGAGTATCATAGTTGAAATATGAAATGAAGTTTGTCGAGGGTTTGGCAATAAGTTTTAATAAGATTGCATAGCCTAAGCTTTGATTGAGAATCGAGCTTCAAAATGAATTGGGGCAAAGCTTTTCTTTATTTCAATTAATTTTCCCACCGGCCTGAAAGCCGGAGCAATTAATTTATCTACTAAATAAATACAAGATCAGCGGCTATCCGCACAATCTGCCTCATCCGCGTTCCATTATTATGTCTCCCCCAATTCCCCAAAATCCACATCCAGCATTTCACTCAAAATTTCTTTGCTTTTGGCGGTGTTTATGTGTGCCCCCATTTTCATTAGTAAATTATACAGTCCCAGATGTACACGGGTGGTATATAAGAAGTGCTGGGAACCACGCGGTTCATTCCCAATGGGTGCATCCTTAGTAAAATATTTGATGGTGTTCCGATATTCCTCATCCCCGAAATTAAAAACTTCATATTTATAAGGCTCAGCGAAGGTCGTTCCGTAATTACGGGCAAACTTAAAATAACGTTCCTCATTTTCGGGATCATCAGATTCCGGATTGATGACTTTTAATTCCTCATATAAATCACGAATGGCTTCCTCATCATTATCAAGATGAGTTGGAAGCAGGCGCAGATAGTTCATGAAAAACTCTTTGGGAAATTTCTTCACACAGCCAAAATCAATGACACCTAATTTGTTGTCGTTGGTAAACAGGAAATTTCCGGGGTGAGTATCGGCATGCACATAATCCATATCTTGCACCTGATCATGGAAAAAATCCCACAGCAGCTGACCAAAATGATCACGCGTTTCCTGATCGGGTTCTTCTTTTAGAAATTCCCCCAAATGCCGGCCTTCCAGGTAAGTCATGCACAACACTTTGTCCGTAGAAAATTCCTTCACCCATTCCGGGATTTCAATATTCAATCCGCCAAAACGCTCTCTGAAAAGTTCAATCTGTTTGCCCTCTTTTATATAGTCGGTTTCATCCAGCAGTGTTTCCTTCACTTCATCAAAATATGGATCGATATTTGCGCCCTTTTTTACCATACGCTTCGCCAGAATTTTGGCCAATCCTAAATCCGAATCGATGGTCTCCCGCACATTGGGATACTGAATTTTGATAGCCACATTTCGGCCGTCTTTTAATTCTGCTTTATGTACCTGACCAATGGAAGCCGCCGCAAAAGCCTCTGATTCGAAATGTTTGAATGTCTGCTCGGGATAAGCTCCCAATTCCCTCTTTATAATAGACCGAACCAACGCTTTATTTATGGGAGGAACCGAGTACTGTGCCTGGGTCATTACTTCGGCAAATTCTTCGGGAAGAAATCCCTGGTCCATGCTCATTCCCTGGGCAATTTTCAGCGCGGTTCCACGGAGTTTGGTGAATTCCTTAAACACTTCTTTGGCATTCTCGGAATGAAAATCACCGTCCGACTCACCGTTCTCTTTTCCCGATTTTTTACGGAGATAACGTTTGGCATAATTGGTCCCAACTTTAATGCCAGTTTTGGCGATCCGGCTGCCGCGTTCAAATTTAGATGAAGGGAAATCCTTACTCATTAGGAAATGTTGAATTGTGAATTTTAAATTACTCGGAGGTTTTCTCGTCGTCGGTTTCTTTCTCTTCTTCTTCGTCTTCTATTTCAACTTCTGCTTCCGGTTCATCCTCAAACCAGCTCGAAACCCAATCGTTAAAATCCTCTACCTGTTTGTTGAAACCAAATGCACTCAGTGAATATTTAGCCAGATCGAATCCTTTATCTATGATTTTAGAATAAACCAGCTCCTCAATAAAGCCGGTGATCTTATCGGTGAGGGCAAAAGTTCGTTCTCGCCCCTTGCTATTATCGTTAAGCCAAAACTTAATTAGATATAAATATTGAGTCTTAAGGAATGAGTAGAAAATATCACCCATTAATAAAGAAGCGCTGGCAGCAATATTTTTATCAGCAGAGAAAAAATCGTCAATAACATCTTTCATTTCCTTTTGAAAGTCAGTTGTTGAGCAAGATTGAAATTCCATCTCTTCAAAAGTACGTTTTACAAATACCCGGCGCTCTTCCATCATATCAAATAGTGTGAAAGCGAAGTTAGATAGTTTTTCGCTGATGGAATAGGATTCGAAATCCTCGATCTCGCTGATCATGGCCCGGTAGCGTAAAACTAAAGAAGAATAATAGAATTGAAGGATGGATTTTTTATTAGGGAAGAGAACATAAATCTCAGAAGCTGTTTTCCCGGTTTCCTCGGCCAGATTAAAAATTGAGTATTTATCTTCCAGGTACAGACCTATAGCCGTTTCGCTCAGCTCTAACTTGATGTTGATTTCTTCGGTGGTCATTGTATGTAATTAATTTATTTTTAAACGAATGTGTTCAGTTTTCAGTTCATTGCTACGATAGAAATTGAAAAATAGTTTTGAATGATTACTTTTGAGCGTTCTTAAATCTAAATAAATGTATGTCTGATACTAAACCATCAATGGCTAAACGCGATGCTCTTTTTTTAAGCCTCGCCGGAATTTTTTTGACAGCACTGGTTTTGGGAAATGTGATTGGTACTACAAAATTTGTGACCCTATTTAGTACCCACCTTCCGGACTGGCTTTTGGCTATAACTCCAGAGATTGTCAGAGAAAATGATATTTATGAAATGAGCATTCCGGTGGGCTTGTTGGCCTATCCTTTTACCTTTCTTGCAACCGATCTGATTTCTGAACTATTTGGAAGAAAGAAAGCACAATTGGTAGTATGGATTGGTTTTTTTCTGAACTTTTTCATGCTCTTTATAATGTCGGTTGGGCACTGGCTTCCTAACACGGGAGGAGTTAGCGGGGGTATTCAATTATTTGAAGGGGTATATGAATTTATGGTAGGTAATACGGTTGCTAGTATGATAGCGTATCTCACAGCCCAAACTATTGATGTCCGGCTCTTTCATTTTTGGAAAAATCTCACCGGCGGCAAACATCTTTGGTTAAGAAATAATGCATCAACAATGTTTAGTCAATTAGTTGACTCCACTGCAATTTTATCCATTTTATATATGACTGGAAATCTCGGAGACAGTGTAAATTCTGTAATCGCGCTCATCATTCTGATTATCAACAGTTATTTATTCAAATTTTTCTTTGCACTTTTCGACACTCCACTCTTTTATTTAGGTGTCAGATTTCTTAAGCACTATGATGAAGACCCCTCAGGACATACATTATATGAATCTGAATAACTCATGATGCAGATCAAAAAAAGTGAAATTAAATTGAAATAAAACTTGCAGTGAATAGGGTTCAGCCCTTACCTTTGTAATCCTTTCGAGGAAACAAAAATCGCTGGCTAAAACAGATGTTTTGGGCAGCATTTTTTTTCGATGAAAGTTAGTTCTTAGACATACTGAAGTATAGATCAGATTGTTTGTGCGAGCGAGAGCTTGTT
>JBBDLQ010000122.1:0-21201 GCA_040878765.1 Balneolaceae bacterium | reverse complement strand
GTGGGTGACCACAGCGTGTTGAATATTAAATAGAGAATAATCAATATTGAATTTTAAAGTTAAAAGGCTCCTTTTGGGAGCCTTTTCTATTCATGGAGATTGTTTTACAAATTCCTTCATGTATTTGTAAATAGTATATTCAGAGCAATCTTAAACCAGGGTAGATCCAAAACATGAAAAAACTCTCTCGATATATCACCGAATGGTTTAACTTTTTTTTGGAACGGCAATTCATAAAAGGCACCCATATTCAATTACTCTTTGTAATTGCTTTGATTGGTATTATTTCTGTAATAGGCGGATTATTGGTATTACCGGCGGGTGAGCCCAGTACTTCAATCGGAGAATCAGTTTGGTGGGCTTTTCTCAGGCTTTCGGATCCGGGCTATTTAGGCGATGACGAAGGAACCTGGCGCAGAATTATTTCTACATTGCTTACTGTAGCAGGTTATGTGGTATTTATGGGTTCCATGGTAGCCATCATAACAGCATGGCTAAATCGTAAGATCCGCAGTCTTGAACAGGGACTTTCTCCGGTTACAGCCTATAATCACGTAGTGATATTAGGCTGGACAAACCGCACGATCCATATCGTTTCAGAATTGATGCAGTCCACTAAAAGGGTTAAAAGATTCCTGAAACGGCATGGGGTAAGGGTGCTAAAGCTGATCATACTGGCTGATAATGTGACCCCCAATAAACTTCAGGAGCTGAGGGATAATCCCCTGATAGGTAAGCGGGCAAAAGAAGTAATCCTGAGATCGGGAGATGCTCTGGACCGGGAACATTTACGGAGGGTTGATAGCATGAATGCTTCAGCGATCATCATTCCAAGTCCAAGCAGAGTAAATAAAGAACTTATTACTCCAGATGTGGAGACCATCAAAACCTTGTTGTCTTTGAATGCAGAATCCAACAGGCTTCAAAAAAACCTTAAACTGCCCTATATAGTTGCTGAAATTCAGGATGAAAATAAAGTAAAAGCGGCTTATAGAGCCTACAGGGGCCCGTTGGAAGTTATTTCAAGTGATACGATCATTAGCCGGTTAATCACACAAAATTTGCATCATGATGGAATTTCAATGGTATATAATGAGATCCTATCGCACAGTTTGAATAATAATCTATATGCCTATGAGCTTCCTGAAGCAGAAGGAAAAACTATTAACGAACTTAGGGGAGCATTTCCAAAAGCTATTTTATTTGGAGTTGTAAAAGAACAGGAAGATGCATTTACGCCTGTTTTAAATCCTCCTCTCGACATGAAGGTTGACAAAACAGATCGATTGATCTTGTTAGCTAAGGGTATGGATGATGTTAAAATTGAACCGGAAGCATTAAAAAAGGTAAAGGCTTTAGGCACAGAACTTGAAGTGAAAGAAAGGCCCAAAGCAGATAATTATTCAGGAACCACTAAATTGCTTGTACTTGGATGGAATCACCATATTCCGGCATTGGTGAAAGAGCTTGGCACCTATGAAAATGAAGAGTTTCAGATCACCTTTGCCTCGTTACGTCCGCTTGAAGACCGCCACTCTGCTATCGACCATATCTTATCTTCAGGTGATAATATCACCTGTACTCATTTACTTGCAGATTTTATTCGGGAATCTGAATTGCGAGCTGTAGAACCGTATAAGTTTGATCATATTTTATTGGTAAGCAGCGATAAGATGGCCGATGAGGAAGAAGCGGATGCCCGTACCATCGTGGGTTACACGTTGCTTGAAGAGTTGCTTGAAACTTCAGATAAACGCCCTCATGTGGTGATGGAATTGACAGACCCGGGCAACGAGATCTTAATCAAAGACTTTCGTAGCGAAACCATTATTGGTCCGTTGATTCTGAGTAACCTGTTAGCAACCATTGCTATGCGGCGCGAATTATATTGCGTGTATAATGAGCTGTTCACAGTTGGTGGTGCTGAGATCATTTTCAGGGATCTGTCTGAATACAACCTTCAACCCGGAGTTTTGAAATTCAAAGATCTGGAGAAGCACATTACTGAATATCAGGATACCGTACTTGGGGTATATATTCCCAACGGGGAAAAAGAATCTGAGCTTAGTTTGAATATCCCCAGGAACCAGAGTGTTAAATTGACTGAGCAAATAAAGCTGGTTGTATTGAGTACGGTTTAGAGCTTTTTGAAAGTTGCAGGTTTTAATTGCGCCCCTCAATTACTTTCTCGTAAGCTGCTTTTACTTTAACTCCGGCAATGGCTTCGTTCACATTGAAGAGATGATCCCCAATTTTTTCAAGCCGGTTTAGGTAATCAAGAAATACAAATCCGACTTTATTTGAATAGGCCTTGTTCTCAAGCTGTCCATAGTGGTATTCCAACAATTCATCACGGTAGTCGTTAATGTATTGTTCAATTTCCATGGCTTTGTCGAGGTCTACATTTTCATTATCAAGGGCCAGGTTTTCACGAACATTTTGAATGGCCTCATGGACTAGGTCCAGCATGTTTTTAATTCGAACCAGGGAAGGTTCTGCGAGCTCAGTGCCTTCTTCTTGCATGCGTTCAAATGTTTTTGACATCTGATAGTAGATATCCCCAACTCGTTCAAGGTCGTTAATCATACTGTGTATTCCGCGAATACGTCGGGTTGCCGTTTCCGTTAAATTATAGCTCGAAATTTTTGTCAGGTATTCTGCAATTTCCAGTTCTATGGTATCCGTGATTTCTTCTCTTTTTTTGATCTTTTTCAGAAACCGTTCCTGTTTATTTTGTTTGTTAAACAATAATCCCTGCATGCTGAAATGCATTTTTTCAATGAGTTTGGCAAATAATTCCACTTCTTTATGCGCCTGCGAAATTGATAATTCAGGTGAAGACATCATTCCGGATGAAATATATTGCAAACGATAAGTGCTATCTTCTTTTCCTTTATCGGTCTGGTATTTCTCTACAAGGCGAACAATTTTGGGCACAAAACCAAAAAGCAGAATAACGTTTAGCACGTTGAAAGTGGTGTGAAATAATGAAAGTGCGAGGGTGGCATTTGCCCGGCCGATCTCAGTAGTTGTGTGCAAAACAGATCCTGCTTCCGGCACAAAATATCCCATAATATAATCGATCCCTATGAGAAAGGGCTGCATGACAATAAGCATCCAAATTACCCCAAAAATATTAAATACAAAATGAAAGCGAGCTGCTCTTTTTGCATATACATTACCAATAATTGCCGCAATATTAGCGGTTACCGTTGTGCCAATATTTTCTCCTAATACCATAGCTGCTGCAATGGGGAAATCGATCCAGCCTTGAAATAACATGACAAGCGTAATTGCAGTAGCTGCCGAAGAAGACTGGGTGACCAAGGTCAGCATAGTGCCAACGACTACGAAGATTAAAATCGAGATAAAACCAAACTCGGTAAACTGATCCAGAAACATAAACATTTCCGGATTTTGCTGAATGTTGGGTACGGCATTTTTAATGAAGTCGAGCCCAATAAACAGGATACCAAAACCAATCATAGCTTCTGCGAGGTTGCGTAATTTCTCGCGCCCGAAAAACATAAAGGGAAAAAACAGACCAATCAGCATAATTGCAATCGGGGTGATTTCCATCTTAAACCCAAAAATTGATACCATCCAGGCAGTAACGGTAGTACCAATATTTGCTCCCATAATAACACCGGTCGATTCCACAAAAGTAATTAAACCGGCGTTCACAAAACTAACCACCATTACAGTTGTTGTTGTGGAAGATTGAGTGATGGTAGTTGTTGTAAAACCAGTTATGATTCCCCGTAAACGGGTTGTAGTCATTCCTTTTAAGATTGCTCGCAGCTTATTTCCGGCAACCTTTTGGAGTCCGTCACTAAAAACCTTCATTCCATAAATAAAAATCCCCAAAGCCCCGATCAATTGCAGAAAATCAAAAAATGTATAGGTCATCGTAAGTTATTTTTGGAATGAAAGACAATCTATTTTCTAAGTATAATTTTCGGTGGGCAATATAAAACTTATCAATCCTTTAAAAAATGGAACAGACATTAAAATATGGCCATAAAAACCAATCGTCTTTAGGTATCAACCGGATGCTCATATTTAACTATCAAATAGCGTGTTTACCGGTTAGCAACGCATTAGTATCTTCGAACTTATAATTATCCACCACCCGTCATCCCCGTGCAGACGGGGATATAGAAATCGGAGATCTAATTATATTCATTGCTAAGTAAATAGTAATAAGACGTTGTATGTTAAAAACTATAAAATTAATATAATCGGTAAACGCGTTATCAATTAAATATTTGAGCTTAGGGAGTTGGATGATCAATGGGGGTTTTTAGATGCAGCGCTGCTTTCAGTGGTAAATGAATTGCGATTTATTAACACCCGGCGCACTTGACATAGAATAGTTTAATTAGTTTTTTTGTCGCATGAAATGTCCTAATTGCCAGAAAGAACCGTTTAAATTATTCAAGCCCAGAACTTCAGGTCTTGGTTTATGGAAAGATCTGAGGGGATATATGAAATGCATTCATTGTAAGGCTATTTTAAAAACGAAATTAGGAAAACCATTTTGGTTTACCGCTGTAGTTACCATTTTGTCATATAGCCTTATATACATTTTATTAATGTATCAACCTATAGATATGTCAATATTCCCGGCATGGTTCTTCATCTTTATATTGGTATATATGTTGGTATTATTGGCTGCTACAGCATTCACAGCTGTCCTATTTTTAAAGTTTGAAGAAGCACCTGAGGAGATAGAGAAAAGCAATAATTAATCACCTTAGGTAAGAGCCAGCGAATTATTTATTTAAACTCGCCAGTGCTTTTTTGATAACTATCGAAGCATTATCACTGCCCGTTTCTTTTAGGGCTTTCATGACCGCCTGTTCTGCTTCCCGCTTTTTGAAACCGAGTGATTCCAGGGCTGAAATAGCCTCTCCTGTTACCCCTGCTTCTTTGGTACTGGTTGGTGTTACACCAGCCGTGGCCGCATATTCCGCCAGCTTGTCTTTCAGCTCAACAATTATACGCTCAGCAGTTTTTTTACCAATTCCGGGCACACGTGAAAGCGCGGCGGTGTCGGAACCGGTTATGGCACCAATAAGCTGGTCGGCCGGCAATCCAGATAAAATGGTAAGTCCGAGTTTTGGCCCAACCCCTTTAACGGTAATGAGTTTTTCGAAGAGGGCTTTTTCATCCGTTGAAAAGAATCCAAATAACCGCTGATCGCTGTCGGTTATGTGATGGTAAGTAAGTAGTTTTACTTCGGAGCCGGCGCTTTCTAACTGCTCCTGAGTGATGGATGAAATTTCAACCCGATAGCCTACGCCTTGTACATCCAGGATCACAAGTCCTTCACGTTTTTCTTCGATATAGCCTTTTAAAAATGCGATCATGGTTTCAGCAACTGATTCTTATTTCAAAAATTAGATTCCCGCCCTGCCTACCGGACAGGCAGGCTTCGCGGGAATGACTTCATGGGTGAACGCGATTCAATCCAGTAGTCTTTAACTCGTTGAGTCTCGTTCTTTCGGAATGCTCCCGGTAATCGGGAAGGCCCTGCCATTAACTACAACCCCTTTACTCTGTCGGGATTATCTGCCACAAAATTCGCCCAATCGCCCTTTTTGTTATTCTGATGTGTTTTCTTTTTGGCTGAACCGGGAATACCTTTGCCTTTCATCATATGGCACCAGGCCACGGCTAAAGCATCAGTCGCATCATTGGCCAGCTTTTCATCCGGTAATTTCACCATTTTTTCCAACATAAAAGCGACTTGTTCTTTACTAGCATTACCATTGCCGGTAATGGATTTTTTAACGGCTTTGGGCATGTATTCAGTAACCTGTAATCCATTATTGGTTATGGCCAGCATGGCAGCCGCCTGCGCCCGGCCTAATTTTAGCATAGCCATGGGGTCGACACCATAAACCGGAGTTTCCACAGCACAAGCGGTTGGTTTGTTTGACCTGATAATAGAAGAAATTTTCTCAAAAATAATCTGCAATCGCTCGGCATGATCATCGATATCTGCCAGGCGGATTACATCACACCGCAAGGCGATCAGTTTTCCGCCTTCTTCCGTCAACAGGGCATAGCCGGTGTTTCGGGAGCCGGGATCAATACCGAGGATTATTTCAGCCATAGATCATTCTTCTTTTTCTTCTTCGTCTTTATATAATTTTGCAAGATCATTGATCATTTGTTCAGAAATACCTGAAGTAACAAAACCGCCATCGTGGTAGAGGTTTTGCATGGTCACTTTCCGGGTCAGGTCAGAAAATAAAGTCACACAATAATCAGCACATTCATCCGCTGTGGGATTTCCCATTGGAGCAATCATGTCGGCAAAAGTATACATGCCGTCAAAACCTTTAATGCCCGTTCCTGCCGAAGTTTTGGTTGGGGCCTGAGAAATAGTATTAACCCGAATGCCGCGTTTTGCTAAGCGGCTTCCATAATTTCTTGCAATACTTTCCAGCAGGGCTTTGGCATCATTCATATCAGAATATTTGGAGAAGATGCGCTGTCCCCCAATGTACGTGAGTGCCACAATGCTTCCGCCGTCATTCAAAATTTCAGCATTATCAGCATGCTGTAACACACGGTGGAGCGAAATGGCTGAAATATCCAGCGTTTGGTGCATTAAGGTATAGTTCAGTTCGTTGTATTCAATATTTTTGCGAACATTAGGAGACATCCCTATGGCGTGAAGGATGAAATCCACCCCGCCCAAATGTTCTTTGGTTTGAGCCATTAAATCTTCAATTTCATCGTCTTTAGTAACATCACAAGGAATGATGGGGGCGCCCGTTTCTTCTCCAAGAGCGTCTAGCGCACCAAAGCGTAATGCAACCGGTGCATTGGATAGAACGAATTGTGCTCCTTCCCGCTTACAGGCTAATGCAATTCTCCAGGCGATGCTGCGCTCGTCTAAAGCGCCAAAAATGATTCCTTTTTTTCCTTTTAATAATCCGTAGCCGTCACTCATTATCTATTAGGTTTCTTATTGGTTTTTGAGATGAAATAAAATCCCATTTATTCAGATAAAATGATAGCGGTAAATAGATTTAGTAAACAACAGCCTATTCTACATCATCGACCGCTAAAACCTGACCGTTTTTGATTTGGAATACAGTCCACTTTGTTCCAGTCTGGTTCTTATCAATTCGAAATGTTCCCATCAATCGGCTGTCGCCATAAATACGAACGGTGGCTTTTGAACTATTGGCCAGTTCCCGGGAATTATCATTACGACGGTCGCTGAAGTTATTAACCCAATAGGTATAAACATCCCCTTGGTCCACTTGATTTACAGTAATGGTCTCCGGGCCGTTTCCGTTGGTATCATCCCGGTCCAATTTTGCCATGCCGTCATCGCTCGTTCGTTTATCTCGATAGGAAATGTGGTAGCTGCCCTCTTTTTCCAAATGCGCATCCAGGTCTTTGGGTCTGTCCGACCAGTCCAGCACAATTCGAATTGATCCCGGGCGAAGATCAGGAGAAACAGAAATTCGATTTTGGAAAATGGTCCCCAACATCATTTCCAGATCGAACTCTGTGGTTATGAACCCCTGTTTTTCAAAAAATACCGGAACCTGACCGTTTTCAACAGCGGGTTCAAAAATTGCTCTTCCTTTATGATCGGTGGTATATTCTTCACCGCCTATCATAACCCTTGCGCCAGATATATATTCACCATTAAGAGCATTTATAAAGCGAAGAGTAAGTTCGCCTGTTTTCATTTCCCGAAACATGTCCTCTGACCTGTCTTTGATATCATCGATATCCTCCACCTGTGCAATAGCAAAGGTAGAAATTAAGAGAAACTGAATTGCTAAGAGAGTAACTACTCCCAATTTGATTTGATTAGCCATGATTTTTTATTAATTATTGTTCCCCGGTTCGTTGAAAATACTGAAAAACAGAATTTAACCAAGTTAAATTTATTGAGGCGATATCTGCCTGCTTTTCATGATCACTCAAGAGGCAATTCTAATTGCTCACACACCGTTTCTTCATTGAGATTTAGATTCGATAAAGTAATTCCCAACAACCGAACGGGGCGGTTTCCGGCATCGGTTTCCTCCAAAAGTTTTCGGATAACATCGGTAATATCCGTATACCGATTGGTATAATGTGGTAATGAAAAACTGCGGGTAATGGTTTCAAAATTTTTATAGCGGACTTTTAGGGTGATGGTTTTACCCGCCGCGTTAATTTTTTTCATTCCTTCTGCAATAGTTTGAGCAAGCTCATCCAGGAAATTGTAAATCCATTCCAGGTTTTCAACATCTTCCGAAAATGTTCGTTCTTTGCCGTATGATTTCCTGACCCGGTGCGGCCTAACTTCCCGGTAATCGATTCCCCGAACAATGCGATAATAGAACCGGCCCGATTTCCCGAAAGCTTTAACAAGGTCAATTTCACTCCATTGTTTCAAGTCAGCCCCGGTTTTAATGCCGACAGCATGCATTTTTTTCTGCGTTGCTTTACCTACGCCATAGAATTTTTTGATATCCAGTTCTTCCAGGAAAGCCTCCGCTTTTTCAGGGGTGATGAGCGTCAATCCATTGGGCTTGTTAATATCAGAGGCTACTTTTGCGAGGAATTTATTGTGAGCAATACCCGCTGAGGCCGTTAATTTTGTTATCTCAAATATTCGTTCTTTTATTTCCCTTGCAATGAGTGTGGCGGAAGGAATATTTTTATGATTTTCAGTGACGTCCAGAAAAGCTTCATCAAGTGAAAGGGGCTCCACCAAATCGGTGTATTCAAAAAATATTTCACGAATTTGACGGGACGCTTTTTTATATGCATCGAAATGCGATCTCACAAAAATGCCCTGGGGACAAAGCCGTGCAGCCTGGGATGCCGGCATGGCTGAATGCACGCCAAACTTCCGTGCCTCATAACTGGCTGTTGAAACCACTCCGCGGCCATTAGGTGAGCCGCCAACTATAACCGGTTTTCCGCGCAATTCAGGATTATCCCGCTGCTCAACGGCGGCAAAAAAAGCATCCATATCAACATGGATAATTTTCCGGATTGGAAATTTTGATTCCATAACATAAATTACACATATATCCCCATTTAAAAAAGAGAAAGATCTGTGAACTTATTTGGAACAATAACTTCATGACACACATTTAATGAGTTGGATATCACAGAAAGAATATCTTCACAGAATTAATTTTTAAAGAAAAGTTATAGAAATGAATATATCGCTTCGACAGATTTACCTAAACATTTTGATCATTTCCCTAATGGTGTTGACGGTAAGTTGCCTTGAAAATCCATCGGGCACAGATGAACAAAGGTATTCGCATAAACTAAATCCGGGAATTTCAGCGAATGACTTTTTATCGGATGAACGTTTTACCAAGCTGGAAGTTGAATTAGATTATATGCAGGGTTATGCTCCCAATGCAGATGCACTCGACAGCCTTGAGGCTTTTTTAGAAAGAAGGCTGAACAAGGTTTCTGTTTCTATACTTCAGCCTACCGAAATTCCTGCAGCAGGACAGGTTTCATATACTGCCACCGATATCCGGAATCTGGAGGCAAAACACAGGAATGAATTTACCCGAGACAGTACCCTTTCGGCCTACATGATTATTGTTGATAGCCATTATAAGGACGGAAATGTATTGGGTATTGCCTATTACAATACCTCCAGTGCATTTTTTGGAGGAACTTATGATGATGTAAGTGGTGGATTTAATGAACCTTCCCGCCGATTGACGGAATCCATTTCTTACCGACACGAATTTGGCCACCTTTTAGGGTTGGTAAATATTCCAAATTCAGGCACAAATATGCAGACTAACCATCAGGACACTGATCACGGCCATCATTGTACAAATAATAGTTGTTTGATGTACTTCGCTATGGAACAAGCCGGGTTATTCGATCAGTTTTTTGGTGAAAGTATTCCGGCATTGGACGAAAACTGTATTGCCGACCTGCGCGGAAATGGCGGACGTTAAAACATAGAATAACGAGCATTGAAAGTTTGCCGTTGTAATACTATGGGGAGAATTTTGAACTTTTCTTTATTTCTAGTGCAATGATTTTGATGCACTGAGATGAAATGCCTTAAGGTTCGAAAATTCTAAAAATGATAATTATTTTGGCTGTGAAGTGTTTTATTAAACAAATTTGATTCATGGATTACTATTACGCATATGGCTCAAATCTGCATCCGGTAAGGGTAGAAGACCGGCTGGGTTCGGTAAAACTGTATTCAACGGGGCGGTTACATTCAGCCGAAATTCAGTTCAATAAAACAGGGGGCGATGGTTCCGGGAAGGGGACTATTAAGTGGGTTAATAATCCTTCGCAGTGTATTTATGGGGCGGTTTATAAAATTTCCGAAGAGCAAGAGCGTCTTTTGGACGGCTTTGAATCACTGGGAAAGGGATATAAAAAAATTTACCTGGATGTGATTTCTGAAAACGAAACACCTATCAATTGCTTTACCTATCAGGGGATGGAACAGTATATAGATGATGCATCAATACCATTTGACTGGTATAAAAAACTGGTTGTGTTAGGGGCTGAATTTTTAGGATTTCCGAAAGAATACATCAGGGAATTGAAAAAAACGAAATCCATTTCAGATAGTAACAATGACAGACTTACCCTTAACAGCTTACTGATTGAGAGAATTAAGCAGTATAAAAGTTTCAAACACGGAGAGTTATAGCCCTAATACCGTTCCTTTTATAACTGTTGGATGTTCTGTGTCGGGTATTCTCATCCTTGCTTGAATTTGAAAAGGTTTTCACTACCCACTTTTTCCTCAGCCTGATTTAGGGCATACATCGAATCAAAAAGCACAATGGGGTTTTCTTCCATATCTTTGGTCACATGAGTGGAATAGCTTGATTCCAGCTTTTCGATGATATCTTCACGGCCGTTGGGCAGCCATCTTGCGCAGTAATAGGAAACCGGTGTTTTAATAAGTTCAACCCCATATTCGTTAAGCATGCGGTGTTCAACAACTTCAAACTGAAGTACTCCAACTGTTCCCAGTAATAATTCATTTCCAACACCATTGGGCACTTCAAATACATGAACCACACCTTCTTCAGAAAGCTGTTGCAGGCCTTCCCGCAGTTGTTTTCTTTTGAAGGGATCTTTAGTGGCCACTTTTTGAAAATGTTCAGGTGTGAATAATGGTATTACATCAAAATTAATTTCGTTGTTTTCAAAGATGGTGGTACCGATTCGGAATGAACCCGGATTAAAAATAGAAACAATATCGCCGGGATACGCCTCTTCCATAATTTGCCGTTCATCTCCCATTAAAGTATGAGGAGTAGACATCTTGATCTTTTTGCCGGTAGCTGCAATGGTAACCTGCTGTCCCCGTTCAAATTTTCCGGAAGCCACGCGAATAAAGGCGGCACAATCACGGTGATCGGGATTCATATTTGCCTGCATTTTGAAGATGAAGCCGGAGAAACTGTCATTAAGATCGCGGGCCAAGCCGTCCGGTGTTTTATACTGTTGGGGATGCGGGGCAAGCTGGTGGAAATATGTTAAAAAAACATCTAAGCCAAAGTTGTGCAAGGCCGACCCAAAGAAAACCGGGGTTACTTTTCCGGAAGCATAATCTTCCCGGTTCATGTTTTCATACATATCTTCAATCAGCATCACTTCCTCTTGAAAGGCTTCCTTTTCCGAATCTGAAAGTGAGGATGCGGCTATGGCGTCTTCAACACTCAACACCTGTGTAACGGCTTTTTTTGCACCATGATCTGTTTTCTGGTACATATGTACTTTGTTGTCGATCACATCATAAATGCCCTGAAATTTGTGCCCATAGCCCATAGGCCAGCTCGCCGGTACAGCTTCAATTCCCAGTTTATTTTCGATGTTGCTGAGCACTTCCAGAGGATCCATCCCGGGGCGGTCACATTTATTCACAAAAGTAATGACGGGGACTTCCCGCAGTTTACATACTTCAAATAATTTTTCCGTTTGTTCCTCAACACCTTTAGCCACGTCAATAACCATGAGTCCGCTATCAGCAGCAACTAAAGTCCGGAGCGTATCTTCAGAAAAGTCTTTGTGCCCCGGGGTATCCAACAGGTTGTATTTGATGCCGTCTTTCTCGAAACGTAAAACAGATGAAGTAACTGAAATCCCTCGCTCCTGCTCAATCGACATCCAGTCGGAGGCAGCATGCCGTGTTGCCTTACGGGCGCGGATAGATCCCGCCTCATGCAATGCTCCGCCATACAGCAAAAGCTTTTCGGTGAGTGTGGTTTTTCCCGCATCGGGGTGAGAAATAATGGCGAAGGTTCTTCGCTTCTTTGCTTCTTTGGTAATTTGTGTTTCGGCAGTGGCCGTGGTCATAGTGTCTCGTTCCGCTTTATTGAAGCCTAGAAGATACGGCCTTTTGAATGAAAGTTGTAGTAAAGAGTGAGGAGTGAGAAAGTGATGAAGTGTGTTTTGTTTGAGCTAAGTTACACAGGCTGTGGTGGTTGGGAACGAGGTTAAATTTATCAGTTTTAGCAACCACTTTAGTTTGTCATCTCGAACGGAATGAGTGAGTGTAAGCGAACAAATGAAGCTGAGAGATCTACGGCATTCCGAAAAGGCTAAAGTGCTGAATAATAACCCCTTAGAATTTTATTCCAACTCCCAAACCCCGGCAGTTTTTCCTGCTACCTCAAAATCAGTTGTCACATCAATCCCCTCCCCGGAAATCACATTCACGCCTGTTTCAAAATCATCCAAAATCTCAGCAAAACGATCCCGGTCCATTGTCACTGATTCCTCATTTCCATTCATGACCATCATTACGGTTTGGTCTTTGTGGACGCGAAAGTAGACATACACATTATCATAAGGAATGAAATGCACCAGCTTGCCTTTGTGAATGGCTACAGCATCTTTTCTCCATTCGGTTAAGGTGGTGATGTACCCCATGATCTCATTTTCTTTGTCAGTGCGGCCATCTTCGGTGAACACACTTCGGTCATCCTCGGGCCAGCCACCGGGCATAGTTTGGCGCCATGCTTCGTCATCGCCGCCACGGTTTTCGTGCTCCATCATCAGCTCGGTTCCGTAATATACCTGGGGAATTCCTCGGGTGGTCATCAAAAATGCATAGGCCATTTTGAAGTAGTCCTCATCTTTGCCGATATGCTCGTAGTACCTGCTCATATCATGGTTATCCAAAAAGATCACATTACCCATCGGATCGGAATACAGAAAATCCTGTGATAACACATAGTATAGCTGACTGAGGCCGGTAGTCCATCCAAACTCTTCGTTGAAGGCATCCCGCGCAGCAAAAGCGAATTGGAAATCAGTCAGGCTTGGTAAGTGGGATTGGTAACCGTCATCTACTCCGGGTTTATCGAATTGCCAATATGCTTCAGCGGGGACGTTTTCCACCCACGATTCTCCCACAATATTGAAATCAGGATAGGCTTCAAGAACCTCTTTTGCCCATTGTGCCATATAATCTTTGTCGGGATACACATAGGTATCCATACGAATTCCATCTATTCCGGAATATTCAATCCACCAAAGGGTGTTTTGGATGAGATAATCGGCCAGCAGGTCGTTGTTTTGATTTAGATCCGGCATCTGCCGCACAAACCAGCCGTTGGTGAGTTTTACCGAATCATATTCCGAGGCATAGGGATCGGAAGCAACTACCCCGCGGTAATTGGTTTGCCCCACTTCCTCAAAATCATACACCCAATCTTTGGTGGGCAGATCTTTCATCCACCAGTGGTTATCGCCGATGTGATTATGAATCATATCCATGATCACTTTCATTCCCCGTTCCTGAACGTTAGAAACCAGCTCTTTATACAATTCATTAGAGCCAAAACGGCGATCTATTTTGTATAAATCAGTAGCCGCATACCCGTGATAAGCTCCATATCTTACACTCATATCATTTTCAAACATGGGGGTGAACCAGATGGCGGTCATACCCAGATCTTCAATATAATCGAGGTGATCTATCACGCCCTGAATATCTCCACCCTGCCGGCGCTCGGGATCGGAGCGGTCGGCGGATTCTATCATTCCTTTAACGCTGTCATTGGAAGGGTCGCCATTGGCAAAACGATCGGGCATCATCAGGTAAATGACATCCGAGGGATCAAAACCCTGATTTCTGCCCTCCAGAGATTCCCGGGTTATTAGTTCGTAATTAAAGGTAATTTCGTTTTCGTCCCGCGTTAGCACAATTTCCATCTCCCCAGCTTTGGCTTCATCTGAAATATTAAAATAGAGGAAAAGGTAGTTTGGCGAATCGACGGTAATTTGCCGGTTGATCTTCACACCGGAATAATCGACTGTTGCCTCGTAGTGCCCAAGATTCTCTCCATAAAGCTGAAGTTGTAATTCATTAACAGGCATTTCAGTCCACCAAAAAGGAGGGTCAATAACCTGAATTTCATTCGGGGTTTGAGCCTGAAGGGCAGGTGTTAAAAGAAAAAGCACAAAAGCGAGTGAGAGTAATTTTTTCATGAGGATCTTTAGTTAATTCCAACAGGTCGGATAATAAAGATCAGCACACACTTTTTCTTATGTAAATGCTTACATGGCGAATAAATATGAAACGTAAGCGGAGAATTATTTCTCTTGAGTTAAGCGATAAATCAACAGCGCCGCCCGTTTTGTCAGATCTTTAAAAGTATTCAGGTTGATGGTTTCATGGGGTCCGTGTGCCCCGCTTCCCATAGCGCCCAGCCCGTCGAGTCCGTCCACATGTTTTGCCACAAAGGAAATATCGGCGGCTCCTCGACGACCGGGATCATAAGCTTCAACTTCACCCAGTCCCAGGTCCTGACTCAGCTCATTCAAAACACTCAGCAATTCCATATTCCCCTCAGTGGGTTCCATCGGAGGGTAACCTTCATAAATAGTAAGCTCAGCAGAAGTTCTGGGCAGATGGTCATTCACGATATCTTCCATCTTTTGAAAGGCTCGTTCTCCCTGTTCCGTAGTTAAGAATCGAATGCCACCATGAGCGATGGTCTTTTTGGGAACAATATTGGTCTTTCCGCTGACGGTTCCCCTCATGTTCGCTTCATCATAATTCACTTCATTTCCTCCGATCAGCACCCCTGCGTTGTAGGTGAGATTTTCTTCCCGGAGTTCTTCATAAAACCGGTTGAGAATACGGGACGCTTCAAAAGCAGAACCTGCCCCGGTGCTTTCACTAAAAATACCGGAAGAATGCGCCTGTTTTCCGGTCACTTCCAGCTTCCATGAATAGGAGGCCCGCCGGGCAACCGTTGCGAAACTAAATCCGGATGCTGTTTCAAATCCAAGAGCTATATCGCTTCTTTTAGCAGCTTCAATTAGGTCTTTTCTGCTTTTTGAAATGGGGCTTCCCGCTTTTTCTTCATCCCCGGTAAGGGCTACAATAATTTGTGCATTGGTAATAGCTCCGGCTTCTTTCAACGCTTTCAGGGCATAGAGTATCAAAACGTTTCCACCTTTCATGTCGTTAACACCGGGGCCGGTAGCAATGGAGTCATTTAACATCTCGAATTTCTGAAAGGGACTGTCCGGTTCAAACACCGTATCCAAATGTCCAATTAGCAGCATTTTCTTTCCTTTTGAGCCTTTTTGCTCTGCAAAGAAATGTCCGGAACGGTTTACATCGTCCTGGGGAATCCAGTTCGTTTCAAAGCCAAGTTTATTGTAGGCGTTAATATAGTTTTCCCCAACTTTCCGGACACCTTCAAGATTCAGGGTTCCGCTGTTAATATTTACATTGGTTTCCAAAAAGTGAAGAGCCTCAGCATGATTGGCGTCGATATGATCAAGAATCCTTTTCTCCGTTTCTGAAAGCTGTTGTGCAAAGAGATTAAAGCTAAAGAGTGCAAGTAGCGTAATAAATAGAAACTTCTTCATAAGTAAAGATTTGTTATGGATTAAATTCCTGAGGTATTCATATAATCAACCACCAAATGTCCAAAAGCCATTACGCCCAGCTTTAATCCACTTTCATCAATGTAGAAATCAGGGGTGTGATGGCCGGAAGACTCCCGATTCGAAGCTTTACCGCCGAGAAAAAAATATAGACCGGGAATTTCCTTTTGGAAGAATGAAAAATCTTCGGCCCCGGTCATGGCATCCATAATTATAGCATTATCACCGGAAACGGATTCCAAAGTAGGAACCATCATGGCAGTAAGTTCAGGATCATTATATGTGATTGGATAACCCTTGTGGATCGTTAGTTTTGCTTCAGCCCCATTACTTTCTGCAGTATGTTGAACGATGGTCTCCAGTCGTTGGAAAATGAGCTGACGCATATCTTCATCCAATGCACGGATGGTTCCTTCCATATACACACTTTCGGGGATGATGTTGTGTCGAACGCCGCCTTCAATCACCCCAAACGTAACAACAGCGGCTTGCTTGATAAGCTCCATATTCCGGCTCACAATTGTTTGGGCATTATTGATGATCTGGGCCGCAGTCACAATGGGGTCAACACCATTCCAGGGGGCTGAGCCATGAGCCTGTTTACCTGTAATTTCAATTGAAAAACTGTTTACGCTTGCCATAATTCCTTCCGGGCGATATTTAATAGTTCCGACCGGGGTGTCATCGTTTATATGCAGGCCAAAGATTACATCCACATCCGGATTTTGGAGCACGCCTTCTTTCACCATTAGCTCGGCACCACCTTCCTCGCCCCGTGGTGCACCTTCTTCCGCTGGTTGGAAAATGAATTTGATCGTGCCTTTGATGTCATCCTGCATTTCTGTTAGGATTTTTGCCACACCCATTAAAATGGCGATATGGGTATCATGGCCACAGGCATGCATCACCCCAACTTCTTCCCCATTATATTCCCCTTTCACTACAGATTTAAAGGGAACATCGGTTCGTTCAGTGACAGGAAGTCCGTCAATATCAGCTCGTAAACCAATAACAGGGCCGGGTTTTCCGCCTTCTAAAATTGCTACAACCCCGGTATGGGCAATTCCCGTTTCAACATCTAATCCCAGTTCATTCAGATAATCAGCTATGTAGGCAGCCGTTTCAAATTCACGGTTTGAAAGCTCCGGGTTTTCGTGAAAATGTCGCCGCCATTCAATGACCTGCTCTTCAATTTCATCGGCTTTTTGGTCGATGATTTGTTTGAGGTCTGATGTTTGGGAATAGGAAGGAAGTGAAATAACGGAAACGAGGAAGAGCAGTACTATTTTTTTCATAGAGGTTGATTTTTTTGATGCGGAATTGGCAGATATTAATCAAACCGCCTCACAAATAAAAAATCTCGTCCAGTTCAAAAATATGGTAGCCGGTCGGACATTTATGGAGGGCGTTTAACATTCCTTCCGCAACCTTGCCGGCAAGGATGGGACGGTATTTTTTGAGCCCGGGAATTTTAGTAAAAATTCTGGCGAGAAATATTCCTATAACTTCACCAAGCCGGTTCTCATTTCGATTTCCAGCTAAAATGGAAGGCCGCAAAATCACGGTGACCTCAAAGGGTAACTCCTTAACCGCTTCATCCAGTTCACCTTTTAATTTGGTGTAAAAAGCACGGGATTTTGGATTGGCCCCTGCCGAAGAAACCAATGCAAATTTCTTTACCCCGTTTTCAGCAGCGGCTTTGGCTGTTTCATATTGATAGGTGAAATCGATGGTATATTGCGCTTCCTGCCCGCCGGCTTTTTTGATGGTGGTTCCTAAAGCGGAATACAATTCATCTCCGGCAATCAGTGATTTCCAGGAATCAAGCTCTTTAAAATCCACAATATGTTCTTCCAGTTTCGGGTGCACAACTCCTGTACTTCGCCGGTGGAAAACTTTTACTTTTTGATAACTTTTATCTTCAAGCAACTGATCTAAAACTTGTGAACCCACCAACCCGGTTGCGCCAATTACAATAGCTGTTCTGTTCATTTTTCACCTTATAAATTCATTTCAAAAAAAATCCCGCACTAAAATTAAGTGCAGGATCAATGTAATAATAGTAAATCAAAAAGAGGATAAAGCCCCGGAGTTTATCTTCTCATTCCTTCTAAATCCAAAAGAAATGCATATTCTAGTGCCGTTTGGTGATATCGTTCAAATCGTCCGGAGGCCCCACCGTGGCCGGCCTGCATGTTGGTTTTCATTAGAAGGACATTGTCTCCGGTTTTTTTATCCCGCAGCTTTGCCACCCATTTTGCCGGTTCCCAATACTGTACCTGGGAGTCGAACAAACCTGTTGTCACTAATAAATTAGGATATTCCTGTTCCTCCACATTATCATACGGAGAATAGGATAACATATACCGATAGGAATCTTCATTTTTGGGATTCCCCCATTCATCGAATTCGTTGGTAGTTAATGGGATGGTTTCATCAAGCATGGTAGAAACGATATCTACAAAGGGAACGGCTGCGATCACTCCATTGAATTGATCAGGTGCCATGTTTACAACTGCCCCCATCAATAATCCGCCGGCACTACCGCCACGAGCATACATGTGAGGAGCCGAGGAATATCCGTTTTCTTCGAGATATTTGGCCACATCAATGAAATCGGTAAAAGTGTTTATTTTGTTGAACATCTTGCCGTCTTCATACCACTGACGACCCATTTCCTGTCCGCCCCGGATGTGTGCAATGGCATAGATGAATCCACGGTCGAGCAGGCTCAGCAGCGTAGAATTAAATCGCGGGTCGGTTGAAGATCCATAGGACCCGTAGGAGTAGAGCAGTAAGGGAGTTTCCGAACTTTTCTCAACGGACTTCTTATACACAACAGATACCGGAATCATCACGCTATCACGGGCTTCAGCAAAAAAGCGCTCGGTTTCATAATTATCAGGATCGTGGCCGCCTACTACTTCCTCCTGTTTCATCAACTCCTTTTCACGTGACTTCATGTTGTAATCGAAGATAGAATTAGGAGTAGTTAAAGAAGAATAACCGAAACGAAGTGTTTCTGTATCAAATTCTGGGTTTGTAGAAGGATAAACCACATAGGCGTCTTCATCAAAATCCAGGTAATGTTCGTCATTGGTGTTTTGGTCAATAACTTTAAGATGGGTGAGCGCATTGGAACGTTCGCTGATAACCAGGTAATCCTGAAAAACTTCAATTCCATTTAAAAGTACATCCTCACGGTGCGGGACCACTTCTTTCCAGTTATTTTTTGATGTAGTGTTTTCGGAAGTTTCCATGAGCCGGAAATTAGGAGCCTCCCAATTGGTTACGATATAGAACTTATCCTCAAAATGATCGATGGAGTATTCATGAATTTTCTCGCGGGGGGTGAACCGGCGAAATTCTCCATTGGGATTATTGGCATCCAGAATATGATAATCGTTTGCAAGAGTGCTCTGTTCGCCAATGATGATATACTGATCAGATTTTGACTTAGAAACGCCTAAATAAAAAGCAGGATCCGTTTCGGTATAAACCAACTTGTCTGAAGATGGATCAGCACCTAATGTATGCCGGTAAACTTTTTCGGAAAGCAGGGACACTTTATTTTTTGTGGTGTAGAAGTAAGTTTGATTGTCGTTAGCCCAAGCACCGCCACCGGTGGTATTATCCAATTTATCAGCCAGAAACTCACCTGTTTCAAGATTTTTGAATTGAATATGATAGACCCTCCGGCTCAAAGTGTCTTCACCAAAAGCCAGTATTTTATTATCTGGGCTAATCTGAAGCCCTGTGGCGGAGTAGTAATCATGTCCCTCAGCAAGTTCATTTACGTTTAGGAGGATTTCTTCTTCGTTCTCAAGCGATTCTTTTTTGCGGCAGTGAATGGGGTACTCATTGCCTTCTTCGTAACGAGTGTAATACCAATATCCGTTTTTGAAATAGGGCAGCGATTCATCCGTTTCTTTGATTCTTCCAACGATCTCCTCGTATAATTTCTCCTGAAGCTTCTCGGTATCTTTCATAACCAAATCAGTGTACTCATTTTCACTATTCAGGTAATCAAGTACTTTCTGAGTTTGGGTATCAGGGACAGCTGCAATTTTTTGTTCATCCGTGAGGCGCATCCAAAAGTAGGGATCAATTCTTGTATCACCGTGGATGGTTAATATGGAATCCTGCTTATCAGCCGTTGGCGCAGCTAAAGAGGCCGCATTTTTTTGTATTGTGGATTCACTTTGCCAGCTACATCCGGTTAATAATGCAACGGCAACAAGTACATAAGTAAGATTTTTAAAGTAACTTTTCATTTTATAACTCTTTTTATTTTTTGTTTGTAACCATCTAAATCTATTCTTATTGACTGAGAATAAAAGTCTCAGCCCAAAATTTATTTAATGGAATTAAGAACTCGTTGCACAACTCCATCCATTGCGCCTCCATCAATCCACCGAACTACAATTACCAACTCATTCTGCTGATCAACATACACCATATTTGTGCCGGCGCCTAAATGGAAAAAGGCACTGGTTGGTGCGCTGGGTAACCGGTCTTTGTTTACATTTAAAAACCAGTTCATAAACCCGTAATTAGTGTTTGCCTCAGTTGGAGTTTGAGCCATTTTGTTCCATTTTTCGGAAAGGATCTGCTCACCTTTCCAGTTTCCGTTTCTTAAAGTCAGCAATCCAAATCGAGCCTGATCGCGGGCGCTGATGAACATTCCACCGCCCCAATGTCCGCCACCACTTACCGCCTGCATTTGCTGTCCGTCTATGATAACCCAGGAGTTTTCATAGCCCATCCAGCGCCAGGTTGGGGAAGCACCGATCTTATCCATTACATTTTCGCGGAGAATTTTTGGGAGAGGTTCACGAAACACATTCATTGCGGCTAAAGCCAGCAGGTTTACGCGGGTATCATTGTATTCAAAAACGGAGCCGGGTTCATGACGCTCGCGGGTTATCCATTCGGAGCGGTCACCGCTGAGTCGGTCGGCCCAATCCGGTTTCCCCCATAAAGTGCCTTTCCAATCCGAAGTTTGTCGCAGGAGGTGATTCCAGGTGATCTTGGAGTTATGGTCCCCTTTGAACGGCTCAAATACTTTTGGTTCTTTGAAGGCATCCGCTTTGTTACGATTGTTATCCCAATCCATCATCATGATAGGTGCCATGTATTGATCTACTTTGTCATTTACATCTCTGATAAGTCCACGATCGTAAGCTATTCCAACCGTAGTGGTCAAAAAGCTTTTGGTTACGCTGTGCGTCATATCCACCCGAAAAGGCTCGCCCCATTCAGCTATGATGTATCCGTTTTTTATAATGATGCCGGTTTGTTCGCCCC
>JBBDLQ010000121.1:15343-21313 GCA_040878765.1 Balneolaceae bacterium | reverse complement strand
CTCCACTTTATCAAACTGATGCAGGCGATTGAGTCCGCGAACATCCTTACCATAGGAACCGGCTTCCCGTCGCCAGCAAGGCGTGTAGCATACATATTTCTTGGGAATCTCTTTATTCTCGAGAATTTCATCGCGGTGAAAATTCGTTACCGGAACTTCGGCTGTAGGAATTGTAAAGAATCCGTCTCTTGGAATAACATACATCATGTCTTCCTTATCAGGAATTTGCCCGGTTCCCCTTGCTGAATCCTCATTTACAAAATAAGGCGCCTGCAATTCCGTATATCCCGCTTTAACCGCTTCATTTATAAAATAATTAATTAGTGCCCGCTGAAGTTGTGCAACCGGCCCAATATAAAATGGAAATCCGGCTCCAGTAACTTTCACCCCGCGCTCAAAATCAACCCATCCGTGGCGTTCGGTAATTTCCCAGTGTGGTTTTCTCCATTCATTTTTATCCGGCTCACCCCAGGATTTAAATGTCTCATTTTCATCTTCTGTCGCTCCCACAGGTACGCTCGGATGTGGAACATTGGGTATTCGCAATAATAATTGATCCCGTTCTTCGCGCAGCTTCTTCACCTCTTCTTCCAGCTCCTTAATTTCATTTTTCATAGAGGAAGTTTCCTTTATGATAGCCTGAGCCTCCTCCTTTTTCCCCTGCCCCATCAGTTCACCAATCTTACTCGATTTGGTATTACTCTCGCTGCGAAGGGTATCCGCTTTATGAACTTTGGTTCTCCATGCTTCATCGGCAGAAAGTACTTGTTCAACAGCTGATATATCTTTCTCCCCTTTATCCCTGATAGCTTTTTCTACCTGTTCGCGATTTTCTTTAATGAAGTTAATGTCGAGCATGCTAATTATGAATTCATTTTTGATTTGAAGCCCAAAGATAAGAGGTATTACTGTTTTTGTTGCACATTTTTTGTGGCAAATGATTCCAAAATTTAAGTTGATTTGGAAGCGCTTTTTAGGTTGACTACCTAAATTATTAAGGCTATTTTCCATGAGTCAATAAATTTTTAGGCAATCTAACGAAACATCATGAGTCAATTATTAGACGATACCGATCTTGCTATTTTAAATCATCTTCAGGAAAACGGAAGAGCTCAGCGTAATACAATTGCTGATCTGGTTAACCTTTCAGTTCCTTCGGTTTCAGAGCGAATGAAGAAGCTGGAAGAACGAGGTTTAATTGAAGGCTACAAAGCCATTCTGAATAGCAAAAAATTTCATTTTGATATTACTGCATTTATTTTTGTGCAAGTGGATGGTTCAGAAAACTATAGCAATTTCGTTGTAAAAGCTTCCGCAGAAGAAGAAGTATTAGAGTGCCACTCAATAACCGGAGACGGCTCCCACTTTTTAAAAGTCCGGACAAAAAATACAGGCTCTTTTGAGAATCTTCTTTCCCGCATTCAGGCTTGGGAAGGAGTAAGTAAAACCCGTTCTAACCTTGTGTTATCCAGCTTTAAGGAAACCAGAATGCTGCCTGTTGAACATGCCGTGGAGCTAATAAAGCAATAATGGCTTAAATCATTTCATCTTACTTTCCCTTTACTTACTAAGGCAGGAATTCTTAACTTACGTCATTCTGACAGTATGAGATATTCTTTGAGCGAACAGTGTTTTCGAATCAGGAATAGGAAGATTTAACATTAGAATATATTTTTTATGGATCGCGAAGTTTTTCAGGAACAATATGGTTTACTCGGTAGCTCTGAAGCTATGCGACAGGTGATTGATAAAATCATGCAGGTGGCAAAAACCGATATTACTGTAACCTTGCAGGGCGAGAGCGGAGTTGGGAAAGATGTGACAGCCAGGGCAATTCATGCAATGAGTCATCGCAGCCGAAATAACCTCGTCATTGTAAATTGTGGTGCTATACCTGAAGGCATTATTGAAAGTGAGTTATTCGGGCACGAAAAAGGTGCTTTTACCGGAGCTGATGTTTCCCGCGAGGGTTATT
Organism: Balneolaceae bacterium; assembly: GCA_040878765.1. Lineage (GTDB taxonomy): Bacteria > Bacteroidota > Rhodothermia > Balneolales > Balneolaceae > Gracilimonas. The sequence continues at coordinate 19,338 of JBBDLQ010000121.1, read as the reverse complement.
TCGAGAAAGCAGATGGCGGTACCATCTTTTTGGATGAAATTGGTGACACTCCAAAAAATGTACAGGTTAAACTGTTACGTGTACTCGAAAATGGAGAGTTTTTCCGGGTGGGTTCAAGTAAAGTTCTTACAACGGATGTGCGTGTAATTGCAGCCACCAATCAAGATCTGTGGGGGATGGTGAAAGATGGCTCGTTCCGTGAAGATCTTTATTACCGACTTGATACCGTTAAAATAAACCTGCCTCCTCTGCGTGACCGGCAGGAGGATATCATACCAATATTCAAAACCTTTGTGGAAGAATATTCTGCCAAGTATGATTCGGTTTTTAAGGGATTTTCGGATGAAGCCCGCGAATTGTTGATCTCATACCGATGGCCTGGAAACATTCGGGAACTTCGCAATGTAGCCGAACAACTGGTGGTTTTGGAGAAATCTCAGTTTATTGATAAAGAAAAACTTCAAAAATATTTAAAAGGACGGCAACACGAAGGGAGTGCAGATAATCTTCCAATGATTGCCGATGGCAGTAAAAACACACATAACTCAGAACCCTCAGGGGAATTTAACCGGAAAGACCGAGAACTGATATACAGGGCATTAGTTGAATTGAGAAATGATATCGCTGATGTTAAAAAGATGTTTGCCAATTTTCTGTATTCAACCTTTTCAGCTAAAAATTTAAAAGCATTGCCAGCTTCTGTCCGGGATGAAGTTGATAAAACGGAAGTCTCCGGACCACATGTGGATCTTGGCAATCATGCCACACTTGGTATGCAATCTATGCCGGGGGAACCGGAAATTGATGAACCTGAGGAATCAGAATTGACAGATTTTCTGATGGGTGATGAAATTCCCTCTATTGAAGAAACAGAAAGATTTCTTATTAAACAGGCCTTAAAACGATTTGACGGAAATCGCAGAAAAGCCTCAGAAACCCTCGGGGTTAGCGAACGAACTTTATATCGAAAACTGGATCAATATGGGCTCGACTAAAACCTGGCTGTTTCTATCATTATGTGTTGGCTTTTTATTCAGCGGATGTTTGCGATATAGTTTTACAGGTGCTTCTATTCCACCGGGAGTAAATACCATATATATCCCCTTCTTTCCAGACCAGTCTAACAGCGGACTCGGAGATTTAAGCAACCGTTTAAATGAGGCTCTCATCAATCGTTTTGTTAATCAAAGCAAGCTGCAGCTCGCCAATAATGAAGCGGATGCAGATGCTGTATTGGATGGGGTAATCACCGGGTACACAAACCGGCCATTTAGTATTGGCGGCAATGAACAGGCCAATCAAAATGAAATTACAATTACCGTAAGGGCTTCTTTTAAATATTCAGACGAAGAAGAACCGGAATGGAATTCAACGTATTCGGGAAAGTTTACTTACGACCCAACCGATGATCCAATAAGCGGGGAAAATCAGGCTGCCAACAGCGCCTTAAATCAAGTAGCCAATAATATGTTTAGTGATGCGGTAAGTAATTGGTAATTTGCTTTGATTGTAACCGAGCTTCCCTTTATTATTGTTGAGTCTTAACCAAATTTATGCAACAACTTCCTTTCGACATACCTAAATCTCTTTCCTCTTTCGTGGAAAAATTTAATGACAATCCTGAACAGGTGACTCAGAAATTAAAGCGTCACTTGAAAAAGCGCGGACCTGATGCCGTAGGTCATTTTTTACTTGCATGGTTTTACCACCTTCAAGCTAAAAATAATGAGGCCATACAGGAATCGCTTAAAGCCAAAACCTATGCCCCCGGAAGTCCTTTGATGGAACATTTGCACTATTTCCTCGTTCATCCCGAAAAATTTGAAGCAGCCATTCCGGCTCATTCCTACACTTCCTCCAACCTTAAATTGCAGCAGGCATCACGCACCTCACCCGTTTTAGATTTAGATCGGCTTATTGCCATGCTGGAAGAAGTTGAATCAAAACGCATACGAATTCCGGCGGAAGGTGAACCATATGATGATTCTGATTTAAGTAAAGTAGCTGAAGAAGTGGATGATGTGGTTTCTGAAACCCTGGCTAAAATTCACTCTCAGCAGGGACGGAAAAAAGAAGCCATCAAAATGTATGAGCGGCTTATGGACCGGGATGAAGTTAAAGCCGACCATTACAAAAAAGAGATCAATAAACTTAAAAAAGCAGCTGACTAAAGTTGTTTATTGAACGAAGGGATTATTATTCTTTTCGTGACCTATGGTAGTAGAAGGGCCATGACCGGGGTAAACCGTGGTTTCTTCCGGCAGCACATATAGCTTTTCTTTGATGCTTTTTTCAAGCGTATCAAAATCTCCCTTATATAAATCGGTGCGGCCAATGCTTTCTTTGAATAATGCATCTCCGGCAATCACCAATTGTTCTTCCCCGAAATATAATGAGATATGGTCGGGTGAATGCCCAGGGGTATGCAAGCAGTTAAATTCAAACTTTCCAATCTCAATGTCCCCTTTGCTTGGCAACACTTCGGGCTCAAAATCAAAACCACCTTGATTGATACCAAACATCTGTGCCTGACTGCCAAAATTTTCCCACAAAAAGCGATCTTCATCATTCAAATACACGGATACATCAAAATCAATGAGTACACGACTGAGGCCAAGTACATGATCTACGTGAGCGTGGGTAAGAACAATAGCTGTTAACTCACCAACAAGTTTTTCTTTGAACTGTTGGTATTCCGGTTCTGTTGAAAATCCGGGATCGATGAGGAGATTTTGGCCGCCTTTATGGAGCAGATAAGTATTCTCTAAAAAAGGGCCTACTTCAAAACTGTGTAGTTCCATATGCCTGAAATAAAAAAAGGATGTATCCTTAAAATACATCCTTTAATAAAATGATTGCTAAACTTACTTGTCTTCAGCTTTGCCATAACGACGCTTAAAGCGGTCAACACGTCCGGCAGTAGAAGTAAATGTATTGCTTTTAGTATAGAATGGATGATTTTTTGAATCAACCTCGCTGCGATAAACACCATCTTTGGTGTTCAGCGTACTGCGGGTTGTTATCTCGGTACCATCGCTCATCAATACCGTAATTTCTTTGTAATCTGGGTGAATTCCTTTTTTCATGGTCTTGTACTTGCTTGAAATTTGCAAAGGCTTTAAATATAAGACTAACTAAAGCTGAATTCAATCTATTTATTATTCAAATTCATCAAATCCTTCCTCACCAATATCACCTAATGAAGAGAACATGGAGCCGAGCATATCAGAGTACAATGTTTGGTCATCAAGGTCTTGTTTACTTAGCATAGAATTTTGATGTAATGCTTCAAGCGCGAAATCCATCCAAATATATCGTTCTGTTTTTGGAGCATTCTCAGCATGATTTTTGATCAGTTTTTCCAATCCATCTACTTTTTTTAAAGCTTTCTCATATTCTTTGTTTGAAAGCGTATCCGATATATTTATCTCATTCCCATCTGCAAACCAGTCAGTAATTGTTTTATATACCGACTTTTGATCTTCTTTCTTTTTGTTAGGATCGGGAAAATAAATTTTAAATGTTTTACTGATAGCTTTTCCAAGTATATGTTTTGCTACGCTGAGAGCTCCCTCCTGTTCTCCCTCATAAACCAATTCAATCTTACCGGTAATGGCCGGAACCATATGGTAGAGGTCTGCAATCCGGACGGTGGTTTCCTTTTCACCATTTAAAATTGCTCTGCGTTCAGCGGAAGAAACAACCTGTTCTAAAGCGGTAATGGTCATCCGGGTTGATACCCCGCTTTTTTGATCCACATATTCAGATTCACGGGCTTCAAAAGCTGCTTTTTCAATCACTTGACGGAATAATTCAGGAATATGAATCTTAATGCTGTTACCGCGGTCTTGCCAGGCTTCCTGCCGTGTAATATCTTCCCCGATTTTCAACTCCTTCGGGTAATGAGTGAGAATTTGAGAATCAATTCGATCTTTTAGCGGAGTGATGATGTTTCCGCGATTGGTATAATCTTCGGGGTTAGCTGAAAATGCCAT
>JBBDLQ010000121.1:0-15243 GCA_040878765.1 Balneolaceae bacterium | reverse complement strand
ATCCTTTGCAAATTTAGAGAGCGGATTCAACGGATCATCATTAATTTCGGAACCTTTTACTATGGGTATATACTCGTCCAAAAAGTTTACCAGCAAACGAAGAATACGTGTTTTTGCCTGCCCCCTCAATCCCAATAAGATCATGTCGTGCCTGGAGAGGATGGCGTGCTGAATTTGCGGAAGTACGGTTTTATCATATCCCAAAATTCCAGGAAAAAGTTCCTCATTATTCTGGATCTTTTTAATCAGATTCCTGCGTATTTCTTCTTTTACAGATACGGATTCCCATCCGCTTTTTTTCAATTCACCTAATGTACTTGCCTTCATTCTTTCCTGTATCCTTGTGCATATTTTTCAACTGTGTTCTTAAAACCCTTATTTGGAAATCATCATTCAGGATTTTTTTGCTAACCCAAAAATATTTGTGATGGCCCGTGCTTTTAATAAAGTTTCATTCCATTCTTCAACTGGGTCAGAATCACTAGTGATGGCCCCACCAACCGGATAAATGAGCTTATTCCCTTCAATAATTGCGGTTCGTATAACTACATTAAAATCGAAATCACCATTTGGTTTGATATAACCCATTGCCCCCGAGTAAATTCCCCGTTTGTAATTCTCGTACTGTTCAATAGCCATCATTGCGGCAATTTTGGGAGCGCCGGTCATTGAGCCCATAGGGAAACACGCCTTTATAACATCAATGCTCTCGGCCTTTTCTTCAACCTCACATTCCACTGTTGAAACCATTTGGTGCACGGTCTCAAAACTCTGAACCTCAAACAGGCTCGAAACTTTTACACTGTTTTTTACTGCCACCCTACCCAAATCATTTCGAACCAGGTCTACAATCATCAAATTTTCTGCCCGCTCCTTTTCCGAATGTTTTAGCTTCTCAATGGCTTCTAATTCATTTATTTCACCGGTACGTGATGCCGTCCCTTTAATTGGCTGCGACCAAACTTTGCTGCCTTCCCGGGCCAGGAATCGCTCCGGCGAGGAGCTGCAAATCGCCAGGTTATCAAATTCCAAATACCCACCGAATGGTACAGGACCTGCTGACTTCATCAGCTTATATAAATTCCAACTGTCCCCTTTCAACTCAAATTCGAGGGGATGAGATAGGTTGATTTCATAATATTCTCCCTCATAAATATCCCGTTTGGCCTGTTCCAAAAGCTTTACATAGTTACTCTCTGAAATTTGATTTTTCAGCTGAATTTCAACCTTACTTTTGTTTTTAGGTTGAATTGTTTTCTCAGGTAATTTCCCTTTTAAAAAAGTAAGATTATGTCGGGCATCAACTTCAATGAGAAAATCAGGAATCATGAAAAATAAATCAGGAGCATGTAAACATTCGGTATTTCCGGATTCCAGCAATTCAATATGATCCTTTAATTCATAACCCAGGTAGCCAAACAGCCAATCTGACTGCTTGTTTTTAAACTCCGTTAATGCTTCCCACGGATTTTTCTGAAATTTCCTTCTCTTCCCTGCTTCCATAATTTCAATCTCATTACCCCAGCTTTTAATCCATGCTCGGGGATTTGCAGCCAGGTAACTTTTTGTGCTTGCGGGATGCCCGGGCATCTGTGATTCCAGCAATACCACAGTACTAAGCTTGCGCAAGTTGGTAATCAAATTCGATATGTATGTTTCGGATATTTCCATAAATAAATCGCGAACGAGTATAAGGCTTCTTTCACTCTTTTTGAACGTTTTTTCGTATCATTGTCGGGATGATTTACCAAAAGCTTGTAAAACCAATATTATTTAAAACGGATGCCGAAAAAGCACATGAATTAGCTCTTTCAATAGCATCCAAAACTCATGACTCCCCAATGCTTCAAAAGCTTGTTCAAAGCGTTTATGGAGGCAATAATTCGGGTTTAGATCAGGAGTTATTTGGATGTAAGTTCCCCAATCCCATTGGTCTTGCAGCCGGCTTTGATAAAAACGGAACCACACCGCTGGCTATGCAAGCATTGGGTTTTGGATTTATTGAAGTGGGAAGTATAACTGCAAAACCATCTAAGGGCAATCCAAAACCCCGGGCATTCAGGCTTCCGACGGATCATTCCCTCATCAACCGTATGGGTTTGAATAATGAGGGTGCAGATATTATAACCCAGAGACTTTCGAATCTGGATCTTGAAATTCCCCTTGGTATAAATATAGCCAAAACGAACGATGCCACTATTCAGGGCGATGCGGCACTTCAGGATTATTTATACAGCTATGAAAAAGCGCAGTCTGTGGCTGATTATATCACCATAAATATTTCCTGTCCCAATACCGGTGAAGGCAAAACATTTGAAGACCCGGCAGCCTTAAAAGATCTGTTAGCAACACTAAAACCTGGTTTAACCAGCCGAACACCTTCCATTGTAAAATTCACAGTAGATATTGACCGCAAGTCACTTCAAAACTTAGTACACATTTGTGAGGATTTTGATATAAGCGGATATATGGCCACTAATACTTCATCTAACCGAGGCGATCTTAAAACAAACCAAGCCATCCTGACAAATATTGGAAATGGCGGATTAAGCGGCCGTGCCATTCAGCAAAGGAGTACGGAGGTAGTTCGCTGGCTGAGTGAAATCACCGGTGGTAAAAAACCAATCATTGGAGTGGGTGGAATTGACAGCCCGGAAACTGCCCTTAAAAAACTGGAAGCCGGTGCAAATCTTATTCAACTATACACCGGTTTAATTTATGAAGGCCCGGGATTGGTTGCGAGCATTAAGAAAGGTTTAAAAGGCAAATTTCCCATCAATTCTCAATTGAAAAAGTAAATAAACATTCTGCTGCCACTGCCTGTCCCTCATTCATAACAGGTTCAAAATTCATTCTGGGGAATGCGCGTTCAAATTCCCTGCTAATTTCTTCAGGGACTTCATTTGTCTGCAGAACATATTCATCGATAATTCCCCGGGAATTTACTTTAAAAAGATAGGTTATCTCATCAACACCTAAATTATTTGGAAGATTAAGATTTGAAATAAAATCCTGTAAACCTCCCCGAATTTCTAATTCAGTATTTAGATCCTGACATTTATAATAACCCTCTTCATTTTCGGCAATTTGTGATTCTTGTTCCTCTTCAAAAGCTACCTCCTCCATTTTTTCCGATGGAACCGTCAGTTCTGATTGTAACCGGCTTACTTTAGACCGAAATTTAGAATCCCGAAACATGACCATAAATGTATCTGCTACAGCCCTTGCACTATCCCAATATGCCCCACGATAAGGGAAAATAGGTGTGAAATCCGGTTCCTGAAGAGTAGAATCCCTTAGAGCCTGAAATTCTATTCGTTTTTCTTCAGTAAGGGTCGTGTCCTGAAGCATAGAACTTGCCGTATCCTGTTTCACTTTAAACTCAGTTATTTTTTGATTCCATTCCTGATTTACATCTCTCCACTCACTTATATTTTTCTTGTAAACCGAGTCCTCTTTCCCTGCCACCATATACCAATTTATGGATTCATAAAGTGCCTGAGGGGCAATTTTATGATCAGTATAATTATGGGCAAATGTTTCAAGCCGTTTGGCTTTCTGAGAGGCTTCAATTGTATCCTGTAATGAAATTTGCATATATAACTGAAGGGGATTAATCGTATCCCAATCATCATCTTGTGTAAGCGGTATATTAAATTTTACGGAGACACGGCGGGCATACTCAGTATTTGGATATTGTTCAATTAATTGTTGGGCATAATACCGGGCTTTTTCCTCATTTTCCTGAATGGAATACAATTCGGAAAGTGAATACATCGATACCGTATTTACATTTTGAACCGAGGGATTTTCAATAGCCATTTCAAAATAATAAACGGCACTGTCGGGATTATTCAAAGATAGGAAAAACAGGTTTCCAAGCTCATATTGATAAGCCGCAATTCGTTCACGAACTGAATCCTGATCTTCCGGGGTGAATGGAATGCGGCTTAAATCAATTTGGACACTCATTACACCCGAATTTGCATCCGCACTAACGCCATTTTCATTCCCATTTTCATCACCACTAACTCCGGTATATTCTATCATACTTCGAACTCTCCATTTATCGGCCAGGGGGCGATCTCCCCAAATTGCAAAAAATTGCTGTCTCGCATTTTCCTGAATAACAGGATTATTGGAATTCAGAAATCCATTTCTCAAATTGGTGGCTGATTGATCTTCCTCCTCGTTATTTACGGTTACTATTTGGTTCTGCTGTTCCTCCTGTTGTTCCCGCAGCTTCTCTAATTCTGCTAATTTCTTTTCTTTGAGAATAACTAAAACAGAATCAAATTCCTGTGGCGATAATTGCCCAAGTTTTAATAAGCTGTCTTGAAGGGCAATTTCGGATCTGATTCGGGCATAGCTCCCAAAGGATTCCGCAAGCTCCCCGGCTTCAAAATCTTCCGGAAGTTTATCAGCTGATACATTTTTTTGAGCGGCAGAGTCATAATAGGCGGCAGCCATTGAAAAATCATCATACCAATATCGATAAATTTCAGCGAGTCCATTGTATGATCTTGCTGCAATTTCCGGAGCCGGCTGGCGAAGGTTATTATGAAGCACATCTTTATATAATTGCTCAGCCCGCTGGTAATTTCCCCTTTCATGTTCGGTCCGGGCCAGTTCAAAATCCAGTTCCGCCTTGTATTCCAGATTTTTATCATCCCTTACCATATCATTAAAAATTCTATAGGCTACATCAATTCGTCCTAAACTCCGTGCAACTTCGGCTTTTTTGCGTTGGGCAAGATATTGAACCCGGTATTCTACATAATGTTTTTGTACCTGATTGTATGCTTCATAAGCGGTTTCAGTATTCCCCAATTGCTCATAGATCTGCCCAAGTAAAAAATATCCCCTTTCCCTGTAATCTTTTTTTTGCAAATCGGGCAGGGCTTCAGAAAGTTCGTTTGCGGCAAGCTGCCAGTTCTCTAATTTTACATGATGCTGAGCCAGTAATGCTTTAATTTCTGCCCTATGTCCAGCTTCCCACTCGTCACCAGAAACAGTGAGTTCTTCGGTTAAAAATGCAACCCCTTCGTTATAGGCTTCCAAATCGAGCAGAACCCTGCCTTGCCATAATATCGACTGCTGCTGTAAGCTCGGATTCTGTGTTGTCAAATAAAGTTCTTTGAATTTTTGATCAGCCGAAAAATATTCCTGTTTAAAATAGTACGATTTCCCGATCAGGGCTAAGGCATCATCCACCCATTTGGTATCTTCGTAGCGACGAAGAACATCAGCTCCTTTTTGAATGGCTTTATCGAAATCCTGTGCCCCGGCATTTACCGGTTTTTCGTGAATTCGTATGGGTTGAAGTGGATTGTACTGCCGAACCTGATTCAGGTTTTTTTTGAGGCCGCTATTATAGCTTTTTTTAGCATTATAATAGGTATTGTAATAAGCGTTAAAATCTCTCCAGTTCGATTGCATGGATGTTTTGCAGCCGCCCATCAGCACTAAAACTGAAATTCCTAAAACAATCTTGCGTAAAGTCATATTCATTTGAGGTAACGCAATACTTTATTCAATCGTACTTACTTTAATCATGTTGGTGCGGCCTCGTTTGGCAATTGGCATTCCCGTGGCTACAATAACCCGGTCGTTTTTTTTCACCATGCCATTTTCGAGAAGGTATTCCTCCATTAACCGAACACTTTTATCAGTATCAAAAAGTTCATTCATCTTAACAGAATATACCCCCCAAACCAGGTTGAGCTGCCGGCGTACTTTTTGACTTTCAGTAAAAGCAACAATAGGAACTTTTGGCCTAAATTTGGCAATTCTTCGGGCTGTGCTTCCAGAATGAGTAATGACACTGATAGCCTTTGCTTCTACATTATCAGCTATGGTAACACAAGAATAGGCAAGTGATTCAATCACTTGTTTCTCCTTCCATTCCGGTTTACGGTAACCCAGGCTGTTATAAATTTGAGGACGTTTTTCTTCAATTGAGCGGCAAATTCGGTCCATTACATTTACTGCTTCCATAGGATAATCTCCGGCCGCAGTTTCGCCAGATAACATTACCGCATCCGTTCCATCAAGCACGGCGTTAGCAACATCAGAACTTTCGGCGCGGGTTGGCCGCGGATTATTGATCATGGAATCAAGCATTTGTGTAGCCGTAATCACCGGCTTACCGGCTATTCTGCATTTTTCAATGATCATTTTTTGTACAATCGGCACTTGTTCTGTTGGAATTTCGATTCCCAAATCACCCCGGGCCACCATAATTCCATCCGATTCTTCTATAATTTCATCAATTACATCAAGTGCTTCCGGTTTTTCAATTTTGGATATAATCGCAGCCTGACTTCCAGCCGCCCTGATCCTCGATATAATATCGCGGACATCTTTGGCTGTTCTTACAAATGATAGAGCAATCAAATCCACATCATGCTTAATACCAAATTCGAGATCTTTAATATCCTTTTCTGTGAGTGATGGTATTGAAATACGAACATTAGGGAGGTTCACACCTTTTCTCGATTTAAGCTCACCACCGGTTATTACCTTTGCCTCCAGAGAATCAGGATGTTTAGCCGTTACTTTAAATTCAAGCAAACCATCATCCAATAAAATGGAATTACCAACCTTCGCTTCGTGCAATAAATTTTTATAGTCGATTGGAATGATTTTGCTGGTTCCTTCAACCTCTTCTGCAGTGATTTTTACAGTGGTCCCCGCTTCCAGCATTTGTCCGCCGTCCTTCATTTGTCCAACCCGAATTTTAGGCCCCTGTAAATCCATCAGCACGGGAACACTATATTTATATTTACGAGCTGTGTTCCGGATATATTTTATGACCTGAGCATGATCTTCGTGCGTACCGTGCGAGAAATTCAGCCTTGCTACATTCATTCCGTGTAACAAAAGGTCTTCTATTTTTTCCTGAGTATTACAACTTGGGCCAATAGTGCAAACAATTTTTGTTCGTCGCCTTGCGGATATCATATAGAGTGAGTATTTAAAGTTTCGTGAAACAATTTTTTAATGGCACTAAAGATAGGCTAAAAGTTGTTATCATTGTGAAAGAATTTTGTAAATCCTTCTGTTGCTTATTTCGCATTATGCTGCATTATATAAATAATTTACCTTCTTATGCATTTTCTTAATTTGAAAAAATCACCTGCTTTTCTGACGATACTTTTATTCGCTCTGCTTTTCTTGCTAAGCTGTTCAAACGAATACTATGACAGCATTGACCGGGGTGAGGGCTATAATTATCGCCCGGGTTATCCTGAGCTAAGGCTTGCCGCTACCGGTTATGTGAATGAAGAAGATGAAACAAATATTATTGTATCCGGAGATATTGTATATGGGAGTTTGGTTTATTCCGACAGAGATGACGTTTTCAAAGCTGAAGTGATTATAGAAATTCAAATATCTAAAGTTAATGAATATAAAAGGGTTACAATTGTAGCACGTGATGAATTCACTGAAACTATAACAAGCGAAAATGAGAGGATAATATATAGTCAGGATGTTTTTACGTTTGAGAAAGAATTTAGCATTGCTCCAGGCCTATATAATGTTCAGGTATCTGTTGTTGATAAATCCTCAGGGCAACAATCTATTCGTTCTGCCCGCACTGAACTTCCCGACCCAGAAGATGATAACTCACATATAACTGAAATTAGAATTCTGGGAAAGAAATCATCTGATCAGGAATCAAGTTTTAAACCGGCTACTACCTATGATATTCCATCAAGTTATGATTCATTACGTTTTGTGTTCCAGGTAACTAATAATGATCCTGACAAACCAATAGAATTAGAATCACAACTAATAAGATTCAGATCTGATACAAGTATCGCCCGGCCTATTAATTTCAATAATTACTCACCATCAAGTATCTCATACCTTGGTATTGATTATAATGATTATGAGGTCATACAGTCATCAAAAAGAGAATTGAATCAACCCGGGAGTGTAATAATTGAATTTGGATTTAAAGATCTTAAGCGTGGAAATTACCGATTGGAGGTAAGTTCAACCCAGGGAAATGAAAGCGAAATATTTAAGGGTCGTGATTTTAGTATTAAAAGTGCTAATTATCCTTCTCTAAAAACAGCCAGAGAATTAGCAAAGCCGCTCTACTACATAATGACTAACAAAGAATATGAACAAATAATGGCTATTAATAATGCAGATTCTCTAAAAAAGGCAATCGATCGTTTCTGGCTTTCAAATATTCAAAATTCATCTACAGCCAAAAATGTCATCTCCTTATATTATGAAAGAGTTGAAGAAGCCAACAAGCAATTTTCAAATTTTAAAGAGGGCTGGAAAACCGACCCCGGCATGATATATATTTTATTCGGGCCACCATGGTATAGTGATATAATATCCAAACAAATGTATTGGTCTTATTCCTATAATAGGGAAGATCCTGAAAAAAACTTTGTTTTTAACCAAACCAAATTGAACTCAAAATTCTACCCATTTAACAATTTTATTTTGGAACGGTCTAATTATTATTACACTATTCAAGCCCAACAAATTGAAAGATGGCGCACAGGGCTTATCTTAAACTACAACCTGTGAAATTTTATAGGTTATTTAACTCATTAATAATTTTCTTGTAATAAAACTTACTTCTCCTCATATTTAGGACTCTTGTTCTAAAAATCATATAATAGAACTTGTTAAACATAAACCATATAAATAGAGGCTACTATGTTAAAAAAGCTACAAATGTTGTTTCTCTTTGTGTTTCTACTAAGTACTAGTATTTATGCACAAACGGGAACTATAACCGGTAAAGTTACTGATGCTAATACATCAGAACCACTTATTGGTGTAAACATTATATTGGAAGGCACCACCCATGGTGCTGCCACTAATTTTGACGGAAATTTTGAGATTTCAGGAGTACCAACAGGTACTTACAACCTAATGGCAAACTTCATTGGTTTCAAATCATATGAATCTACTATTGAAGTCGGTACTGGATCAACAAGCATTAACATTGTTCTTTCTGAGGATATTCTTGGTTTAGAAGATGTTGTTGTTACTGGTATTGCTTCTCGCTCATCAAAAGCCGTTTCCGAAGTTGCTATATCACGCGTTAACGCTGCAGAACTCTCTGCCGACAAATCATACAACTCAGTATCCCAACTATTAACTTCTAAAGTTTCTGGTGTTTCTGTAGCACCATCTTCTGGAAATGTTGGTGGTGGTGTTCGTTTTGTGGTTCGCTCTGGTGGTGGACTTAATGGCAGTGGCCAACCAGTGATTTACATTGATGGTGTCAGAATTGATAATAATCAGTCTGGTTTTGGTGCAGGCGGTCAAAACTACGGTACACTGTCTGATATTAATCCTGAAAACATTGCGACTATTGACTTTCTTAAAGGCCCGGCTGCGGCTGCCCTTTATGGAACATCAGGTTCAAACGGTGTAGTTCTTATTACTACCAAATCCGGCCAAATAGCAGGTGCTGGCAGTAACATGAATGTTAACTACAAAGGAACAATTGGCGTTAACAGCCTTGCTAATGAATATGATTCAGATAAATTTATTAGTGCTTCAGATGCCAACAGTGCTTTCAGGGATGGACAAGTACAATCTCACGACGTAAGTATAAGCGGCGGTAACGAATTTGTTCGATACTTTACCTCTTTCAATACACGTGATGAAGAAGGTACTCTTCCTCAGAATGCACAAAACCGACAGTCAATACAAGCAAATTTTGATGCTTTCCCATCTGATAAAGTGTCAATTTCTGTGAATACAGCGTATGCATTAAATACTGTTAACATTCCACAGAATGATAACAACGTGCAGGGCTGGTTAGGAAATACGCTTTTATTCCCTAACTCTTATTTATTCACTGATAGCTTGGCAATTGCTAATTATGAGAACGAATCAAGCACAAACCGTTTCATCGGTTCAGCTCAATTCAACTATCGTCCCATAAGCGGCTTAAATATTAATCTTGCTGCAGGTATGGATAATTCAGACTTAAGAGCTGTTGACTATCGGTCTCCCTTATATCAGTATTCCGGTATTAATTTCCAGGGACAGAAAAATATTTTTAATCGCCAAAACCAGCAATCTACACTGGATGCTAACGTCTCCTACAGATTTGAGATTACTCCAGAAATAACTTCTAATACAGTTGTTGGAACCCAGTTGTTTAATCGTAAATTCAAGACTACTCAGCTTGGCCGGCAAAACTTTGCCACATCTTTAGTAAGTGATATCCAATCCGCTTCACAAATTAATACGACAATAGAAGGATTTGGACATACTCGCTCGGCAGGTATTTTTGCCCAGCAAGAACTCAATTACGATCAAACGTACTTTGTAACCATTGGTGGGCGTCAGGATTTTGCATCCGCATTTGGTACTGATACTCCAAATATTTTCTATCCTAAAGCAAGTGCTGCTATAAGAATAGATAAATTGGGTGTTCTACCTGATGCTATTGACTTCTTAAAAATACGTGCAGCTTATGGTGAAACAGGTATTCTACCAGGGGGCAATGATGGTATCCGCTTAATTTGGAGCGCTACTCCATCTGGCCATGGTACCGGTGGTGTTCCTGAAAGCATTGGTAACCCAGAGATCAAACCAGAAAGAATCAAAGAGCTGGAACTTGGATTTGAAGCTTCCATCCTTGAGAATTATGGTATTGACTTCACCTATTATATTCAAAAAGCTGAAGATTCAATTATTGGATTGTTAAACAGCCCGTCTACCGGACTTGTTGCTTCTACTTCACCATTCAACATTGGTGCAATAGAAGGCAGCGGATTTGAAGTTGCATTAAACGCAACTCCAATTCTATCCAGAGATTATCAATTAGATCTTTCAGCCATCGTTTCATATTCAGAAAACGAAGTTACCGATATTGGTGATGCACAGCCTATCAGGGATGGATTTGACTTGAATACGATCCAGCCAGGATTGCCAAGAAGTGCATACTATACTTTTGAAGTTCATGGAGCTACTTTTGACGGTAGCGGCAACTACACAGGTCCTGATGTACAATTCACCGAAGCCAACAGGGTACTTTTAGGAACACCATATCCGGAATACCAAGGGTCTTTCTCATTGGATTTCAGGTTCTTGAAAAACTTCAACATATTTGCTCTTGTTGAGTATCAAGTTGGCATTTCCGTATATAACAATACCCAGCTTTTCGCTAACTCATTCGGAAACGGAGCTGAGTACGAAAGATTAAAAGGATTATTAGCCGGAACACCTGGTGTAGCCTCATCTTATTATAACAATGATGGAGATCCATCTACTAACATTACCCCATTAACTCCGGGTACTGATGAGTACATAAATGCTGCAAACCAGTTTGCCAGACTTACTCCAACAGCCGATTTTGGATATATTGAAGAGGCTGACCTTGTAAGGCTGCGTGAAGTAAGTATCCGCTACGATTTCACTGATTTGCTTAACTCTGCAGATTTAACACAATATGTTAAAAACGCAAGTATCTCATTTTCAGGTAATAACCTGTGGTTAAGCTCGAAATACGGTAATGTAGATCCAGAAGTTAACTTTGCTGGTGCCAGAAGTACTTCACGTGGACAAGACTTCCTAACACTTCCACAACCACGAAGTGTATTCGCCACTCTTAACATTGGATTTTAATCTAATTGGATAAAACTATTATGAAATACTCAGTAAAATTACTAACACTTATTCTAATCTCTACTTTCACTACCATTTCGTGTAGTGATTGGGTTGCAGATGCAGATGATCCGATTGATGAAATCATCGATGAGACATTAACATCAGAAGAGCAGATTCCCTTTCTCGAAACCGGGGTTCTTGCTCGATTTGCAACAACACACGACAACCTCTCTGTTACGATGGACGGTTTGTCTGATGCCCTTCAGTTTGACGAAGGTGGTAACTCATTAGCAACATTCCCTACCTACGCAGAGCTTGATCAAGGTGATATTACCTTCGACAATAACTCTGTTGACGGTGTATATTCTAATCTGAATGAAATGAGATTTCTCGCAGACGATTTAATTCGTCGTGTGGGAGAAGTAACTTTCGAAGATGCCTCTGTAAGGGAACAAGCATTGTATACAGCTAACTGGGTTGGGGGCCTTTCCAGATTTTGGCTTGGTTCTTATTTCGGACTTACTCCTACAGTGAAGGGAGCTCCTATTGATGACTCTGATATCATTCCAAGAGCTCAACTCTATACTCAGGCTATTGATAAGTACGATGAAGCCCTGACTCACGCAAGTGCAGCCCAGGCAGCCATCGTAAACTCTCTCAAAGCTCAATTGCATATTGCTACTAACAATTATGCAGCAGCAGCTACCGTTCTTCAAGGCAATGTGCTTGAAGAAGGTGATGCCCCGCTGCAATCTTTGCATAGCCTTGAATCAACCAATATCTGGTATAATTCAGCTGGTGAAGGACGTACTCAGTTAAATGTTCACCAAAGATTTGCTGATTACATTGCTGCAGAGCCAACTGAAGCTAATCGTATTGAAATATCTCCTTTCGATGAGGTTGGCTCAGGAGCTACCATTACTTATTACTACGCTAACTATCAGCTTGATTCGCCGATTGATGTAGTAACCTGGCAACAAGTTGCTCTTATGAGAGCTGAGATTCTTGTTGATAACCCTGCAGCTAATGTAGGTGTTACCGGAGCAACAGCCTTAGGTCTCGTTAATGCTGTAAGAGCCAGCCACGGTATTCCTGCATTTGCTGGTGTTGTTGATATAGATGTAATATTAGAGGAACGCGATAAGGAGCTTTTCGCTACCGGAATTCGTGTATTAGACCAGTTAAGAACAGATAATTTCCATCTTGAAGGTGGACAATTATACTCAGTGCCAAGTAGTGCAGTTACTGGTAATCAGTTCCTAATTGTTGCCCAGCCTTGGGAACATTTACCTATTACATCGCGCGAAAGAAACAACAATCCAAACTTTGAATAATTCATTTAGTTAAAGTTAGATTTTAAGTTTAAAAGGCTTAACCAAATGGTTAAGCCTTTTTTTATTGAATCTATATTTAACTTTCATATTGTTTTAATTACTTAACATATTTTTTTAAAATCCATCAGTACTAAATCTTATTTTAAATACTTATTTTATAGTCAACTCGTTTTTCCTTTGTTATGCTACAATCGAAGCTATTTATAGGCCTGATTCTTTGTTTAATTCAGATGAATTATGCAAATCCAATTCAATTAGGTGAAGAAAGTGCATATACAAAAGGGAAACAAGCAATAGAAAATGGTGATTGGCAAGAGGGTATTACAATTTGGATACAAGCTTCAAACTTGTCTACTGAGGAAGAAACGGATCCAAGAATTGGATCAGGTTTCATTGAATTCGTAACTACAGAAAAGTTAAGAAAGTTTTATAAATACGTTACCCCCCTTTATTACAAATCATTATCCCGAGCTTCCATTGGAGAATTTAAAGACCATTATCTTCTTGAACTTGAAAAAACACAGCCACTTCTTGATGAAAAAGACTATAGAAGCTGGAAGAAATTAATTGAGAATAATGACATCCGTGGCCTGCAAAATCTGCTAAAATTCTGGATACAACAAGATATTACTATAAGCGACAATTATAATGAGAAACTGATTGAGCATTGGGAGCGTATCGATTTTATTAAAAGAACTTTCACAAAAAATAAAACAACCGTATTTAATACCGATGAAAGGGGATTAATTTATTTAAAACATGGGAATCCTGACCTAACCAGGCGGGGAGTGCTTCAATTCAATCAACTTCAGGCAGAGGGTTGGGCGCAAACCATTTTAATAAATAACTATTCGGAAAGTGTCCAGTTAAATGATAGTAGTTTTCAAACAAGAGGATCTATTGGCGCTGTGGCGGGAAGTTTTGGGTTAGCAAAAAACTTAGCCTACTTGGCCCGCCAATATTTTGATTATCCGGAATACGAAATTTGGGTATATAAAAATGATCGTAATTATAAAAACCTTGTCTATATTTTTGGCCAAAATGGCAAAACCGGGGACTTCTCTATAATCCATACAATCGACGATTTTATACCTACTGCAGCATTCAAGAAAAATTACATTTCTGATACTCAATACCCCGTGCCCCCTGCCACGCTATTACAAATGGCGTATTATTCCCAACTTACTACGGTAGATAATTATTTTGCACAGACTTATATAGATCTTCAGCAACATGTTCTGTCTAATACAAATATCCGACAAAGCAATCTCGCTTACAGGTATAAAAATATTCACAAATCAAGAATGAATACCCTTTCTGCATTAAATCCTTCTCAAGGCTCAGAATATGATGCACTCAATACTTTAAATTTAAATACAAGCAGGTATAGAATTCTGGATGAGAATAATGAAAACAAGGTTATCACATACTTATACACAAACCCTCAAAGCGAAATAATTGTTTCTCTTTTCTCTGGTGCTATAGACATCAATGACCTTTTATTAACATACACCGTGCAACAGCGAGATAATGACTGGAATTTACTTTATCATGATTCAAGAGAAACAAGATTAGATAATACATTACTTAATAATATCGCTGATCAATATGTTACGGCTGCATTTTTAGTACCCGGTATGAATGGAGCTTCAAGTATTTACGGTGTTGAACTAAAAGCCTTAAATCAAAGTGGAAACGATTCTTCTCAAAACAGTCAATCACTTAAAGCATATTCTAAAACAACTGGTGAAAGTTTAGAGCTATTAAATACTGACAGAGGACAACTTGAAACAAGCGATTTGATCTTAGGCTATTCTGAATATGAATCAGGTGGAACCGAAGATGACATAATATTTATGTTAACTCCAGATAATATTATTCCCATTAATAAAGATCTTTATCTTCGATTTGAGGTTTATCATCTGAAGTTGGAAAATACCAGCGCTAATTTCTCTATGAATTATCGTATCATCAAAAATGAACGTGTTGGTTTACTAAAAAAAATATTTAACCGAAATGAAGAATTAAAAAGTATCACAGCTAATCTTAGTTCCAATTCATCTACCTACAGAAATGATATACAAATTGTAACTGATAATTTGGAACCAGGTGAATACATATTGGAAACAGTAATTACAGATTTAAATTCCGGCCAATCCATCAAGCGAAAAATAAAATTTGAAATTTCTGAATTTAGTAACTTTTAGAATTCCCTAAATTCATATTCCTGTGAGAATCTCCACCTTAGGGTATAAACCCTACTCCCGATAAAAAATATTCTACAAATTATGTTCAACAAAAAAAA
>JBBDLQ010000120.1:11760-21754 GCA_040878765.1 Balneolaceae bacterium | reverse complement strand
GGCTGAATTCTGCAAAATTTGAGCAATTACAGTTTATCCAAAAAACACACAAAGCACCGCCTTCTTTTAAATGATGAAGGCTAATTAATTGCTATAATCTATTTTTTAACTTCCGGTGTGAGTTGGTCTTGCAGCCATTCCTGCCATCGGTCCATTCCATCTCCGGTAGTGGCAGAGGTTTCAAAGAATTGTAAACGGGGATTTATTCTCCGGGCAAAATCTTTTGCTTTTTCAACATCAAACTGAACATAAGGCAGCAAGTCTGTCTTATTAATGATACAAATATCTGCTTTTTGGAAAATTGTAGGATATTTAACGGGTTTGTCATCCCCTTCCGTAACACTGAAAATAACTACACGATGTGCCTCGCCAAGGTCAAATAATGCCGGGCAAACAAGGTTTCCAACATTTTCAATGAACAGCATTGAATTTGGTCTCAGTTCCAGTTTCTTTACGGCCTGATTTACCATATTTGCTTCCAGGTGACAACCGCTTCCGGTATTTATCTGGATCACAGGAACACCGGTTGTTTCAATCCGTTCGGCATCATTCATAGATTGTTGATCCCCTTCAATTACAAAAAAATCAATATCATTTTTCAGGGCATTAATGGTTTTTTCCAGAAGCGTTGTTTTTCCTGCTCCGGGTGAACTTAGAAAGTTAAAAGCAGATACATTCATTGCTTCAAAAAAACCCCGATTCCGCTCGGCCAGTAAATTATTTCGGGAAAGTATATCCTGCTCAAGCTGAATTTCCCGGGGATGGCTATGATCGTGATCATGGCTGTGATTGTGATCATGATTATGATTATGCTCATGAGAATGGGGATGACTATGGCCATCAGGGTGATGGTGATGGGTTCCCGAATGATCATGATTATGGAAATGAGCCGTTTCCATTTCTTTCTCTCCGGGCCGGCGAATTACAATCCCGCCATCATGATCGCTGCATCCACAAATTCCACACATAATATTATTTTATTAAGGGTTTATATGAGACAACCGCTTTATATAATATCGTATTTTTAGAGGTAAATATCCATTATTATGGATGCGAAAATGCGTTTATTTAACCTTTAAAGATTTCACTAAAAGCTCCTGCCCTTTTAAGATAGTCCGGTCCATAGATTGGCAAAAAGGGCATAATTCATACAACTCATTCATCTCATATTCTTTTTCACAATTATTGCACCGGCCAAAGGCCTGCACTTCCAAAATGCTTATATTTGCTTGTTCCAAAACCGAATTCTTTATTGCTTCATCCAGGGCAAACTCAAGGGCTTCGATAACCACACCAGATAAAGTGCCAACTTCAATTTCTAAATCCGTAACTTCGGTAGCGGCAGCCTTTTTTGCCTCTTCGCTTACAATATCAACGATGTTCATGGCTATAGATAATTCATGCATAGGTCAGCACCTGTTTAAGGCAATAGATTCATTTAATATGTTCATATTTGTAATGAAATATGATATTTAAAAAACGGAAAGAATAAATTAGAACTTATATAAAATCTTATTGACAGGTTCATTTTTCTAAAAAATTTCTGTTATTTAAATACACGGTTTTACTATCAGGGTTTCAAAATAAAATTAGCTTTAGGTTTCAATAAAAGAACATAAATATGGCCACTATTGGCGATAATAATTCAGAATATTCACTTTTACCATTTTTCGATCTTTCAAGCGATTTACTTTGCATTGCCGGCTTTGACGGATATTTTAAAAGGGTTAATCCTGCTATATGCAAAGTATTGGGGCATACTGAGGAAGAACTCCTTTCAAATCCCATTAGTAATTTTCAGCATCCCGAGGATAAAGAGATTACTCAAAAATACCGTGAACCGATCCTGTATGGAAAGCCACTTACAAATTTTGAAAACCGATATATAACAAAACAGGGGGAAATTGTTTGGTTTGCGTGGACTTCGATACCTGTTCGTGATAAAGAATTGATTTATGCCATTGCTAAAAACATTACCCATAAAAAGAAACATGAAGACGAACGAAATAAGCTGCTTTCGGAATTAAGCAAAACCAATAGCCGATTAAAGCAACTGAACTATACTACTTCTCATGATCTCAGGGCGCCGGTTAGTAACTTACTCGCTATATTTAGTTTGATGGACATTTCCCATATCAATAATGAGGAAACCCGTGAGTTTATCGAGCTACTGAAAAAATCTACAGAAAATCTTAAAAAAACTTTGGATAATTATGTAGATGACCTGAAGAGTCAAGATTCACATTCAATAAACCTGGTTGATATTAATTTCATAGATGTGATTGATTCCATCAGATTAACTTTAGACTCACTTATAAAAGAATCAAATACATCTTTTCAGATCGATCTGAGTGCTTTTGAATCGGTAAAATTTAACCAGGGGTATTTAGAAAGTATTTTTCTAAATCTGATCACGAATTCTATTAAATATTCTCATCCAAACCGAGATCCTATAATAACTATTAAAACTGAGATCTCAGATGGGAAAAAACTGCTTAAATTTGCTGATAACGGAATTGGATTTGATAGCGAAAAACAAAAAGATAATGTTTTTGGGCTGAATCAAACCTTCCACGAACACAGAGACAGCAAAGGTATTGGGCTTTACCTGGTTTATAATCATATTACCAGTATGGGTGGAGATATCACCGTAAATAGTAAAGTGGATGAAGGCACCACTTTTATCCTGAGTTTTAAAAGTTAATACGCATTCCGAAATACCATCTATTCATACTCATCTATAATTTGGGTAACCGGGAACCACATTAAAGATTTGGTTTAATATTGCATCATTTAGAATTATGTGGAAACCAAAAAGCTATCGCTTGTCAAATAATACCAGCTATATTTTGACTTAGGGTATCAATCTTTCAATACTAATAATCAACCATTAAGTTCATCATATCTATATAGTTGCAATGTACACTAATTAAAAAAATCAGGGGTTATGTTTATGAAAATTGCCATTGCACTGCTTATGGTTATACATGGGGTCATTCATTTGTTGGGATTTTTTAAAGCATACGATATTGCTGAAATAGAAGAGCTCAAACAACCGGTAACCAAAAAAATAGGGATATTATGGCTGATTGCATTTTTGATATTTGCTGCAATGGCCGTCTTTTTTCTTGCTGAAATTAAGATTTGGATGGTTTTCGGAATTTCAGGGCTGATACTTTCTCAGGCATTGATCATTCAAACCTGGCAAGATGCAAAATTCGGCACCATCCCGAATATCTTCCTGGGCGTGCTGCTTTTTATATCATTCTGAGAAACCGAATTTCACGTAAAGATGATCTCAGCACCGGCTGATTTTTCATAAAACTCACCTACGTTTATAATCCCGTCAACTTGCTCACAGAAATCTTCCTCGTTTAGATGGAACATATCTACGGTAGCTTTACAGGCATAGATATCGGCACCGGTATCATGAATCATTTCGATAAATTCACGAACCGGGGGAATGTCGAGTTCTTCCATTTCCTTCATCATCTTTTTAGTGGCAAACGCTGACATACCGGGCAAACCTCCAATCATAGTTGGGATATGCATGGCCGGATTACCCACCGTTGCTACTTTAAGACTGTCCATTCTTTTATCAATTATTGCATCCAATCCAAAAAATGTAAAGAAGATAGTAGCTTCAATGCCTTCCATCCGGGCTCCGTTTGCCATAATCAAGCCAGGATATACTCCTTCAAGAGAGCCCTTTGAAATAATAATGGAAACTTTTTCTATGGGTTTTGCTGAGGTTTCAGCCTCATGTTCGCCGTTCTTTTTGTCTTTAGTAATGAAAGTAGTCATGTTAATTTCCTCTGATTAAATACATCCTTTAGGTTTGGGCAGTCCAGCAATTTTTGCGGCTTTCTTGGCCGGACCTTTCGGAAAAAGGGCATAAAGTTCTTTGGTAGAAACCCCGCTTTCCTTGGTGAGTTTACGAATAGAAGGAGAATCTCCTTTTTTATCAAATTCAGATCGTATATAATTGATCACTTCCCAGTGCCGTTCAGTTAACTCCCCAATATCTTCCTGAATGGCAAGTTCTTGGGCTAGTTCATCCGACCAATCTTCCCGATTGGCTAAATGTCCATCCTGATCTAATACAACGGTTTTTTCATGTTTTGTTTCCGTTTCCATAATATTTCAGCCTCTATTTATGTGTAGTGTTTTATTTTCTTTAGGTACGCTATTCGGATCTTTTTTTCCGCTCATCGACATCTGAGACTCCAGCGGCAACTCACGACCTTTGATTAGCACATTCCAATACAACCATCGAAATCCAACTTTACCCAGGTGATTCATTCGGGTTTCTTTCAGCAAAGAAAACGGACCGATAACAGGATATGGAAACTTACCTGGTAAGGGTTCAACATCATAATTGAAGTCGATAAGCAGGCCTTTGCCATTACCAGATTCAATGAAACAATTTGCATGGCCATCAAAGCTAGCTGTCATGGGCTTACCCTCAATTACTGACATCAGGTTCTCAAATAGAATATCGGATTCAAAATGAGCAACTGAACCGGCTTTTGAGGATGGTAAATTGGTAGCATCACCGATCACAAAAATATTCTCCCACTCTTCCGATTGCAGGGTATGTTTATCTGTTGGTATGAAGTTTAATTCATCTCCCAACTCACTTCGTTCAATGGCCTTATTTCCCATATTAGTTGGAATAGTAACTAACAGGTCAAAATCAACTTCCCGCTCATCCCAGGAAATAATTTTCTTCTGTTCGTTATCCACCCGGCCAATATTGAACTCTGTTACAATCCTGATATTTTTATCACTCATAAAACCACCGAGTTCTGCTGCAGCAACCGGTTTTGTAAAAGCGCCATCAAGCGGGGTTACCAGGGTGATTTCAACCTTATCCCGCATTCCCTTTTTCTTGAAATAATCATCCGCCAGGAATACAAATTCCAACGGGGCAACCGGACATTTAATTGGCATTTCGGCAATATTCACAACCATTTTACCGCCTTCCCAGTCTTTAAGAAATTTAGCCAAAGCCACAGCTCCACCCACCGTATAGAAATCGAAAATTGACTTATACCAAAGCCCGCCAACCATACCCTCAATTTCTTCAGGACAAATTTCGGTTCCTGTAGCAACAATCAGATAATCATATTGCAGTACATCTTTGTTATACAGATACACGACATTATTTTCGGCATCAATTTGGTCGATTTCAGAAATGATAACTTCAGCCCCCTCCGGAAAAAAATTCTCTTTGGGTTTGATCACATCATCTTTACTGTAAATTCCGAAAGGGATAAAAAGGAATCCAGGCTGGTAGTAATGATTTAAGTCCTTATCAACAATGGTAAGCTTCCAATCTTTGGGATCAAGTGCTTTGCTGAGTTTATTCAGCATCATGGTTCCTGCTGTACCCGCACCTAATATTACGATCCGTTTCATAAAACCTCCACTCCCAATAATTGTGGGTTTCCACCTAATACGATGGTTTAGAGAATTGTACTTACCAGATATGAACTTTTGATGAATATAATATCAGGGTGATTTTACTCTCATTGAATAATGAAATTCTATGCTATACACACTATAACATCCTTTCTAAAATTATTTAATCATAATCATCTTTCTGGCCTGCTTCAGATCGCCCACTTTTAAACGGTATAGATAGGTCCCGCTGGCCGCATTTCCACCCCACCGAACGGTATAATTCCCAGCCGATAATGGCCGGCTCAAAAGTGTTTCAACAATCTGCCCCTGAATATTGTAAATCGTTAGTTCAACTTGTTTATTCGCCATCTTCGAGGGTATCTGAAAACCGATAACCGTTCCGGCATTAAAAGGATTCGGGTAATTTTGTTTCAGCTCAATTCCCTGTATCTCTTCAACAGGCTCTCCGGCTTCGGTTGAGGTTGCTACATAATTCCTGTGATCATAATAATATTCGCCGGAAGTAGATAAATATGAATTCACAAATTCAGGGCGCATATAAGGCTCCTCCCCAAAAGCCGAAGCCCATTCTTCATCGGTAAGCCTTTTGAAGTTTACACTCACATGCTCATAATAACTAAGTACCGGGCCTACAAATGCATATTGATTACCGTCTGGTAATTCGGTAATTATTGAAGCCAGATTGAGGGGGCCGGTTCCCACATGCATTACCCATCCAACTTTTGAGCCGCTTTCATCAAAAGGTGCTGTGTGAACGTCAGCTACAATAAAATCTTCCTTCATAGCACCTACATCACCAGTGAAAAACAGATCTTTGTACCAACCGGTTAATTCAACTCCACACATATTAGACTCATGGAGCATTCCCCTTAGAAATTTTTTTTCTTCTTCGGAGTTTTCAATACCATCCAGTTGTTTTTTAGCAATAATCCCAAGTGTATCAGCAACCAAACCCAGGTTTTCGAAATAGAAATCCACCCTGTCTTTGAGCCATCCATCTAGCAAATTAAGTTCGCTGAACGCACTTTTGGCTTCTGACGATAACGTACTCACCGCTTCAAAAAACTCAGGCACCGGTTCAACATAACTATGCGGATATTCACAAACCGGTCCGCCGGTATAAGATTGTTTTGCATAAAGCAGGTTATCGTGGCGCAGTTGTGCCCATGAAGCCAGTTGGGTTGTCATCATTTTATTTGACCAGGCTTCCGTTTGAGTAAACTTCGGAAATTGTGTTCGGTCTTCAGGTGCATTTAGTTTTCGGATCGAATTCAGCCACAGGTTGAAAAACGATTCCTGCCAAAACCCGGATTCATAACTGTCAACCAGATAGCGAAGAGCTGCCAAATTTGAGGCATACCCATATTCTTCCAGATCATCTTCTAAAAGAAGAAGGGCATCATCATTTCCGAGTGCAAATAGCACATCCGCACTTTTGGGAAGCATTCTTTTTGAAGGCACTTTGTCGAAAACCACATTTCCCAAAATAAAGGAATCAATAATAAATCGCTGTCCCAGTAACATAAATGCGGCAGCGGGTTTAATCCCTTCCGGTGAACCTGGATCTTGAATTAATATTTGGGAAAGTATTCGCTGAAAGGCAAATGGTTCCTCCTTCAAATTATCGGTCAGCGTTTTATAAGTTTCCATATTAGTCAGGGAGGCCGCATTTTGGAACCCGGTTTTTTCCTTTAAATACCCTAAATGTTCTGTCGTAACATTGTCCTGTTCGCCTACCAGGAATTCAATCACTTCATTAATTTCTTCCAGCATTTGCTGGTTTTCATTTTTCTGAAGGGCCTCGTGAACCAGGTAAGCATTTATACTTTGGCGCTGACCAAGGGTGTCGCGCAGTTCCTGGCTCATGTCTGCATAAGGTTTAGCATCCGGCACAATCAGGTAAAATTCCGTTCTGCCCAACCACATCATGGTTTTGAAATACCGAGTCAAGGCTTCACTTTGGGTATAATGACCCCGGGGAGTAAACTGACTGAAATCTATATCACGGTTTATGTGAGAAAAAAGAGGATAAGCGTCTGCTAATTGTGCTTCAATCATTTCCATTAATTTTTCAGCCTCCGCTTCATTATCATCGAAATAAGGGGTAACAGGTTCTTCCAACAATAAAAGGGCAACAGTTAAATATAGATCCACATCCTTCAGGCTTATTTCCATCTGTGCATCTGACCCGTATTTTGTGTCTAGCTCTGGCAGCTGATCGTGTAGATTTCCAAGCAATTCAGTAATGCGGGGTAATATCATCAAGGCTTCCATATCCTTGAGAATGGCTGAGTACGACATATGGATGGCATGTAAAATGGCATCACTTGAAATGTAAACCGGCAGGTCTCTTTTATAAATGGTGAAAAAAGCCTCCCCAAAACTTTTATATCGAATCCGGTCTGAAACCATGAAACCATTATCCTCTAACAGACCGATTTCTTCATTATTAAACTGATAATATTTGTACACCGAATCCGAGTACAATGCATTATCAAATTCCGCCGGGGCATTTGGTTCATAAGAATCCATGGGATACATATCCATTATTCCGGATACCGACAGATTTTGGTTTTGCTCAAGGAAGTTTAGATAAGCCTGCAGATCAAAGTCATCCGATGATTGTGCACAAACACTGCTGCCTAATAATAACAGCAACAAAAATGCAACTGAAGGAATGGTTATTGACTTCATAAGTCACCTCTCTTCTTAATACAAGGTTGTTTATAAATAGTATTTGTTCTGATGCCAAAAAACAAGTTAAATCAGCATTTTCACACCCAAAATAAAATGATTTCGATCCCAAAAATTAATTTCAATTTACTTGAAATATTCACCTTGCCTTGTATATTCCTACATTAACTACGGATTTAACTGAATAACACCATGAAACGATTTAAGCTCCTCTTACTAAGCTTACCTTTTTTATTACTCGCCTGCCAAACCCAAACCAAATACGACCAGCTTAATCTTGAGGAAATCACTATTTCCGAATTACAAGCCGGATATGAAAATGGCGACTTCACCATTGCCGATGTTACTGAGGCCTACTTGCAGCGCATTGAGGCTATAGACCAAAACGGGCCAAAATTAAATTCCATGCTTTACATTAATCCTAAGGCCATGGAAACTGCCCGGCTATTGGATGATGAATTAGCCTCCGGCAATAAACAAGGCTCCTTACATGGAATCCCCGTTGTTTTAAAAGATAATATTGATACTCACGATATGCCCACCACGGCCGGAGCCAATATTATGGAAGGGTCCATTCCGGATCAGGATGCTTTTATTACGGCTAAACTCAGAGAAGCCGGAGCTATTATTTTAGGAAAGGCCAACCTGAGCGAATGGGCAAATTTCCACAGCAGTTTTTCTTCCAGCGGATGGAGCGCTCTTGGAGGACAGGTTCATAATCCTTACGATCTCACTCGAAATCCCTGCGGGTCCAGTTCAGGTCCTGGTGCGGCAACATCAGCTAATTTAACCGTTTTTGGTATCGGTACGGAAACCAATGGTTCTGTCACATGTCCCTCTTCAGCAAATGGTTTGGTGGGGGTAAAGCCTACAGTTGGCTTATTGAGCCGGTCAGGTATTATTCCAATTTCGTACACCAATGATACGGCCGGCCCTATGGCAAGAACAGTTACAGATGCTGTTATTGCACTTGGCGCCATCGTTGGCGTGGATGAAGCTGATGGCAAAACCACAGCCAGCGAAGGAAATTATTACACCGATTACACACAGTTTCTAAATGCTGAAGGTTTGGATGGTAAACGTATTGGCCTGTGGACAGGATCGTTAGGCGGCCATCACCGGGTAGATACATTGATGTATGAAACCAAACGATTCCTGGAAAAACAGGGAGTAACTATTGTAGAAATTGATCAGATATCCGGAGAAAATGTTGGGAGCGATGCCTTCCAGGTTTTACTTTATGAATTTAAAGACGGATTGAATAAGTATTTTGCTTCTCTTGGTGATGACGCCCCGGTAAAAACAATGGATGAGCTTGTCGACAAGACTTTAGCTGATTCTGAAGAAATGAAATATTTCGATCATGATTTGTTGATTTCAGCAAATGAAAAAGGAGATTTAAATACCGATGAATACATCCAAGCATTAGAACGAATGTTAAAATTCACTCGCGAAGAAGGTATCGATAAAGTAATGGATGAGCATGATTTAGATGCCATCATCGGGCCAACCGGCGGTCCTGCCTGGAAAACCGATCTTACCAATGGCGATAACTTTGCCGTATCGTCCAGCTCGCCTGCTGCCCGATCCGGTTATCCAAATATCACAGTTCCAATGGGTTTCATAGATGGATTACCCGTTGGTATCTCCTTTTTTGGCCGGGCCTGGAGCGAGCCGGTACTGATTGAAATTGCTTATTCATTTGAACAAGCCACAAATGTTAGAAAAGCCCCGGGATTGTAATTTAAGTTAATTCTGAAAATCCTGGTTCATAAAAAAAGGGCATACTTATGCCCTTTTTAAATCTGATTTTAAATGAGAAATACTTACTTCAGGCTTTTCTGAAGATCTTCCCAGTCTTGCAGGAAGCGCT
>JBBDLQ010000120.1:4773-11660 GCA_040878765.1 Balneolaceae bacterium | reverse complement strand
AGAAATACTTACTTCAGGCTTTTCTGAAGATCTTCCCAGTCTTGCAGGAAGCGCTCCAGTCCATTATCAGTAAGAGGATGCTTAAGCAGGCTCTTAATTACACTCAACGGCATGGTAGCAACATCGGCTCCTTCTTTCGCACACTCAAGTAAATGCATTGGATGGCGAATACTGGCTGCAAGTACTTCCGTTTGGTATCCGTAATTGTCATAAATCTGAACTATATCACGGATCAACTGCATTCCGTCGGTAGAAATATCATCCAATCGTCCTAAGAACGGAGATATGTAGGTTGCACCGGCTTTAGCTGCAATTAATGCCTGGGTCGCAGAAAAACACAAAGTACAGTTGGTTTTTATTCCTTCTTCAGTCAAAGTTTTGATTGCTTTAATCCCATCTTTGATCAGTGGAACTTTCACAACCACATTATCAGCAATTTTCGCAATTTCACGGGCTTCAGGCATAATTTCATCATAAGTTGTTGAAACAACTTCAGCAGAAACATCGCCATCTACTATTTCACAAATTTTGGCGATATGTCCAGGGAAATCTTTGACACCAATTTTGGCACAAAGACTTGGATTGGTGGTTACCCCATCTAATACGCCAAGGTCATTGGCTTCTTTAATTTCATCGAGGTCAGCAGTGTCTATAAAAAATTTCATAAGTGAGCGAAGGTTTATTAATTGTTAATCATCTAAAGATAAGGATTCATAACCACTCATTCATTGTTATTCGAAACATATAATTTCTTTTTTTTACAAAATAAAGTCTTGAAAACCCAAACTTTATATAGAACTTATATGTATAACTATGAGCGTCCATAAAAATTAAAAATCAGATTTACAAAGTGACCAAATCTTTTCTTCAAGTTATCCTGCTTAGCTTATTTATCATTAGCTGCGGGAACAGTAATTCAAATCAAAATTCTCCCCAAAATTTTTCCATGTTTGGCGGTAATAATGCTCAGCGTACAACCAGTGTGGAAACAAATGATGTGGAAATTGGATCTATTGCAGAACAAGTTCGTTCATTTGGTAATATTAAAGCCCAAAATGTTGTCTCTGTTGTCCCCCAGGTTAGCAACCGTATTACCGAAATTTATGTTGACCTTGGGGACTCCGTAAGCCAGGGACAGGCACTCGCAAAAATTTACGATGCTACTTATAGAGATCAGCTTAGTCAAGCCCGGTCTCAGCTTGAACAAAGCCGCATTGCTGTTCAGAGAGACAGTTCAGAATATGCCCGCCAAAAACGGTTAATGGAGCGGGATCTTACCAGTGAATCGGAGTTATTTAATGCACAAGCAACTTATCAAACTTCGCGCGCGCAGTTTGAGTCGGCACGTTCTTCGCTCACACAAGCGCAGGAAGATTTTAACAATACCATTGTCCGATCTCCGGTAAATGGAGTTATTACATCGAGAGCACTGGAAGTTGGTGATTTGGCTAATTCCGGAACTGAATTTTTTCAGGTTGCCAGCACAGCGGGGTATGAATCCAGAATTTATTTACCCATGCAAGACTGGCGTGCAGTTGAAATAGGGCATGAAGTTAATCTAAGGGTTTCAAACGAAAGCGGAGTTAGCGCCCGTGGCATTGTTTCCCGGAAAAGCCCTCAACTTGATGCCACAACAGGACTTGGCGAAGTTGTTATTACACTCACACAAACAGGCAACTCAATTTATCCGGGAGTGTTAACCGAAAATGTAATTAACATCACTACCAAAGATCGTGCTCTTATTGTGCCCCGAAGTGCACTTGTTGAACAAGTGGAAACCGTCATCAACCCGGAATCTAATACCATTGAATTAGTGAGAACCTATTCTGTGTTTGTTTCCCGTGGTGATTCAGTTGCTGAGCGCCGAGAATTGGAATTAGGCATTGAACAAGGGGATAAAATTGAAGTGTTAAGCGGTTTGCTTCCCGATGATAAAATCATCATTACCGGCCAAAACGGATTGGAAGACGGCTCCCGAATTTCAGTAGCTACCGGAGATCGTTTTCAGGCCCCTCAGGAACGCCAAATTGGTGATCAGCAGGATCAAAATTCGGCCGACAATTCGAGTGCTAACAGAGGGCAAAATCCTTTGGCTGATATGAGTGAGGAAGAGCGAGCGGAGGCCCGCAAGAAAATGGAGGGGATGTCGCGCGAGGAACGCATGGAATATTTACGCAATCTCCGTGAAAATAAAGCTGCTGCTTCCGATTCAACTTCAAACGAATAATCGCTATGGGATCTCTATCCAAACTGGCGGTTGATCGCCCTATTACTTTTTTGATGACTACCCTCATCCTTCTTGGATTTGGAATTTATGGTTTACAAAACCTGAGGCTGAATCTTTACCCTGATGTATCCTTCCCAACCATTACCGTTTATACGAGCTATGAAGGCGTTGCTCCGGAAGATATTGAGACTCTTGTTACCCGGCCTATCGAAGAATCGGTGGGAAGTATTAGCGGAATCCGGCGCGTTCGCTCACTTTCAAGTCAGGGTGCTTCTGTTGTTAAACTAAATTTTGAATGGGGAACCGATTTATACGAAGCCGAAAATGATGTCCGTAAAGAACTTGGCTTTGTAGAACGCTCCATTCCCGATGATGCGGAAACGCCCCTTGTGTTTTCTTATGATCCAAATCAGGAACCTATCGTTGTACTTACCCTGACTTCAAATGCCCGGAGTCAGCGTGATCTTCGCACCTATTCCAAACAGATCTTAGAACAACGACTTGAACGCATCAATGGCATTGCTTCTGTAGAAACTTCCGGAGGACTGGAACGGCAGATTAATGTACAGATCAACAATGAGAAAATGCGGCAATTTGATATAACCATTGCTGAAATCGCCGCTAAACTACAGCAGGAAAATATTCAGGTTCCTGCCGGGCAGTTAACAGAGGGTAACACCATTTACTCCCTTCGTACCATTGGTGAATATAAAAATGTAGATCAAATTCGTAATACCATCATTACGGTTCGTAATGGACAACCGCTGCTGTTAAAAGATGTGGCAAAAGTTGAAGACGGTATAGCTCAGCCTATCGGTAATGTGCATATAAATGGGGAAAGTGGAGTTATTCTAAATGTGTACCGCCAAAGTGATGCCAATGTTGTAACCGCTGCAAATGCTGTAGTAAATGGCCTCGATAATATAAAAAAGAGCCTTCCTAACGATATCGAAATTTCAGTGCTCACTAATAAAGCCGATTTCATTGAACAGGCTATTAGTAATCTATTGCTAACCGGAATTCAGGCCGTTGTACTTGTGATATTGATCCTTTTAGCCTTTTTGCGCAGCGGCCGTTCTGCTTTGATCATTGCCATTTCCATCCCGGTTTCTATCATAACCACTTTTATGGTGATGGATATAGCAGACCTGAGTTTAAATATCATATCCCTTTCCGGGTTAACACTTGCCGTTGGCCTGGTTGTTGATGATGCCGTGGTGGTTTTAGAGAATATTTTTCGATTTCGTGAACAGGGGGAAGACCGCGACAAGGCCTCGGTAATGGGTGCCAAAGAAGTGGCTGTTCCGGTGGTAATTTCAACCCTGACAACACTGGTAGTATTTCTGCCGATTCTGTTTGTACCGGGCATTGCCGGCTTTCTTTTTCGTGATCTTGCCCTCACCATTTCATTTTCATTGACTGTTTCATCTCTGGTAGCGCTTACTCTCATTCCCTTGATGACCTCACAATTCTATAAAGAAAAAGCTCAAACCTTTGATGCCAAAAATAAAATCGCAAAATTTTTTAGTGATCTGCTAAACCGGCTTGAAAGCGCCTACCATCGGCAGCTTGACAGCATGCTTAATAAAAGCAGACTGGTAGTAAGTGCTGCTATTGTTTTATTTGTAGTCAGTCTCCCATTATTTTATTTGATAGGCGGGGAATTTTTCCCGCGGGTAGATGAAAATGCTTTTACACTGGAAGTTCAGCGTGAACCCGGAGTCAACTTGTTTGAGCTTGAACGATCCATCTTTCAGGTAGAAAGTATTATACAACAGGAAGTTCCGGAAGCCAGATTGGTTGTTTCAGATTATGGTGATAAGGAAGGAATTGAAGGAGCAGATGATCCCGGAGGTTTTACCGGAACCGTTCGGGTCGAACTGGTCTCACAAAAAGAAAGAGATCGCTCTCAGTTTGAAATAACCTCTGCACTTCTCAAAAAATTACAAATTGTGCCAGGTGTTCAAATTCAGGAAGTGGTGGTTGATCCATTAAGCCCGGATGGAGAAAATGGCTTAATCGTTCAAATATTCGGATACGACCCCGGTACCAAACAAGAACTTGCTGAAGGTGTTAAAGAAAAACTGCTGGAAGTTGAGGGTATTGCAAGTGTTTTCAGTTCGGCTGATCAAGGCAGGCCCGAATTGCGCTTAATCATGGACAGAGAGCGCATTTCCCGAGTGGGGATGAATACCAATCAGGTTGCCACAGCTGTAAGTAATGCCGTAAAAGGTAATATAGCTACGGCCTTTGTAGATCAGGGTGTGGAGTTTGAAGTTGTAGTTGAACTTGATCCCATGGATAAATCCCAATCCGTGGATCTGTCCAATATCCAGATACAAACCCCGGATGGTACCTGGATGCCCCTCAAAAACCTGGCACGGATAGAACGATTTTCCGGCCCAACAAATGTATTGCGTATCAATCAGGAACGGGTAGCAGAAATCACTGCTGAATTATCCGGAATTGACCTGAAGCATGCAACGGCTGAAGCGCGCGAAATACTGGAACAGGTTAATTGGCCGGATGAATATCGATACGAAATTGCCGGAACAGCTGAGGAACAAGCAGAATCTTTCAACTTCCTCATGATTGCATTTATAATTGCCGGAATTTTAACCTATATGGTGATGGCTTCGCAGTTCGAGAGCCTTGTTGAACCTTTTATAATCATATTAACCATTCCTCTTGCGTTAACCGGTGTGTTGATTATACTTTGGATCACCGGCACTTCCATTAGTGTAACCTCATTGGTTGGTTTGATTTTATTGACCGGTATTGTAGTGAATAACGGTATTGTCATGATCGATTATATCAAGATCTTACAGGCCCGCGGAATTAAAAGGCATAAAGCTATTGCTGAAGGTGCGACCCGGAGATTACGCCCCATTTTAATGACGGCTTTTACCACCATTTTATCTATGGTTCCCTTAGCTCTTGAACTTGGAACTGGTTCTGAAACCTGGAGTCCAATGGCCAGAACGGTAATTGGCGGACTTACGATGAGTACCTTGCTTATGCTCTTTGTTGTACCCTGTTTTTACAACATCATCAACAGCCTGGTAGAAAAACTGGGTTTCGATGCCGTCCATAAAATCGATCCGTTGGCGGAAAAACAGGAGGTGACTATATGAGAAAATTCACCGTAGCCGAAGGTATCCTGCAACGCCCGATCACCGTCATAATGATGACGCTCATCGTGATCGGCTTTGGGATATTTTCACTTACAAACTTAAAAATCACCCTATATCCCTCCTTCAACATACCGGTAATTGCGGTTTCATCCGGTTATCAAAATGTGGCGCCTGAAGATATTAACAGAATTATAGTCGATCCCATCGAGGGGGCCCTGTCAGCGATTGAAGGAGTTGAAAGCCTGGAAGCACGCGTAAGCCGCGGAAATGCCTTTGTTATGCTGAGGCTGCGTGACGGAACCGATATCCGCAAAACAGAACTTAAAGTCCGCAAAGCTATAGATCAGATTCGCGGGGAACTACCTCAACAAGCACAAGAACCCGTCATTTTCCAGTTTGATCCTGAAAACCGCCCCATCATGCGCCTCAGTATTGATGCCGAAAACCGCGGACTGGATGAACTCCGGAATATTGGAATTGAATTAGTTGAAACCCGGCTGGAACGTATCGATGGTCTGGCATCTGCAGAAACACAGGGAGGACTTGAGAGGCGAATATACATTGATGTTTCGCCCATGTCGCTTGCGCAGCATAACATGGTACCGGCCAATATTGAAAATGCCCTGCGTTCCAATAATGTTCAAATGCCTATAGGGAATGTTATCTCAGACAAGATAAATTATAGCGTGAGGGCTCAATCCACTTATCAAACTGTGGATGAAATTGCCAATACCATCGTGTCAATTTCAGAAAATGGTATTCCTATCCGTGTTAAGGATGTGGCTGAAGTTAGTGACGGATTTACGGAAGTCACCAGTTTGGTTAAAGTAAATGGCAGAAACAGCGTATCGGTTGAAGTTCAGAAAAACTCCGATGCCAATACTCTGGATGTGGTAAATGCGGTTAAAGATGTTGTCCCTGAAATCAACGAGATCTTACCGCCCGGTGTAACTTTGCAGGTTTTATCCGATGAAGGTAAATCAATCGAAGATTCTATCAATAACCTTTCCCAATCGGCCCTGGCAGCCCTTATTGTAGTAATTTTAATTATTCTGTTATTTATGGGAGGATGGAGAATCTCCCTTGTGGTGGCCTCTTCCATTCCTGTTTCTATAGCAGCCAGTTTTGCCGCAATGTATGCCGCCGACCTGACTCTCAACATTCTTACCATTTCCGCCCTCGCTCTTGCCATTGGTTTACTGGTAGACAACTCCATAGTGGTAACCGAAAGTATTGCACGTAAGCTTGAGGAAGGATTATCCAGATTCCAGGCTGCTCTTGAAGGCACCAATGAAGTTATGGGGGCTTTGCTCGGCTCAACCCTGACAACCCTCGGCGTTTTCATACCCATCATTTTGATTTCAGGAACACAGGGTGCTTTTTTTCGTGAATTTGCCTATACCATCTGTTTTGCAATCGGATTTTCGTTTCTGTCATCCATTATCCTGGTTCCGGTTATTTCCTTACTCACACTGGATGCCAAACAATTCAATTCCAAAAACCTGGCCTTTCGCGGAATTGCCAAA
>JBBDLQ010000120.1:3070-4673 GCA_040878765.1 Balneolaceae bacterium | reverse complement strand
GGCTCAATGCCGGAAGTTGAAACTATGATTACCTCAATTGGGCGCAGCCGGTGGAATACCCAATCAAACCGGGGTGAAATTAGCCTGACACTGGTTCCCGAAACCCAGCGTGACCAATCAAGTACCGATTTTGCTGTTTTTCTGCGTGAAGAATTATCCGCTCCCGGTGTGGATGTAAGGGTGAGGGTAGAAGGCGGCGGATTACGATTTGGCAGAGGTTTTCAGTCTGGCGGCGGGGCTATTCGCCTGAGTTTAATAGGCCCTGAAATTGATCAGTTAGTGGCGATATCTAACAAAATTGAAGCGAAATTGCTGGAAGACCCAACTGTGGTTTCTGTGGATAATGGGCGAACCGATCCTACTCCTGAACTTCATTTCTATGCGGATCGGGAGCGGCTGGGACTTCTTGGGACCAACCTCAATACCATAGCAGGAGCCCTCAGGACACAAACTTTAGGAAATCAGGCTGGTTATTATATAGCGGAAGGAAGAGAAATTCCTATTGAAGTGCGCACCCAAAAACGGGCACTAACCAATCGTGAAGATCTCTTTGACCTTGAAGTATTTCAGGTTGGTGACCAGCGAATACCTATTGCAGCCGTAGGTGAATTTATACCCACCCGCGGAGTCGATTCCTTCCAGCGCCGTAATCGTGAAACCTTGCTTGATGTTAATATTCAGGTGCAGGGAAATGCATTGGAGTATGAGCCAAAAATCAGGGAATTTCTTCAAAATGAGGTGGTGCTTCCGGAAGGATACCGGTATGAATTTACCGGGGGAACGGCCGAAACCATGCAGGGACAATCCGAATTTGGCTTTGCACTTATTGCCGCACTCGTTTTAATGTTTATGATCATGGCTTCACTCTTCGAAAACTTCCGTGATCCATTTGTGATATGGCTTTGTATTCCATTGGCTATGTTTGGAGCCCTTGCTTTTCTGTTTTTGATTGGAGACCCGCTGAGTACAACCGGCCAAATTGGAATATTTATGCTGGTGGGCATAATTGTAAATAACGGTATTGTACTGGTCGATTACATGCACCTTTATACCAAAGAGACTAAATACGACCTTCTAAACCGGGATTCGGTACATTGGAAAAACCTGTTTATTCCTGTCTTCTTCTGGAAAATAAAACCAACGGTTAAAGATTCTGAGTTACTTCAACACATTATCGAAGCTTGCCGCCGAAGAATGCGCCCAATTTTACTAACCGCAATCACAACAATCTGCTCAATGATCCCACTTTCGCTGGAGCTGGGCTCCGGAGCAGAAACATGGTCTCCGTTAGCAAAATCAGTTATTGGCGGACTTATGTTCGGTTCCATTCTCACGCTATTCATTACCCCGGTTATTTCCGTTTCCCTTAGTATGACCATTGAATGGTTTAAAGAATTATTCAAAAGAAGTAAAACGGAAACTATAAAAGCATGATCTTACAAATTGAAGTAGAAATACCATAGCTTTCAATAAGATAAAATTATATAAAATTAAAGGTAATTCTTGGATTTTGGAACTTGATAGCGCTATACTTGTTTTATATAAATAAAAAGGAGAAAATTATGAGTAGATCATCAGATTTTTTATCAGGAATTATTTCAGG
>JBBDLQ010000120.1:0-2970 GCA_040878765.1 Balneolaceae bacterium | reverse complement strand
AAAACAGCTAAAGATAAAAGCTGATTATTGATCGGTCTTGAAACTAAATAAATTAAGCCTGCATGATGAATGCAGGCTTTTTTATTTTTTAAGAGACAAAAGAATCATTCTTACACTATAGTATCTAAAAGCAGGAATTATCATCACCTAAATAAATTGCTTTATGTCTGATATTCAAGATATCATCAACCTCCGGCACACCCTTCACCGTTATCCTGAACTTTCGAATCTTGAATTTGAAACTTCCAGAAGAATCTCTGCTTTTATGCAGCAGTTTAAGCCACAGGAAGTACTTCATATTTCCAAAACTGGAAAAGCCTTTGTATTTGAAGGAAAAGAACCAGGCGAAACACTGATTTTCCGCTGCGAACTGGATGCCCTCCCTATTCAGGAAAAATCACATAACCTGGCATACCGGTCTTCCATAAATGGTGTTGCTCACCTGTGCGGGCATGACGGACATATGGCAGTTATTGCACGTTTGGGACAGATGATCGCAAAAAACCGACCCAAAAAAGGAAAAGCAGTATTACTATTTCAACCTGCTGAGGAAACATACCTGGGTGCTAAAGATGTGGTCGAATCACCTGAATTTCATTCCCTCTCTCCTGATTATATTTTTGCTATGCATAATATTCCCGGTGCCCCCAAAAACAAAGTACTGGTAAAAGAAGGAAGTTTTTCTGCTGCCTCTTGTGGATTAACTATTCAACTTGAAGGCCTGACTTCACATGCCTCAGAACCCGAAAAAGGGTTTAATCCTTATGATACAGCCAAGGAGATTATTACCGAAATCAAAAAAATAGCTGGTAATAATGATGACTTTTCCGATCATACTATTGCCACTTTGATCTATATCCGCTTAGGAGAAATTTCATTCGGGATTTCCCCGGGAAGCCTTGAAATGGGTATTACACTGAGAGCATACGAAAATAAAGACCTGGAATTACTATGTCATAAATCCGAAGATATTGTCCGGTCGTTGGCCCGGGAAGCAAAGTTAGAATACCATTGGAGTTATTCTGAAGAATATCCCGCTACGGTAAATGATCCTGAATGTGTAAAAATAATCCTGGAATCCGCCCATAAGAACAAGCTGGGTATTGAGGAAATGCAAAAACCCAATAACTGGTCAGAGGATTTTGCTTACTACACAGCCACAAACAGAGGCGCCCAATTTGGCTTTGGGGCAGGTGAAGATCAACCGCCGCTTCATAATCCTGAATATGATTTCCCTGATGATATCATTGATCCGGCTGCCAATATATTTTTCGAAATCTATAATCAACGATTGCGGTAGTTCTTTTGCTTAAAAAGCACTAAATCTCAGAAACGTTTAAAACGTAAAAAGAAATTACCTCTCCATTCTTTTAGCCCATTAACAAATATATTCATCCCAACCATTTTAATTGAATCGGAGATTAGATAAATGAAACGAATTATACTTTTTTTATACCTAACGATGATTTTTTCTGCCGCCTCAGTGTTTGCCCAAAACACAGACGGTGTTGTAGAAGCTATCGTTACGGAAGCAACTGAAAATTCCCATCTTGAGCGATTAGCTCATCAAATAACAGATGTTATTGGCCCCCGATTAGTGGGAACACCCCAAATGCAGCATGCTCATGATTGGGCGGTTCAGCAGTTTGAAGAATGGGGAATTTCGGCTGAAAATCAGCAATATGGCGACTGGCGAGGCTGGGAGCGCGGTATCACACATGTTGATCTTGTTTCTCCCCGCGTGGTTTCGCTGGAAGGTCAGCAGTTGGCATGGAGTCCTTCTACCCCTGAAGGCGGCGTAACTGCCGGACTTGATATTATCCCCAAGGTTGAAAGTGAAGAGGAATTTCAAACTTGGCTGGAATCAATTGAAGGAAAATTTGTACTGGTTTCGCAACCGCAAATAACCGGCCGCCCTGATTATAACTGGGAAGAATTTGCCACTGAAGAATCATTTGAGAAAATGAAGGCAGAGCGGGATACACAGGACCAAGCCTGGAGAGAACGTCTTGACAATACCGGCTATACATCCAGGAATATTAATGAGGCTATCGAAGAAGCCGGAGCTGCAGGTATTATTCAATCCCGCTGGTCGAATGGCTTTGGCGTGAATAAAATTTTCAGCGCTGGTACCAAATTAATTCCAGTTGTTGATCTATCGCTCGAAGATTACGGGATGTTATATCGTATGGTTGAATATGGAGATGAGCCGGTTATCCATGTTAATGCGCAATCAAAAGAATTAGGCACCGTTCCTGCCTTTAACACCATCGCTACCATACCCGGAACCGAAAAACCGAATGAGTACATCGTTCTTTCAGCCCATTATGACTCCTGGGACGGCGGAACCGGAGCTACAGATAATGCAACCGGCTCCATAACTATGATGGAAACAGCGCGAATTCTCAAAAAATTATATCCCAATCCCAAGCGGACTATTATTGTGGGACTTTGGGGAAGTGAGGAACAAGGCTTAAATGGCTCCCGTGCTTTTGTTGAGGATCATCCTGAAATTGTAGAAAACATACAAGCATCCTTCAATCAGGATAACGGAACCGGTCGCGTGGTTCGGATATCCGGGCAGGGATTTTTGCATTCCTATGAATTTATTCAGCGCTGGATGGAACCTGTTCCCCGCGATATTACACAACATATTGAAACCACCTTCCCCGGAACTCCCGGTGGCGGCGGATCTGATTATGCTTCATTTGTAGCTGCCGGTGCACCCGGATTTTCACTGAGTTCCCTCAGCTGGAGTTACTGGAATTACACATGGCACACCAACCGCGATACCTACGATAAAATCGTGTTTGATGATGTTCGGAATAACGTGATTCTCACCGCTATTTTAACCTACATGGCCAGCGAAGATCCCGAAACCTTCCCCCGTGATAAAGCCGTTCTTCCGATCAGCCGGCGTTCCGGCGAGCAAATGGAATGGCCTACTCCCCGTTCCCCAAACCGGAGTGG
>JBBDLQ010000119.1:0-21995 GCA_040878765.1 Balneolaceae bacterium | reverse complement strand
GCAATCAGTGTATTCAGCGGTTCAATTCTATTATCTTTGAAGTATGAGCAACGAAGGACAAGTCAAACTCTCCGAAAAAGTAGCCAATCTGCCCACATCGCCCGGTGTCTATATTTATAAAGACGCCAACGATTCGGTATTGTATGTGGGTAAAGCCAAGCGACTCCGGAATCGCGTTCGTTCGTATTTTCAGGATTCCCGGCCGGCTGATGGCCGCATCAAAACTATGGTTTCGAAGATTGATGATCTCGAGGTATTTGTAACCGACTCGGAAGCAGAAGCACTGATACTCGAAAATAACCTCATTAAACAATATCAGCCACATTACAATATTATGTACAGGGATGATAAGTCCTATCCGTACATTTGTATTACCCAAGAAACCAAACCCAGGGTTTTTCCCACCAGAACAGTAGTTAAAGATGGCAGTAAATATTACGGTCCATACGACAGTGTAGGGGCGATGAAGCGTATGCTGGAAACTATCAGAAAAGGATTTGGTCTTTGTACCTGTGCGGTTTCCAAAAAAACCATTGATAAAACCCGTGGCGTACCAAAATGGCATTCCTGCTTCGATGATTACCTGCAAAACTGCTCAGGCGATTGGGACGATGAAATCTATCAGGCTACCATCCAAAAGGTTGAACGCCTGTTAAACGGGCAAACCGACTCGCTGCTTCGGGAATTGAAAGATGAAATGCAGATTGCCTCCGATGCACTGGCTTTTGAAGAAGCGGCTCAAATCAGGGATAGTTTGGATGCCGTGAAGCGCTATAGCCAGAAAATGAAAATGGTGATTTCCCAAAAAGTAGACAGGGATGTATTTGCTATTGGGAAGAATGAGGAGATTGGAGAGGCTTGTGGCGTTTTATTTAAAATCAGGGAAGGTAAAATGATTGGGAAATTTCATCGCTTTCTTAAGAATATTGAAGGCCTGGAAATGGAAGAGATGCTGCAATCATTTGTAGAAGATTACTATACAGGCCAATATACCGCAGCTATTCCTGATGAAGTTTATTTAAGCCATGAAATGATAGATGTGGAACCATTGGAGCAATATCTGCACCAGGAAAAAGGAAAGATTGTACCGGTGAATGTGCCGCAAATCGGGGAGAAAAAGCAGCTCATAAAAATGGCAGTAACAAATGCAAAATTGCATCTCAATGAAAGAGCATTAGAAAAAGAAAAAGCCGAACGAAACAGAATACCTCATGCAATAGAAGAGCTTAAAACACACCTAAAGCTGGATCGGCTGCCACGCAGAATTGAGTGCTTCGATAACTCCAATCTTCAGGGCTCTGATCCGGTAGCTTCCATGGTATGTTTTGTAGATGCAAAACCAAGAAAGAGCGAGTATAAACGCTTTAATATCAAAACGGTAGTTGGCCCGGATGATTTTGCCTCTATGAAGGAAATTTTGAACCGGCGTTACTCCCGCGTACAAAAAGATGGTCACCAAATTCCGGATCTTATTGTAGTAGATGGCGGCAAAGGTCAATTAAGTTCAGCCGCAGAGGCACTGAAAGAAATTGGCTTTTACGGACAGTGTGAAATTATTGGACTGGCTAAACGACTTGAAGAAGTATTTTTACCGGGAATGTCGGACCCGATAATGATACCAAAAAAATCTTCTGCTCTGAAATTATTGCAGCAGGTAAGGGATGAAGCGCATCGTTTTGCCATTACATTTCACCGGGAAAAAAGAAGTAAACGTACCGTTAAAACGGAGTTGCTTGAAATTGATGGAGTTGGTGAAAAAACGGCTCAAAAATTATTACAAAAATTTGGATCAGTAAAAAAAATAAAAGAACTTGAGTTGAAGGAAATACAAGCAGAAGTCGGAAAATCCGTAGGTAAAAAAGTATACAACTATTTTAGAGAGTAGTTTGTGTTTCTATGAAGGTGGATATTGTATAACATCAACATGTTATATTATTACCGACTGGTTGGTATTAAAATTGATTCAGCCGGAAAACAAACCCTCCGGTTCGAAACGCTCTTTTAAAGCAGACGGTTATTGAAACAAAAAAGCTGTGTTTTAGTTTGACCTGAAAGAGCTTAACCCAAAAATCAGGGTAGATATTATGAAATTGATCAACAGACATGTGGATAAACCAAATTATAAAAATCTTAAAGACAGAGAGTTGGTAAGATTATTTCGGAAAAATGCCGATGAGTCTGCTTTTAATGAATTGATGAACCGCCATCAACAAAAAATATATTCCTATATATATAGCATGGTGATGAATCCTGAAATAGCTAATGATCTGTTTCAGACTACGTTCACTAAAATCATCACTAAAATGGACGATACGTATAATGAGCAGGGTAAATGGATTGCCTGGGTTATGCGAATTGCACATAATGCAACGATTGATTATTTAAGAAAACAAAAACGATATATTGACGTTAGTGGATGGAGCGACGAGGATTCTTCAACGGATTATTTTGATCGGATGGAGGATGAAGCGGTCGTTGATGCAGATGAGCAAATGATTGAAACCGAAACAAAATCCAGCTTAATGAATCATATCGCTAAACTTACCGAAGAGCAACGTACAGTAGTTTTGTTAAGGCACTATTACGAAATGCCGTTTAAGGAAATTGCGGAACTTACTGACGTATCCATCAATACCGCACTTGGAAGGATGAGATATGCGCTCATAAACCTTAGAAAGTATTTTGAGGAAGAACGAGAACAAGAGCAAAAACATGCACACGGATGAAAACAAAGCTATCCGTTATCTGATGAAGGAAATGGATCCTTCGGAAGAAATGGAGTTCGAAAAAATAATGCGGGAAAATGAAAATTTATTGATCGAGGTTGAAAGCCTGAGAGCTACTAAACGGAAGCTCTCAGCACTCCCTCGGTTCAACCCGCCCGAACAACTAACCAAAAAAATTGCGAATGACGCCAAACAGCTACAAATAAATAAACTAAACAAAGCCAAAAACATAGCATTTTTCCTTAAAAGAGGGTTAGCCGCTGCTATACTGTTATCTGCATTTACTGGTGGGTATTATTATTATGCGGATTACTCAGAAGCAGTAAATGAAACTGGTACAACTATAATAAATGGTACCGATGTAGTGGAACCCTGGGTAGATCGAAATGATGTAATTCGATTTTCAGAAAATCCGGCAGCAGTTGAATCTTCTGTTATGCAATCTGAATTCACCAGGAGTTATGAAAAACTACAACTGGTGAATGATCTGACAGGTAATATTTCCGGAAATAATGGAATTATGCTCACCAGATCACCCAATTAAAGGTAAGGCAGCCAATGTATTACCTTTTTTTTGTGGAAAACTTTGGCTATTAATGTGAATAAGTATTTTTGTATAGCAGTGCACCTCGCTTTATATTGGAATTTATAACAAAACTATATAAAGCATAAAGCAGGTTTTAATGGGAAAAGTCATTTCAATTGCCAATCAGAAAGGTGGAGTCGGAAAAACCACTACTGCAATAAATTTAGCTGCAAGTTTGGCTGCCATAGAGCACCCAACGCTGGTTATTGATATAGATCCTCAAAGTAATACAACCAGCGGGCTGGGTATTGATTCTAAAACCGTATCTAATTCGGTTTATGAGATGATGATAGGCAGTGCCGATATTGATGATACTATCCGTAAAACCGAGCTTGATTTCCTGGACTTAGTACCGGCTCATATAAACCTGGTGGGCGCAGAAATTGAAATGATAGATCGGGAAGAACGCGAACGAATCCTGAAAAAGGCAATCGAAAATGTTCGGGATAAATATGATTTTGTTATTATTGATTGCCCGCCTTCACTCGGACTTTTAACCATAAATGCTTTAACAGCCTCTGATTCAATTTTGATACCTGTTCAGTGTGAGTATTTTGCATTGGAAGGCCTTGGGCAGTTATTAAATACGATCAAAATAGTGAGACAGCACCTGAATCCAGATCTTGATATTGAAGGAGTGTTGCTCACGATGTACGATACAAGGACACGGCTTTCGAATCAGGTTGCAGATGAGGTAAAAC
This sequence comes from Balneolaceae bacterium, assembly GCA_040878765.1. Lineage (GTDB taxonomy): Bacteria > Bacteroidota > Rhodothermia > Balneolales > Balneolaceae > Gracilimonas. Next base: position 17,982 of record JBBDLQ010000119.1, on the reverse strand, counting down.
GCTATTTTGATGACCGGGTTTTTAAAACGGTGATTGCAAGAAATGTACGGCTTGCTGAAGCTCCCAGTTTTGGGAAACCGGCACTTTTATATGATTCAACGAGTATTGGAGCGAAAAACTATTTGGCGCTGTCCCGGGAAGTCATCAAGAGAAATAAAAAACTATTTAAGAACAGCCCGGTACTTACAGATTAAGACAGAAGAATAGATTATGGCAACCAAAAAAGTTTTAGGGCGAGGGTTAGGCGCTTTTTTTCCTGAATATCAGGAAGAAGGCAAGGAAAACAATCAGGGTAAAGACAAAGAAGGTGTAGAAAAAAGCATAGTTAAACCGGAAGACCGTGTGAACATCGTTCTTTTTGTTCCGGTTGATCATATTCGCAAAAACCCGCACCAGCCCAGGAAGGAATTTGATGAAGAAAGACTTGAGGAGCTTGGTTCTTCAATAAAAAAGCACGGTTTAATTCAGCCCATAACTGTTAGGTATATTGGGGAGAAACGATTTGAACTTATTAGTGGAGAACGACGACTAAGAGCAGCAAAATTAGCCGGTGTTAAAGAAATTCCAGCTTATATTCGTGAAGCTGATGATGAACAAAGCATGGCTTTTGCTCTCATCGAAAACATACAGCGGGAAGAGCTTAATCCGCTTGAAGTTGCATTAGGTTATAAAAGATTATTGGAAGAGTTTGATTATACACAGGCGCAGGTGGCTGAAAGAGTTGGGAAAAACCGGACTACGGTTACCAATATGCTTAGGTTATTGACACTGCCTGATTTCATACAATCGGCATTGAAATCCAACCAAATTTCTATGGGTCATGCCCGGGCACTCATTACTATTGAAGACGAAGACATTCAACATAAAATTCTAAAAAAAATATTGGATAAAGGACTGTCGGTTAGGCAAATTGAAGATGCCGTACGCAATTTGACAAATCCTGCAAAAGCCAAAAAGAAAACAAATACAAAGAACGATCCCGATAATCCTTTTTATGAAGAAATATCTGCCCGTTTACGAAGTACATTTAGTACTAAAGTAAATGTGGTGCCAAAGAATAAAGGTGGGGAAATCAAGATTGAATATTACTCGGATGATGACCTTGAACGAATACTCAGCATTTTTGACTCGATCGATTAGCCTTGCGCTTTTGTTGGGTTTATTACTGTTTAATGAAGGTTTATCCCAAAAACCTAATTCCTATCAAACATTTGTGTCTCAAAAATATTCCCTGAAAAAGGCATTTCAGGATTCAAATAACAGTTCTACTCAATATCCGGATCCTAAATTGGTTTTAAGACAATCGTTGATGATTCCGGGTTGGGGACAAATCACCAATAAACAAAGCTGGAAAGTTCCGATTGTATATGGTTTACTGGGCGGACTTACTTATTATAGTATAACCTTACACAAACAATATCATGATTACAGAGCCGCTTATTATAATCTTCACCCTGAGACACCGGATGATTTTAAATTTGGGCCAACACCCGATTATATACCTGAAAGCTCAAACATTAATTTACTTAAGGAAAACAGAAATTTTTACAGAAACAGGCGTGATTTAGTGTATGTATTTATTGGATTATCCTATGCATTAAATGCAATTGATGCCTATGTGTTTGCCCATTTACGTCCGTTTGATGTTTCAGACGATTTATCAATGATTGCAAAATTACAACCGGGTATTTTGGCTACAAGATTATCTGATCCAATTCCATCCTTATCATTATCCATCAAATTCTAATTAATATTTATGACTGAAGAACAAAGAAAATTTCAAAGTAAAAACCAGGTTAATGGTTACGACCGTGATATCTGGAGTATTTTTAAGGTTATGGGTGAGTTTGTAGAGGGATATGATAAATTATTTCAGATAGGCCCCTGCATTTCTATTTTTGGTTCAGCCCGTACAAATCCCGATAACAAGTATTATAAACTGGCTGTTGAAACTGCGGATAAAATTACACGAAAAGGTTTTGGAGTGATTACTGGTGGTGGCCCGGGTATCATGGAGGCAGCAAATAAAGGTGCAGAACAGGGGGAAGGAAAATCGGTAGGTCTTGGTATCAGTTTGCCTTTTGAACAAGGTATCAATCAGCATGTAGATCCAAATTTCACCATTAATTTCAACTACTTTTTTGTACGAAAAGTGATGTTTGTAAAATATGCACAGGGTTTCGTAGTATTCCCCGGTGGTTTTGGCACAATGGATGAATTATTTGAAAGCCTCACGCTCATTCAAACCCGGAAAATTGATCAAATTCCAATTATTCTTTTTGGCCGTGAATATTGGAACGGACTTTTAGAATGGATGGAAACCACAATGAAAGAGTGGGGAACGATTTCAGATAAGGATACTGACTTATTTCATATCACAGACTCAACGGATGAAGCTGTTGAAATTATCTGTGACTTTTACAGTCAAAAAGAACCCATGCCCAACTTTTATTTCTAATTTGGAACATGGTAGCGTTTTGATTAGTTAAATAAATACTATTTCATTAAAAAAACTGTTATAAGTTTAATTTCAGCGTCATTTTTTGTTAAATTTGCCGCGTTAAAAAAACAATCACAAACTTAAAGAATAATGAAAGGATTAAAATTTAGTTCACTTGCAATTGTATTGGCTTTGATAGCGACTACTGCTTTTGCACAAACCCAAACAGATGCAGTTAAAGCATATAATGCCGGATTGGAAGCAGCAAGTGCTGAAAATTTTGATGATGCTATTTCATCTCTTACTCAGGCACTTACCATAGCTGAGCAGCTTGGGCCTGAAGGAGAGGAAGTAAAGGGCAAAGTAGAAAACCAACTTCCTACTGTTTATTATAAAAAAGCTGTTTCGTATTACAATGCGTTTAAGGGAAGTAAAGATTTGGAAGATTTGGATACTGCAATTGAGGCGTTCAAAGAAGCAGCTAGTGTAGGTGAAGAATATAATGACGAAAGAATTAGCACAAGAGCTAAGAGCGTAATTCCTCAACTTTACTATCAGGCCTCAGTAACACTTTACAGTCAGGGTGAACTTGAAGAAGCGAATGAAGCTGTGGATAAGGCATTAAATGAAAATGCTAATTATGCAGTGGCTTATTATCAAAAAGCAAAGATCTTTAAAAAATTAAATGATACCGAAGATGATGGCATCATAGATCAAGGGATTGATGAAATGCTTGAATGGTATGACCGTGCTATTTCTGTGGGTGAAGCGACCAATAAAGGTGATATTGTAGCTAAATCACGCGAAGCAGCTCATGATGAGTTGTTAGCTGTTGGAACACAGGCATTGCAAGATGGTGAAACTAAAACCGCCATTGAAACACTGAATAAAGCGCTTAATTATAATGCTGAGTCTGCTGATGTTTATTACCGACTGGCTGAAGCTCATAACAAAGCTGGTGATGCTGCAAAAGCTGTCGCAAATGCGAGGGAAGCTCTCAACTACGAAAATGGTGGTAAAACTGATAAAGCTAAAATTTACTTTGAATTGGGTTATGCTCACCAAACATTAGGTAATAAATCTGATGCCTGTGATGCATTTACGAATGCTTTGTATGGCTCGTTTAAATCACCAGCTGAGCACAAAATGGAATATGAGTTAAAATGTGATTCTACTGCTCCCTGATTAAGTTTGAATTGTTTATTTTTCTGAAACCGCGCTGTTTTAAACAGGGCGGTTTTTTTATGAGCAATATATTGCCCAAAATTGAGCAAAATTTCTCTCTTTTTCCTTTTAAACAAAACAGCCTTTTCCTATCTTCAAGCTGATTGAAGAAATACTAATTTTCATCCTAAACATTTCATAAATGCCTGCTTCAAAGCTTGACCAACTCTGCGTTAATACTATCAGAACCTTATCAATGGATGCTGTACAAAAAGCAAATTCCGGCCATCCGGGTATGCCAATGGGAATGGCTGATGTTGCCTACGTTCTGTGGACAAAATATCTGAAACACAATCCAAAAAATCCGGATTGGTTTGATCGCGATCGGTTTATTCTTTCGGCTGGTCATGGTTCCATGTTATTGTATAGCCTGTTGCATTTAACAGGGTATGATCTGAGTCTTGATGAGCTAAAAAATTTCCGCCAATTGGGAAGTAAAACTCCAGGTCATCCGGAATATGGAATTACACCTGGTGTTGAAACAACAACGGGTCCGCTAGGTCAGGGTTTTGGAACCGGGGTAGGAATGGCAATGGCTGAACATTTTCTATCCAATAAATTCAACATGGGCGGACATAAAATTGTAGATCATTATACCTATGCGATCGTGAGTGATGGTGATTTGATGGAAGGTATTTCGCATGAATCAGCTTCTATGGCCGGACATATGGGTTTAGGTAAGATCATTTACTTATATGATTCAAACCGGATCTCCATTGAAGGATCTACGGATCTTGCCTTTACTGAGGACGTTCCGAAAAGATTTGATGCTTATAACTGGCATGTGGTAGAAATTGATGGCCACAATCATGATGAAATATCATCAGCTATAGAGGAAGCTCAATCTGTAACTGATAAACCCTCTATAATCGTATGCAACACTCATATTGGTTACGGAAGTCCTAATAAGCAGGATACTGCCGATTCACATGGTGCTCCCTTAGGTGAAGATGAAATAAAATTAACCAAAGAAGGCTACGGATGGGATGCGGAGAAGAAGTTTTATATTCCTGATGAAGCACTTGAAAAATACAGAGAAGCTATTAAAAAAGGAGACCAAGCAGAAAAGGATTGGAATCAGGCTCTTTCAGTATATGGAAAGGAATATACTGAGGAGGCAAAATCATTTTCTTCATGGATTAAGCGTGAAATTTCTCCGGAATTAGAAAAATCATTACCGGTTTTTGAAGTAAGTGAAAAAGGATTGGCAACTCGTGCTGCCTCTGGGAAAGTGATCAATGCAATTAAAGATATTGTACCAAATTTATTTGGCGGCTCAGCAGATCTTTCCGGAAGTACCAAAACAGATATTGATGGTTATGGTTCTTTTATTGTTGATAAGCCGACAGGCAGAACTATTCATTATGGAGTAAGAGAACATGGCATGGGTGCAGCAGTAAATGGGATGGCACTTCATTCCGGTCTAATTCCATATGGAGCCACTTTCTTTGTATTTACGGATTATATGCGACCTGCAATCCGAATTGCGTCACTTTTAAAAACTCCTTCCATTTTTGTATTAACACACGACAGCATTGGTTTGGGAGAAGATGGGCCAACTCATCAGCCAATAGAGCATCTGGCAAGCTTGAGAGCTATGCCAAATATCACCATAATTCGTCCGGGTGATGCCAACGAAACCGCTTATGGCTGGAAAGCTGCAATAGATAACACAACAGGCCCGACATTGTTGGTGTTGACCCGTCAAAATATGCCAACTTATGCACGTTCAGAGAACAATGCTGCTTCAAATGTGGCTAAAGGTGCATACATCTTCGAAGACTCTGAGAAGGATACCCCGGACGCAATATTAATTGGAACCGGCTCAGAACTACATCTTGCAGTTAATGCCAAAAAAGAACTTGCAAATAAAGGGGTTGATGCACGAGTAGTGAGTATGCCTTCGTGGGAACTTTTTGAAAGACAAAGTGATGCTTACAAGGAATCAGTCCTTCCAAAAGCTGTAACAAACCGAGTTTCTATAGAAGCCGGATCTTCATTTGGATGGGAGCGATATGTGGGGCCGGAAGGCACCGCAATTGGTGTAAATACTTTTGGAGAATCAGCCCCATATGAAGAATTATATGAGCATTTTGGAATTACTTCCGATGCCATGGTAAAAGCTGCACTTGGATAAGTAAGCAATTTGATCAAAACGCTGAGTATTGAGTTAGCTAAAAATCAGAAGATTATCCAAAACGGTTATTTATTTATCTCAGCGTTACTTTTCAGGCCGGTGAACACAGGTAAAGGTTACATCGTCGAGCGGGCTTACAGAGCCTATAAAAGCCTCTAAAGATGATTGCACTTTGCTTACGATTGTTTTGGCATGAAGAGAGCCATAGATTTCCATAAGCGACTCAATCCGTTCTTCCCCATATTCTTCCTCCCGTTCATTTCTGGATTCATTGAGTCCATCTGTATAAAATAAAACGGAATCTCCCGGTTTAAAGTGAAACTTCTTAACCTCCATATTTTTATCCAGCAGTTTGGTGGATGTCATTCCAAGGGCAAAGCCGTTAGATTTTAATTTGAAGGTTGTATCACGTTCTTTGTTGTAATACACAGGAATGTTATGTCCGGCCCGGATGTATTCAAAATATTCTTCATCATTCGGGAAAAAAGCGGCACATCCGGTGACGAACGTTTTGTCTTTACTGTTACTTTTTATGTAATTATTAAGCTGTAAAAATAATTCTTTTGGGGTGGGTTGTTCCTTTTCGATGATTAAATTTACTAAAGCCTGAAGCCGGACCATATACAATGCCGCACTTAACCCTTTGCCAGAAACGTCTGCTATAATTACATAGGTCCCTTTATCTGTTTCAATAACATCAAGGTAATCACCGCCAACTTCTTTGGCGGTATGGGCAAAAGAATATATTTCAAGATTTTCTTTGTTCAGGGAAGTGCCGGGCAACAGGCTGAGCTGAATATCCCGGGCAAGGTCAATTTCTTTTTGTACATCAGATTTCTCTAACAACTCGATAAGCAAAAGCATAAATACGGAGAGAAATCCAAATGGGAGCAACAGATCCCCAATTAAAACATATTGAGATATCCCAAAGAAATTCAATATATAGTGTGCAACAAAGCTGATTGATCCTAAACCAAATATAAGGCGTCGGGTTGGGTTGAGGCGTTGGGTAAGGTCCGAAAATAGCCGAAGAAATTTAACATGTCCCGGGAGCTGCTGCCCTTGCTGGCGTTCAATGTCTTCAACAGCTTCTTTATATACAAGCTTAAGGCGTTCAGTATCGGCGGTAAGCTCTTTAGAGAAACGCTCACGGCTCATTCCGGATACATATTCCTTATAAAATTTCTTTGTACCGTAACCGGATTGTGCTTCGTTTTTTAATCCCAATGCCGTATCTGATCTAATTTAACGTTCAATCTTTGTTCGTAATAATAACTAAAAAGTTATGTTTTGCGATATTTAATTCCCGATAGATTTTCAGAAGGTTAGAATGCTGCTTAAAGATAAATTATTACAGGGTCAATCTAATAAACAGATTCGTATTATTATATACGTAATATTCTTATTTCATTTCGATAACAGTAGTATCAGCAGGAACTTTGTTTGGATTTACTTTATCATAAACAACCCATGCATCACTAAAGAAGCGTTTAACCATATTTGAGAATTTTATGGCCTGATTTCGTTCATGAAAATCACCAACATGAACACGGTAATAGGGGGTTCGAAAAAAAACATAAGTATCAGGGTAATACCCCGTAATAGTAGTATCGGCCCAGGCCTTGAAATGTGCAGCTATGGTGTCTGCATTGGCTACATCCTGACCTGAATAAATTTGGATTCGATACCCTTCATAAAGATTTTTTTCAACTTTTTGTTCAATCCGAACCTGATTAAATGCTTCTGGAATCTGGTTTTCACGGTAGGCATAAGCATCCGAAAGTTGCGTACGCAGGTTTTCCAGGTTTACATTGGAGACTAATGATCTATCTTCTTCCTGCAAGGAATCTTTTAGTTCATTCATTGCTTCTTCAATAGTTTTTTCAGTTGAAGAACAACCCGCGGCAACGATAAGTAATATAAAGATTGAAAGATACTTCATTGATTTCATTTAAAATCCAACGGGATGCCAGGTAGTTTTAGTTTCCTGGAAATTGGTTAAAAAATAGGGAGACTGTGCTTCATTGGAATACCAGTCATCCACATTTTTTTTGATAATTCGTTTCACATTTAGGGAAGCATTCTCATCTATCAATTTTTTTAAATCCTGTGAAAGTTTGTCGGTATAAACCAATGCATTTACATCCATATGTGTACTAAAATGTTCCGTTAATTCTTCCTTGTAACCAGATAAAATATTTACCACACCTCCTGGAACATCAGAGGAATTTAATACTTCAGCAAAACTCATAGCAGGAAGAGGATGGGCTTCGGATGCTAAAATTACACAGGTATTGCCGCCCGCAATAATTGGGGCGATAACAGAAACTAATCCTAACAACGGGCTTTTCTCCGGGGCAAATGCAGCAACCACTCCTGTTGGTTCAAGCATACTGAAGTTAAAATGAGCACTTGCTACAGGGTTAATAGATCCAAATACCTGCTGATATTTATCGGTCCACCCGGCATAATAAATAAGCCGGTCGATGGAGGCGTTTATGTCGGCTTCAGCTTCGGCTGTTTTGAAACCAATAGGGCCTAATTCTTTCATGAATTGATCCCGGCGGGTTTCCATCATTTCAGCAATGCGATAGAGAATTTGTCCGCGGTTATAAGCACTGCGGCTGCTCCATCCACCAAAAGCACCACGGGCAATTTTTACAGCATCCCGGAAGTCTTTTCGGGAACCCCTGCAGGCATTGGCCAGCAGATTTTTTTCGCTATCATATACTTTGTAATGCCGTCCGGATTCACTTCGTGGAAATCCCCCGCCAATATACATTTTATACGTTTTTTTAATGTCTATTCTCTTCTCAGGCATGATTGAAATATTTACAATTAAATTTTTAGGTAAGCGGCTAATCCGTGCATTCCGCCCTCGCGGCCCACACCACTTTCTTTATAACCGCCGAATGGTGAGGTTGGGTCAAATTTGTTATAGGTATTTGCCCAAATAACTCCTGATCGCATTTTACTGCTCATCTTGAAAATCTTGGAACCTTTATCAGTCCAAACACCATTTGCAAGGCCATAAGGAGTGTTATTGGCTTTTTCAATTCCCTCATCGGCAGTACGGAAAGTTTGTACGGTTAACACCGGTCCAAAAATTTCTTCCTGAACTACCCGGTTTGATTGTGAAACATTAGTAAAAAGGGTAGGCCGTATAAAGTATCCGTTTTCGGGGATATCGCATTTGCATTGATAAATATCTGCTCCTTCTTCAACTCCAAGCTCCAGGTATTTATTTACGGTTTCAAATTGCTCTTTCGAATTGATTGCTCCAATGTCCGTATTTTTGTCAAGTGGGTCGCCCACAATAAGAGTTTCCAGCCTGTCTTTGAGTTTATTAATTACCTTATCAGCAACTCCTTCCTGAACTAACAGGCGGGAGCCTGCACAGCAAACATGCCCCTGATTAAAGTATATTGCATTTATAATACCTTCCACGGCCTGATCAATTGGTGCGTCTTCAAAAACTACCAAAGCTCCTTTGCCTCCTAATTCCAGGGTGTATTTTTTATCGGTTCCAGCCAATGATTTCTGAATGATTTTACCCACATTTGTTGAGCCCGTGAAAGCAATCTTATCAACATCTTTATGATTTACGATCTCAGCCCCGGTTTGTCCGGCTCCCGTAACAATATTGATTACACCATCTGGTAAACCGGCATCTTTAACTAATTCTGCAAATTTTAGCGCTGTTAAAGAAGTGGTTTCTGCGGGTTTTAACACCACAGTATTTCCGCAGGCAAGAGCGGGAGCTATTTTCCAGGCTAACATCAATAATGGGAAATTCCAGGGGATTATTTGTCCGCATACGCCTAATGGTTTTGGCTTTCTTCCCGGGAATGCATAATCCAATTTATCGGCCCAGCCGGCATAGTAAAAAAAGTAGGCCGCAACCAATGGAATATCGACATCACGGGATTCGCGAATGGGTTTACCGCCATCCATAGATTCCAAAATTGAGAACTCCCGCGCTCTTTCCTGAATCATCCTGGCGATACGATAAATATATTTACCACGCTCTTTAGCTGAAATTTGAGACCATTCCCCTTCAAAAGCCTTGCGTGCTGCTTTAACAGCGCTATCAATGTCTTTTTGTGTGGCTTCAGCAAATTCGGTGATTACTTCTTCTGTAGCAGGATTTGTGCTTTTGAAGTAACGTCCTTTGGAAGGTTTTACAAATTTACCGCCAATAAAAAGATCATATTGATCTTTCACTTCTACAAAATCTGAACTTTCTGGAGCCGGGGCGTATTCCCAAACCGATTCAAAATCCAGTTTTGAGTTAGGTGAAGTTGGCTTGTAAGGGGCTTCTTTTATTTCGGTGTTAGACATATCGGTAGTTCTTAGTTCAAATTCATTAATAGATCAATCATTACTAAAATAATCCAGCGATTGGTAGTGACCGGTTTGTTGTTTAACTATTTGCATTAAAATGTCATTAGTCAGAGAGCTGGCTCCGAAACGGAAATAATCATTATTTAGCCAGGCCGATCCCAGGGTTTCTTTTACTATAACCAGATATTGAATGGCTTGTTTCGCAGTTCGGATTCCGCCGGCGGGCTTCATCCCAATCATTTTATCCGTTTCGTAATAAAAATCGCGAATAGCCTCAAGCATTACTAAAGTAACAGGCTGGGTTGCGGCCGGACTTACTTTTCCAGTTGAAGTTTTTATAAAATCGGCCCCGGCATGCATGGCAATATCGCTGGCTTTTCTAACATTTTCATAGGTATGAAGTTCTCCGGTTTCTAAAATCACTTTGAGATGGGCTTCACCACACGCTTCTTTAACTGCGGCTATTTCATCAAATACGAGTTTGTATTCTCCATTTAAGAAAGCCCCACGACTAATCACCATATCAATTTCATCAGCGCCTTCGGAAACCGCAAATTTGGTTTCCTCCAAACGCATCGCTAATGGGGCCTGTCCACTTGGGAAAGCAGTTGCCACGCTTGCTACCCTGACTTTAGATCCCTTAAGTTCTTTTTTGGCAATCCTAACCATTCTTGGATACACACAAACTGCAGCCACTGTAGGTAAATCAGGAATAGCAGGGTAGGGTTGTTTCGCTTTTTTGCAAAGCTGAATCACTTTACCGGGAGAATCACTTCCCTCAAGCGTAGTATGATCAATCATACTCAAGGCAAGTTTAAGAGCCTGTATTTTTGATTCTTTTTTAATACTTCGTTTATTTAAACGAGAAACGCGCTCTTCTACACCAACATGATCGATCGGGATAGTCTGATTAAAATCAGGGTATTTCATATAGTGATATTGGTTCTTAAATCTTTAGAATTGGTAAGGTAAGAAATCTAAATCAAAAGCTTGGCTAATGAAATAAATTGTCATTAAAAAAATCCTTTGATGTTGTTAGATGCCGGTAAATTTTGTTAATTCATTGGGGTTCAGCAGTTAACAAAGAATCCATATAGTAACTGAATACAATAATAAAATAACTATGAGGTAAATGATATGGAAATGGCAGCAATAAATTGGCTGGCTGTGATAGCCGCTTCTCTGGTTGGTTTTGCAATTGGGTTTATTTGGTATGGTCCGTTATTCGGAAAACCCTGGATGGCTTCGGTCGGCATGACGGAAGAGGATGCTCAAAAAGGAAATATGCCCAAGATCTTTGGTTTAACTTTTATTTTCCAGTTCATTATGGCGTATTGTTTAGCCATGTTTTTTGGAGGTGAAGTGAATGCACAGGAAGGAGCTTTTTATGGTTTTTTAACCGGATTTGGATGGGTAGCGATGGCTATTGGTGTAAATGCACTCTATGAGCAAAAATCCTGGAAATATATCTTGATCAACGGCGGTTTTTGGTCGGTTGTATTTACCTTGATGGGATTGATTTTGGGGGCTTGGAAGTAAATAGTAGATAAATATATTTAATTATAGCCTGTGGTGTTTGTTGAATACCACGGGCTTTTTATTTTATAATAATTTTTTCCCTAGTCTAATCATAAAACAAATTCGTACATGACTATTTCCCTTTATCTGTTAACAGGTGCTATAATATTATTGATTGGTATCTTTTCCAGTAAGCTTGGCAGCCGTTGGGGGATTCCTGCACTGCTTATCTTTTTGTTCGTAGGAATGATTTTTGGTTCTGATGGACTCAATCTAGTTTATTTTGATGATTATGAACTGGCTCAATCGCTTGGAATTATTGCGTTGATATATATTCTATTTTCAGGTGGACTGGATACAAGATGGAAGAAAATTCGTCCCATTATTGCTCCCGGTATTTCTCTTTCAACACTTGGAGTACTAATCAGTGCTTTAGTAGTTGGAGGTTTTGCCATTTGGCTGCTCAATTTCAGTATTCTGGAGGGCATTTTGCTTGGTGCCATAGTTTCTTCAACGGATGCCGCTGCGGTGTTCTCAGTATTACGATCTAAAGCTATTGGTTTTAAATACCGTTTAAAGGAATTGATGGAATTTGAATCCGGTACCAATGATCCTATGGCTATTTTCCTTGCGCTTGGAGTGATACAATGGCTGACACTTCCTGATTTTGCAATTCCTGATCTGCTAATCATGTTTTTGATGCAGATCAGTATTGGATTGGTTGCAGGATATTTATTTGGCCGATTGATTACATGGCTCATCAATAATATTAATCTCGAATATGATGGGTTGTACCCGGTGCTTACGCTTTCGTTGGTCCCGCTAATTTATGCGGCTACTGATTTACTGGGAGGAAGTGGTTTTTTAGCGGTATATCTGGCCGGGTTGGTGTTAGGGAACTCGAACTTCATTCACCAGCGTAGTTTAGTGAATTTCTTTGATGGATTGGGCTGGATGATGCAAATAACCATGTTTATAACGCTTGGATTGTTAGTATTCCCAGGTCAAATTTTAGATATATGGGTTGAAGGATTGATCATATCGGTTGTACTTATAGTACTGGCACGCCCGATCAGTGTTTTTATATCGCTGATGTTTTCACAACAAAAAGCGCGCGGAAAGTTAATGATTTCATGGACCGGACTTCGTGGAGCAGTACCCATTATTATGGCCACATTTCCACTCGTTGCCGGGATTGAAAATGCTGAATTGATCTTCAGTATCGTGTTTTTTGTAGTGGTGACTTCAGTAATTATTCAAGGCCCAACTATTCCATGGATTGCCAGAAAATTACACGTTGATTCTCCAATTATTCCTAAAACAAAATTCCCCGTAGAATTTGAACCCTCCGTCGATACCAAAAGCGCCATGAAAGAGCTGGAGATCGCGGAAGGAGACCCCATCATCGGAAAACAAGTGATTGATCTGAATTTTCCAGATAACTCATTGATCGTTATTATAAACAGAGAAGGTAAATTTTTGGTACCAAGAGGCACTACCGAGATCAAGATTGGAGATAAGCTTTTGATACTTGCTCAGAAAGAGGATATGATTGTAATACGGAAAATCATAAAAGGAAACCAATTCAAAACAACAGTTGCTACGTAATGCGTTATGAATCAATTTTATCAATAAGGTGATTGATCCCTGTAACGCGATCTACTTCCAAAACAAAAGCAATTCCGTTTCCGGGTTCATTTAATTCGGCTGATTTAACAATGGCTTCCAGCACTACTTCGGTCCGGTCATTTGGAACCAGAGTAAGTACGATGTCTTTTTCTGGCTCAATAGTAAAAGAGAATAGTTTTGCTTTTTCATGTATCCCTGAACCTCTACCGGAAATAATGGTTCCGCCTTCCGCCCCGGCTTCTTTAGAGGCTTCTACTACTGCTCCGCATAAACCACGGTTTACAATGGTAATAATCAGTTCAAACGACAAATCTTGTGGTTTAGGCATGGGATTAACTTTTGGGTGATGAAGAAGTTTGAGCACTAAGCATATGTGCAATACCGCTAATTTTATTGCTTTTGATTACGAATGCAATTCCTGTTCCGGGACGATCTAGTCGGGCAGCGGCACGGATCTTTGATATCGTTTTGTCCACAATTTTCTGAGGTACCAAACAAAGAATAATTTCTTTCTCCGGTTCAACTTTAACCCCTAAAATGGAGCCGGTTTCATGGGTTCCTGTTCCACGGCCGGGGAATATGGTTCCGCCTTCTGCACCGGCTTTTCTACAGGCTCTCAAAACCCTGCGTGCCAGGTTTTTTTTCACGATTGTGATAATGAGTTTATGCTCATTACTTATAATTCTAACCATCGGCTTTAGCTTCGTTATATTTAAAAAGTAATCCGAGTGTCAATACGGATAAAATGGGGGCTAATGCTACAAGGGCAATCATCCCAAATCCATCAATAAGTGGGTTTCTACCATCAAGAGTGCGGGAAAATCCCAGGGCAATAGCCAAGATAAACGTGACTGTCATCGGGCCGGTTGCCACACCTCCGGCATCAAATGCAATAGATGTAAATGTTTCATTTGAAAATAACATCATTGTCAAAGCAATGAAATAACCCGGACCAATAAAATACCATAGTGAAATACCATAAATAATGCGTGTCATAGCAAGCGCGATAGAAATGGCAACTCCAATTGAAAGAGTGTAGAGCATTATTTTTTTTGGGATATATCCACTGGTAACCTTATCCACTTCATCATTTAAAACTCTTACTGCAGGTTCGGCAAAAGTAGCCACAAAGCCCAAAAGGAATCCAATAGGAATCAAAAGCCATTGATGCGTCCAGTCTCCAACAATTTCACCGATTTCAGTTCCCACCGGTAAAAAACCGACATGCACTCCCTGAAGGAAAAAGGAAAGTCCTAAAAAAGTGAAGATCACACCAATAGCTATGTCCCAAACTTTTTTAAAAGGAAGTTTCAGCATGAAAATCTGGAAGCATGCAAAAAATAAAATCAATGGTAGCAACGTCATTGAAACTTCAAAAAAAACATGACCAAATCCTTCAAATATTTTTATATCCATAAACTATGTTTCTATTGGCCAAATATAATTCCTAAAATTAATACGGCAATTATGGGACCTATCGAGGCTAAGGCAACTAAACCAAAACCATCAGCTGATTTTTCATCACTGCGAATTACTGATGCAATACCTACTCCAAAAGCGAGAATAAAGGGCACGGCCATTGGGCCTGTAGTAACTCCGCCGGCATCAAATGAAATTGGGATAAATTCATCGGATACCCAGGGAGAAAGAGCAATGCCAAATACAATACAGTAACTAAAAAAAAGAATCCATTTGATGGAAATTTTAAATATGATTCTCGCCATCGAAAGTGAAACAAATATTCCCAAGCCTAATGCTACGGGGAAAATCAAAGACCACTTGCCGATTGCTCCTTCTGAAACTCTATCCACATACCCGGAAAGTACATGTACATCCGGTTCTGCCACTGTAACTGAAAACCCGAGAATAAAGCTGAAAAGCAGGATCATCCATAACTTGCCGGTTTTTGGAAGGGCGGCACCGATCATTTCTCCAACCGGCAGCAAACCAATGTGTACCCCTAACAGAAATAAAACAAGTCCAATGGAAACAAATACAACACCTACTAAAAATTGAAGAAGGGACGCAAATGGAAGCCAGATTAATGTGAATTGCAGAACAAGAACCAATACCGTAATAGGCAGGATCGCATATACTACTTCCCAAATTGTTTCCTGAATTGTTTGCATTAAGTGGTACTATGCTTTTTGGTTTAGTTGAAGATATTGAATAGTGGGTGGTTTAAGAAGCCTTATTTGGAAGAAGTTTTAAGCTGTCAGTAGTCAGACTTCAGCTTTCAGTTTTTAAGTCATCTCGCGGCGAATGCCCGAGATCTTGATATTGTATAAGGCAACTTAATTTCATTTAAGCTATTAGATTCCTGCCTTCGCGGGAATGACTATATAAACTGAAAGCTGATCGCTAAAAAGCTACTTCTTATAGTTATCAAATCAACCGGTTGTGTAGCCAACTTTGCTAAATATTCACTGAATGAACCTTTTAAATCTCTTCTAACTCTTCCGGTATTTTTTCCTCACGGAATACTTCGGCCGCATCGGCAAATCGGTCAGCCATACCAACCATTACCAGGCGATCACCGGCTTTTAGCGTAAATTCTCCGGCAGGATTTCCAATATTATTCCCACCTCTATTCACTGTCAAAATAGTGATCTGATATTTATTGCGCAGCATGAGTTCGCCTAAAGATTTTCCTGCCGCGTATGAACCTTTTTTAACTGCCACAGCCCGAGTATGGAGTCCTTCTTCATCCAGTCCTTTGAGAACCATGAGGTGAGCTTCCTGAATGCTTCCCCGCATGACCTGATAATCTTCTTTTCGCAGCTCGCCGATATGCTGGTTAATTTCCTCTTCAGGAATGAGATATGAGCGTAACACATTGGAAAATAATCGAACCGTTGTTTCCATTTCTGCAGGTACTACTTGATCAGCTCCTGCTTCTTTAAGTGCTTCGGCTTCAGATAGATATCGTGTACGGGCTATGACCTGTATAGTAGGATTAAGATAATTGGCCAGTTTAATAATTCTGGGTGTAACCCGTGGTTCATTAATTACTACCACACAAAGTTTGGCTTTATACACGCCCGCATGCTCCAGGATATGTGTTTTGGAGCCATCCCCGTATATCGCATTAATTCCATTTTCCCTCATTTCAGCAACGGAATTCGGATTTAATTCAACAACGATGAATGGAATACCGGTGTCTTTAAATACCCTGGCAAGATTTCTTCCCGCCGGACCATATCCAACTAAAATTACGTGATCTTCTAAGTCCGTTGATTCTTCATCTGAAGCCGTTTCTTTCCGGTTTTCTCCAATCTTACGCAATGGAGTTTTTGCTAAGAGTTCACCGACTTTTGGGCTTATTTTCAGGAAAAGGGGAGTTAGGAGCATTAATAAAACTGAAGTAGCTATAAAAACTTGGGAACCCATTTCACCGAATCCACCGGGGGTTAACCCTGCAGGTCGACCAGCCCGTTCCAGTACAAAAGAAAATTCCCCGATCTGTGCCAATACAATACCGGCTGCAGCAGCAATTCGAATAGGATATCCAAGTACGAGCAAACTCACGGAACTTAGAATAAATTTCAAAACAAGAACACCGGCAGCAATCCCAAGCAGCAGGAGGGGATTTTCGATTACAAACTGAAGATCAAGCAGCATTCCTACCGAAACGAAGAATACGGCATTAAAAATGGTTTTTAAGGGCAGAATTTCACTGAGGGCATGATCACTGTAATGACTTTCGCTTACCACCAGTCCGGCAAGGAAGGCGCCAAGAGCAAGACTGACTTCAGCAAGATTGGTCAAAGCAGCGGTGCCAAAACAGATGGCCATCACGGTGAGTAAGAATAATTCCTGCCGGCGGGTTTGGGCTACTTTTTCTAAGATCCATGGAACAATTTTGCGGGCTAAAACCACCACAACAGCAATCAGTAAAAGTGCTTTCCCAAGTACAATGAACACATCCTGAATAGAATCACTTTGTCCCGATAAAATGGGGACTAAAAGTACCATAGCGATGATGGCGAAATCCTGAAAAATAAGAACGGCCAATGAAAGCCTGCCTACAGGAGTATCGGTTTTACCTTGCTCGCTCAGCAATCCAAGAATGATAGCGGTGGAACTCAAAGCCACTAAAAAGCCGGTGTAAACAGCTACTTTCCACTCAACGTTTAAGAGCAACAGGATACCTACTACGGAGGCAACACTTAATAAAACCTGTAGGCCACCTCCAACAAAAATGGCATTCTTTATTTTGGATAATTTTTCGAGGCTGAATTCAATACCGATGGTAAAAAGCAGAAGTATAATACCTATCTCCGCCAGCATGTTCACGAGCTCTATATCCTGTACTAAACCCAGCGCATTTGGACCAATGATCACTCCGGCAATCAAAAACCCGGCAATGGGTACTAATTTGATGCGATAACAGATGTATGCAATTAGAACGCTGACAAGAAAAAGAGCAACGATCTCATTTAAAAAGGGAAGGCTTACCGCAAAGAGCATGTAGATTTATTGAATTTAAATTTCTTTTGCAAGAAGATATTGAATAGTGTGTGTATTAAGAAGTGGTAATTTGGTTTTTAGCTGTTAGCTAAAAGCTACTTCTTATACTTCTCAAACCACCCGGTTATGTAGCTAACTTTTCTGAACAGGTTGCTGGGTTTGGTTGCAATCCCATGTCCGGAGCCTTGAATGCGCACCATCACTGCATCCAAGCCCTGAA